>NZ_JAUXZW010000253.1 GCF_030693805.1 Phenylobacterium sp.
GTGCGACCGCCGGCCTCGGCCCGGATGTGTCTCCCGGGACGTCTGTGGCTGCGCCCTTCAGCTCGGTCAACGTCTAGGTTCCGGACGCTGCATACGGGTCGTGTGAGATCAGGAAATCGGAACTCACCACCATGTTCGGGAGAGACCTTTGAAATCGACAAAGCATGTCGAATTTTGTTTTATGTATAGGGTAAAATAAATTTACGGAAGACTTATTCATCATCGCGTAATTTACGCTAGCGGTAGAATAGAATGTAATTGTTTCTTTAGGATATAGAGCAAGCAAAAGAAGCTCGCTTGGGATTTCCCCCTTTAACACTTTCGCATTGGGCAGAACGCGATATTTGTCTCTACCCGGATCAAGCCGTTCGTTCGGGTGAGGCAGCACCAGCACAGCTCGCTCACCGATCATGGTCTGCAGCATGGCTTCCTCCTGCGACGGCGTGAGGAACGTCTCGTAGTTGGAGAGAGGCTGACCCAGCAGCACCGTGTCGTAGAGGTCGAGGCCGGTCAAATCGACCTCGCGGGTCAACAACTCGGCGTAACGCCGGAAGCTAGGTGCGCCGTACAAGTCGAACATCTTCGCGAGCTTGGAGCGCCAGGGGGAGTCCTGATAAACATCAGGGTCCGGCACATAGAAGACATCGTAGTCATGCTGATAATCGAAGGCGCGCCGAAACAGTCGGCGGCCCAGGGCGGTCACAACTGTTTCAGACGGGCGAGCTGTGAAGTATCGATCTACGGCCAAGCTCTCGGCGTAGATTTCGACGCGACAATTCAGGCGTTTCGCATAGCTAACCATAAACTTCTGCGCCGGCGACCGGATACCGAACAGGATGACCGTCGAGTCCGGCCGCAGGAAGCTGCGTAACTGAGGGAAGCGGTTGAAGTACGTGCCGATGAACTGATCGGCGTGCGAATAGCGCTCCGCTGGCAAGGGCAAGCGAATGACCCTCTCGAACCTATCCGCAAGGTGAGGCAATAAGCCTTCGTAACGATAGCCGAACTGATCGAGCAGGATCAGGTGCTTGCGATGGTTGGGAAAAAGTTCGTCTGCGATGACGCAGCTCATCAACAGTCGGGCCGGGCCGTTAACGTAGAAGAAGACATCCTCGTTGGCCACTGCATCGCCCCTCCAGGCGCCGTACCGCCGCTTGGCGGCCCGCGGTTACTTCGGCTTTACGGCCACGTGGAACAGCGCGCCGTACTGATACACCAGTCGGCCGCCCCGAGTTCGCACCCGCCCGGTACGTTCCATGAAGTCGGCCTTCAGCGCACTTACCCGCTCTGGCTCGAGACTGCTCAGACGGATACGGGGACCGCTGCTGTAGATCGCTTGCACCGACCAGAAATCCTCAGGCTCCAGTTCGACCGCGGCGCCGAGCCAGGACGTGCTCACAGAAGCGAACCCCGACGTGCGCAACAGGTCCCTGACCGAGACCCTGTGCGAGTGAGGGTCGTCTGCCTGATGGCTCCAGAGGCCATGCTCAATCATCAGGCCGCGAAGGTACTGGGGCGCTAGCAGAAGCTGGCCGCATCTTTGTGATAACCAAGTCGGCGCGGCACGTGCTGCCGCAGCCAAACCCTGCATCGACGCCAGCTGCGGACCACTGCCAACAGCGATCACCACGCGTCCACCCGGCTTTAGCACGCGAAACATCTCACGCGTCGCCGCTAGCGGATTAGGCAGGTGCATCAGCACGAACAGCGAGGCCACGGCGTCGAAAGCGTCGTTTTCAAACACCAACGCCTCGGCGTCACAGGTCAGAAATGCGGTTCGGTCGGCCACGCCCTGCTCAACGGCCTTGGCGATCGCCTGAGACAACATGCCTTCAGAATGATCGATCCCCACCACCTCGCCCCGTTCGAGTCGCGCGGCCGCGCGCAAGGCTACAAGCCCCGTGCCGACTCCCACGTCGAGCAAGCTGTCGGTGGGCTTCAGGGACGCCAGATCGAGCATCCTCTCGGCGAGAGGTGCGGCGAACCGCTCGGTGAGGGCGTCAAACGCGCCAGCCGTGGCGTCATAACTCCCGGCATCTATCGCCTTGCGGCGTTCCGTTGGTGAACTCGCGTCAAGCATGGTCAGGGTCCATGGTTCCAATGTCCGCTGGTCCGAACTGTCGCAGTGCGGCGCATCGGTTTGCTCCGCGGTAACATGCGAAGCCTAAAGCTCCGTGTTCTTTGTCGGAATGAGGTTTGGATGGTCAAGCGAGTCGCTATTGCCGGATTGGGTCGAGCCGCGCGCGCGATACATCTTCCGGCGCTCAGGAAGCTGCCGAACCTCGAATGCGTCGGTGGGTTCGACCTTCAGAGACCGGAAGAGGGCTTCGGCTTTCCGCTTTTCGACTCCGTGGAAGCCTTGCTGGCCCAGACGCGCCCCGACATGCTGTTCATCGTCACGCCGCCGGACTCCCATTTCGCCCTGACCAAGCTGGGGCTTGAGGCCGGCTGCCATGTGTTCTGCGAAAAGCCGCTGGCCGAGCGCATCGAGGACGCCGAGGCGCTGGCCGAACTGGCGCGCGCCGCTGGTCGTCACGTGGTGGTCAACAGCGAATTCCCCTGGATGCCGATCCATTCGGCGGCGAAGCGGCGGATGGCGGAACCCGGTTTCGGCAAGCTGCAGTTCATCACCCTGCAGCAGACCTTCATCGTGACGCCCGAGACCGAGGAAGGCTGGCGGGGCCTCGATCCCCAGCGCACCTTCAAGGAGTTCGGCACCCACGTGCTCGACCTCGCCCAATATTTCTTCGATGCGGCGCCGATCTCGATCCGCGCCCGTATGCCCAGGCCCGCCGGACCGTCTGCGCCCGACCACCTGAACATCGTCGAACTTGAGTTCAGCGGCGAGCGCATGGCGCTGATCCTGCTCGACCGCCTGTCGCCCGGACGCCACCGCTACCTGGACATCCGCCTCGATGGGACCGAGGCGATCATCGAGACCAGCATCGGCGGGCGGCTGCAGGCCGCGGCCGGCCTGAATACGCGCACCCGCAAGCCGTTCGTCGACGTCGAGGTCGCCATGGGCGGAACTGCGCGCCTCTTCCGCGAGGAGCGTATGGAGCGGTTGGCCACGGCGCCGATCGACCTGTTCCCCGACGCCACCGCCCGCCTGCTCACCGACGTTCTGGCCGCAATCGAGCGAGGCGAGACGCCGCCGTGCGCGCTGGAGCATTCCACCCGCACCCTGCGCCTGCTGGCCGCGGCCTACGAGTCGGCCGCGGATGGCGGCTCGCCGCGCGCCTTCGCTCCGTGAACCTGTCGCTGTGATCCTGTCCCTGGTGATCGCCGCGCCCGGCCCGGCGGACACCGCGGCCTTCGTCGACGCACTCCACAGGCAAGGCGGCCTCGACAACCCAGAGGTGGAGGTGATCGTGGCGCGCAATCCCGACGCGCCTGCGCCGGACGTGGCCGGCCTGCTTCGCGCCGACGCGCCGACGGCGATGTCGATCTTCGAATTGTGGGGGCAAGGGCTCGCCAGGGCGCAGGGCGATTATGTCGTGTTCCTCGACCTGCGCTGCCCGCCGCGTCCTGGCTGGCTGGTCGCCATGCTGGCCAAGGCCGGCGAGGGCGGGGTGGCGTTCTTTGGGCCCGTGGCATGCGACTGGCCGCCGGGCGACCGCAACTCTCTGGGCTATCTGGTTGAATATGTGCAGTTCGATCCGCCGCTGGCGGCGGGCTTGACCGAGGTCCCGGGCGTCAACGTCGCGGTGCGTCGGGCGCTGGCTCAGGACAGCGGGGTGAGCCGCGCCGACGGATTTGTGAAGACCCGCCTCCTGGCGTTGTTGGCCCGCGAAGGCCTGCCGGCGCCGGAACCCGTAGAGGAGGCGGTGGTCGGCTACCGCAAGACCTACGGCGCGGCCGCCTACCGACGTCACCGCTTCCGGCACGCCCGATGCTATGCCGCCGAGCGCGCGACGGACGCAGGCGTTATGGCGCGGCTCAGCTACCTCGCCGCCACGCCCCTGTTGCCGCTGGTGCGGACCCTGAGGATCGTCGCGCACGCGCGCTACGCCCGACGGGCGTTCGCCCCCCATCTCGTCCAGATCATCGCCGCCGAGACCGCGTGGGCCGCCGGCGAGTTCATGGGCTATGTGGCGGGCGAGGGGGGAGCCCGCGCGCGTCTGGCCTAGTTCAACGGCTCCAGCATCACCGCGCGCCCGCTCGCGCCGCTCTCGTACACCGCCTTGGCGACCTCCACCGAACGCAGGCCATCAACGCCGCTCGCCGCGCGACCGCTGCCGGGCTCGCCACGGGTGGCGGCGATGAAATCGTCGAACTCCTCGATGAAGGCGGCGATCACCGTGCTCTGCCAGCCCTGCAGCTTCTCGCGCAGCATCGCCTTGGGATAGAACAGCCGCTGCACGCGGCGCGCGCCTCCCGGCTTGTCCATAGTGATCACGGTGGCCTGCATGGGCGCGTAATAGGCCCGCGCCATGCCGTGCGCGCCATAGGCCTCGATGTGGAACTGGTAGCCCTTCCACTCGCTCCAGCTCGCCTGCAGGCTGCCGACCACGCCGTCGGCGTTGCGCAGCAAGGCCAGCGCATTGTCCTCGGCGGGCAGGTTCCAGACTTTGTGCAAAGCATGGCCGAACACCTCGGTCACGTCGCCCATCACGTAGCGAACCAGGTCCAGCACGTGGATGCCGTTGTCGAACAGCGCGCCGCCGCCCATCACCTGCGGATCGTACATCCACGGCGCCTTGAACTCGGCCAGGCCCATGTGCCCGGCGTAGGCGCGCACATGGCTGAGCGTGCCCAGCTCTCCGGAAGCAACCGTGTCGCGCAACAGTTTGAGGGCCTCGAAGTAGCGATGGTTGAAGCCCACGGCGAGCGTGCGTCCCGTGCGCTTCGCCGTCTCGGTCATCGCCCGGCACGCCTCGACGCTGGCCGCCATCGGCTTTTCGACCAGCACGTGCTTGCCGGCGTCCATGGCGTCGATCGCCAGGCGCTCGTGGAACTGAGGCGGGGTGGCGATCACCACCGCGTCGACGTCTGGCGACGCCAGCAGGCTCGCCACATCGGCGTGGAATGCCGCCTGGGGCGCGGCTTGACGGGCGCGGGCCGGGTCGACGTCGTGCACGGCGACGAGGGTGCAGTTTGCGCTGCGCGTCAGGGCCTGGGCGCGCACCGCGCCGATGCCGCCTGCGCCGATCAGTCCAAATCTCAAGGTCGTGCTCCCATGGGGCGGCCCGCTGCGGGGCGGGCGAGGATCTCAAACATCGGGCCGACGGCGGCCAGCGCCTGGCTGACGCCTGGCGTCTGGCTTGCGGCGGCGTAGAGGCCGGCCGCGGGTCTGGCCAGGCCTCGTGCGCCGGCGATCTGGGCGCGGTTCAACCGTTTGGCGCGCGTCGAGATCACGTCGAGCCCGGCGTCGCGGGCGGCGCGCGCCACGCGCGCGGCGTTCAGCGGCAGGACGTGGCGCAGAGGATCGACGCCGCCCGACCCTTTGCGGGCGCGCGACGCCGCGGACCGCGCATGCGCGGCCCACAGTCCGGTCGACGGATGCGGTCCGATCCAATGGCTATTGGCCGCCGACAACCACAGGCGACCCTGGGGCGAGAGTTGGTCAGCAAGGCCTTCGAGGGCCGGGGTCAACGCGCGCACATGCTCGAGCAGGTCGGCGGCCAGCACGGCGTCGAACTGATGGTCTGCGAAGGGTGCGGCCTCGATCTCAGCGCAGACCAGCAGCGCCTCGACGCCTGCCTCTTCCAACCGCTTGGCGCAGATCACCAGCCAGCGCAACGCCACGTCCAGGCCGACCAGTCCCTTCCAGCGGTCGGCCGCCGCCACCAGCGCTCCGCCGGCGCCGCAGCCCGCATCGAGCAGCAGGCCCTGGGGGGGCTCGAGGGCGCTTAACCCGGCCTGAGCGCGGCCGGGCGCGTCCAACAGCGCGTGCAGGTAACTCTCCGCCTGGCGCGGAGTGATGTCGTCGGTGATCTCGTAGTAGCGACGCACCAAGCCGGCGAAGTCCGTGCCGGCGGCGAAGGCGTGCAGGCGCCCCGCCTTCTCGCGTTCTGCATCGATGGTCAGATAGCGGTCGCCACGCAGGCGGAAATCGGCGATCCCGAACAGCACCGGATAGCTGCGCCCGCAGGCCGCGCAGTCGTAGGCGTCGGCGGCGCGCCGCACGGGAGAGCGGCACGCGGGGCAAACCAAGTCCGGCGCGCCGCCGCTCATTCGATGCGGGCGAGCGCGTCGCCTGGCCCGGCGATGTAGCCCACCATCTCGCCGAACGCCCACACCACCACCAGCATGGCGAGGGCGGGCAGGGCGCGGCCGAATTCCTTGTTGAGCCCCTTGGCGGAGGCGGCCTTGGTCATCCGCCACAGCAGCAGCGGCGGCAGGGCGACGGAAGCCGCGGTTGCGACCAGCCGTTTGGCCACGTCGCCGCGCCCGAAGCGGATGCCGGCGAAGTAGCGCGAGTAGACGAAGCGCTGGGCGGTGAACAGCGACACCGAGAACTTCTTGCAGTGGAACATCTTGATCGCGTTGCGCGACTCGAACCGCCCGCCCGCCGCCAGCAGCAGGGGGTGCACGGTGGTCTCCCAGAACCCCTCGACCAGCCGCGCGCGCGGCACGGCGGCCAGGGCGCTGCGGCGGTAGGCGACGTTCATGCCGGGCAGGATCTGCGTCTCACCTTCCGCAACCGGTGGGGAGAAGAAACTGTATTCGCAGAGGAAAGTCGCCCAGTCGAAGCCGGTGTCATGGACCCCGTTCTCGACGCACCCGCCGACGGCGACAACGTCGGGACGGCTTTCGAAGGCGCTGAGGATCTGGCCGATCCACCCCGGGGCCGGCACGCAATGATCCTCCGTCACCGCGACGATCGCGGCTGTTGAGGCCTCTAGCGCGATCGTGCGCATTTCCGGCAACGCCATGCCGGGATCGCAGGGGATGATCTTCACATGCGGATAGCGGCGCGCGATCTCCGCGCTCACCGCTCCGCCAAGCCGGTCGGCCAGCACGACTTCGCAGATGCGCTCGCCCTGCTGCTCGTCGAGTGAAGCGAGAGTCTCCAGAATCCGGTCGCCGTCCTCGGTGCTGACGCGGCCGATGACGACGGACAGCTCCGATCGAAGAGGATCAATCATTCAGAAGTCCTGGAGGCGTGCATGGCGCTTACTGGCACGGAAATCCTATAACGCCTCGAACGCGGGCTGCTTCAGCGCTTCATCGCTTCGACGCGGAAGAAGGGACCGACCAGCAGAAAGGCCGGGCGCATCGCAGGAGACTTAACGAGCCAATTATAAAATCTCGCTAAATTGGCTTTCACTCTGCCAAATCGCGCGATTTCCTCGCTCGGAACCGCCGGGGTGGCGAGGCGGAACGACAAGTCAGTATTGGCGCGTATCAACTTTCGCAGCGCGAAACTGCTGACCAACCGGGTATCATCGTAGGACTTGCCGCTTTGCCGGCGCACGAATTCCGCCTGCCAGGCCCTGGGCAGCCAGCCGACACCCCAGACGCCGACATGAGGCTCCGCCGAGAGGCTGAAGCGGTTTGGCGTCGTAAGCACAACGATCCCTTGCGAAGCGATCGCGCGATTGATCTCCCGGAGATAGCGCGGCATGTCACGCACATGTTCGATCACGTCCAGCGAGACGATGGCGCTGACCGACGCATCGCGCAGCGGCAGGGCCTCGCCCACCGCCGCCGCCAGAACAGGCTCGCCGCCATGATCTGCGATCAGGCGTTTGGCGACCACCAGCCAGGTCATCGAAACGTCAATTCCCACACCCCGACGGCCGCACTTGTGCGCTGCGGCGATCAGCATTCCCGCGCCGCAGCCTAGGTCGAGGAACGGTCTGTCGTCATGCTGACGGGGGCGGGCGAACCATTCATCAAGGTCGCGCTCAAGGCGGTTTGGCGCACTCAGGACTTGGCGCGTTCTCATGGCGATGCGGCCCTCATCCCAACCTGGGCGACGGGCGTACACGCTTCGAACGAGCTCAGGGAGGCTCGCCTCGGACATTGCGGCAAGGTCGCGCGCGATGCTCAGATCCTCGTCGAAATCGATCCAGGCATCGGTGGGCACGCGAAGATCGGGTATTCCCGCGACGCGCGCATAAAGGTGCCCACAATCAGAGCAGGCCAGTTCGTCGCCCGCAGCGCCAAGCGCACCATGGCAACGAGGGCAGCACCAAATCATGCACGCACGGTGCGCCCGATCCGCGCCTCGAACCAGCACCAGACGAAGGCCGCGGTGCTGTAGAGGTAGTAGAGCTGATGGAACAGCAGCGCCGACACCGCGAACGGCGCGCCGCGCACTTCGCGGAAGGTGCTGAACAGCTTCCAATTGGCGGCTAGCACCATCGCGAAAGCGGCGAGCGGCGTCCACAAGGGCACGAGGCCGCCCAGGGTCGCCAGCACCAGCATGAGGGCCAGGCCCGCCAAGCCGGCGCGTAGGCGCTCGATCATGCCGACATTGAGGTCGTCGGTGACGTCGGAGCGGTTGAGCATCAGCCGCGCCCACGGCATGGCCCGACGCAGGATGTCGACTCGCACCAGCTCGGGCACCGACCAGTACTTCAGGTGGGTGCTCAGCAGGGCCGGATCCAGGCGGATCTTGCCGCCGGCGTCGCCCATCCGATAGCCGAGCTCGATGTCCTCGATCGACGGGAACCGGTAGCGCTTCGCGTCGAAGCCGCCGATCTTCTGATAGGTCGTGCGCAGCACCGCGCCGCAGCCTGCCCAAAAGGTCGAGGCGTCGCGCTTGCCGATCTGGTGGTGATGATGGTGCAGCAGGTTCTTGTACTGCGAGCCGAAGTTCGGCGCGTCTGGTCGGTCGTCGTACGAGCCGAACACGGCCACGACCTCGGTCTCGTTCATCGCCGCGCGAATGCGCGCCGGGCTGCCGTCACGCACCACGACGTCGGAGTCGACGAACCACAAGATGTCACCCATAGCCTGGGCGGCGGCGACGTTGCGGGCCCCGGCCGGTCCCAACCGGCCGCCCGACGAGATCACCCGCGCGCCCAGCTCGGCGGCCACGGCGGCGGAGCCGTCGGTGGCGCCGTCGTCGACGACGATGACTTCGAGGATTTCGCCGCGCCGCAGCATCTTCACCAGCGGGGGCAGGGTGCGCAGCAGGAAGTGGGCGGCGTTGAAGACAGGCATGATGACGCTGATGGTCGCCTCGGCTCCGATCGGAGCATCGAGATGGGCGACGGTCTCGGGCAACTCCCGCTGCATCAACATGGTTAGATAAATCTAGCCTTTCCTCGGTCGCCTCAACAGAGCGTCGACGTAGCCGCTGAACTCTCCAGAGCCCCAGCCCAAGGTAAACCAGAGGAGCCAGGGCAAAGTTCGGAGACCGTCGCGCCCAATTCGGGACTTCGATCGCATCCGTCGCAGGATGCGGGCCAACAGCACCGCCGGGACAGCCAGACCCAGCACCGGAAACAGCATTCTTTTGGCCGGGGAAGCGATACTCGCGCGATCGAATCCATAGGCCCGGCCGTGCGCAAATCTTTGGCGCACGAAGTCTGCGGGACGTTCGCAACCGCGGTAGGCGACGGCGATCCGGGGGTCGAGTCGCAGCCGTTCGCCGGCCGCACGGAAGCGCCGATGGAACGACGGCTCCCAGAATCCTTCGGCCAGAAGATCGGGTTGGGCAAGGATGTCGGCGCGTCGATAGACAGCATTGTCCGCGGCGATTTCCTCCACGTCGCCAGCCGTTTGCGGGGGCGAGACGTCCATATACCTCAGGGCGTAAATCGCCCGGTGGACGGGTGAGCAGGTTAGGTCCAGGTCGATGGTTCCCCCGACGCCGGCATAGGTTTCCAGGTCCGCGGAGAGCAGGGCTGTGACCCAGTCGGAGGCGGGAATCGCATGCGCTGTGGTCATCGCCACGGCCTTGCCGCAGGCTGCCTCTACGCCGTCCCGCCATAGGTGGGGTATAAGTGCGGCGCGATCCGCAGCGAGGACCCGCCAAGGCGCATCTGCCGGGGTCAGAATGGGCGGCGGGGCGCCTGCAACGACGAATATCACTTCCACGTTATCGCTCGCGGCGGGACCCAGAAGCGCCACGATCGCAGGCAGGTTGGCGTCCGCATCCTTAACCGCCACGACGATGCTGAGCGCCGGCGCGAGCGCTGGGGCCGAGCTCACCCGCGGCCGCGCAGGCGTCGCATCAGCCTTCGCACCTCCAGATAGGCCCGCGCCGCCGGACCAGCGAGATCGCCGGTCAGGTCGGTGTGACGCAGGTAGTGGCTGTCGAGGCGCGGTATCGCATCGGCTCGCGCATCCTCGCCCACATAGCGCAACTCGGTGGTGACGCAGGCCTCGTAGCGACGTCCGGCGAGCTTGCGGATCCGTGCATCATGGTAGCCGTACGGATAGGCGAAGAAGCGGGGCGCACGGCCAAGCCGGGCCGAGATGGTCAGGTCGGCGTCCTCCATCTCGGCCTCGACCTGGCCGTCGCTGAGCTTGCGGAGGTCAGGGTGGGTGGCTGTGTGCGCCTCGATCATCACGCCGGCGGCCGGGAGCGCTTCGATCTGCGGCCAGGACATCATCTGATACAGCGGCGCGGACGCGGGCTGGCCGGGCCAGCGGTTGTCGCCGCCCGCCGTCGCCGTGGTCAGGAACAGGTGCGCCGGCGCGTCGAAGTCCTTCAGCACTGGCGCCGCGTTCTGGGCGAGTGAGGTCATGCCGTCATCGAAGGTCAGGGCGACGCCTCGTGCGCCAGGCTTCAGCAGTTCGCCCAGGCCCAGGATCGGGATGTCGTGCGCGCGCAACGCCGCCACCAGGCGCCTGAACAACTGCGGCGGGAACGACAGCGGCGGCGGCCCGTCGTCGATCGCATGGAAGGTGATCACTGCGCGCATCAGGCGGTCCGTATCGCAGGTTCGGGCTTCGATGCGCGGATCGCTTCGATCATGCGGAGATAACCTTCCAGGTGGCGCTCACGGGTATAGCGTTTCATGTAGGCGCCACGCGCCGCTTCGCCCATCGACTGGGCAAGATCGGGATCGGCGATCAGCGCGCGCGCCTGAGCGATCAAGTCCGTCTCATTCTGGTACAGTCGACCGCACTGTCCGTCCGCGACCAGCTCCTCGGCGCCGCCCGCGCCGGACCGCACCAGGGCAGGGGTGGAGAAGGCCGCGGCCTCGATCACCGCGAGGCCGAAGGTCTCCGGGGCCAGCGAAGGGAACACCAGCGCCGTCGCGCCCGCGTACAGCGCCCCCAACTCCGCCTGCGGCAGACCGCCGGTGAAGCGGACACGCTCGCCGCCATAACGTGTCTCCAGCGCCTCGCGGGCGTCGCCGGCGCCGACGACCACCAGGTCCAGATCGCCGGCCTGCGCGAATGCGCGCACCGCGGCCTCAACGCCTTTTGAGGCGGTCACCCGGCCGACGAACAGGAAGTAGGGCCGGGCCGGCGTCGACGCAGGGCGGCGGTCGTCGGGCTCCAGCGCCGAGAACAACGGCAGCACTTCGATCGGTGCGACGACCCCGCGCTCGCGATGCCGCCGCGCGGTGTATTCGCTGGGCGAGATCAGCCGGTCCACATGCTGCAACATCACATCGCGCAGCGGCGTGTATCGCCAGAGCTGAGGCGGTATGCCTGAGCGGATCGAGCAACTGATGCAGGTCCGGTGGTCGCAGGCGTGACTGCGGTTCTTCCAGAAGATGTGCGTTGCACAGAGCAACCAGTGCTCATGCAGCGTGTAGAGCGTCACCGGCGCACGGCTCAGCGCCAGCACGCCCGGCCCGCCGACCAGCGAGATGTTATGGAAGTGGACGACGTCGAAATCGCGGTCGAGCAGGCGCCGCAGTTCGCCGTTCTTCACGCCCGGCATACCGGTCTGCTGGGTGACCAGCGGCGACAGCGCCCCCAGCGGGTGATGCAGGGTGTGAACCACGACCCCCGCGTCGTCGGTCTCGGGCGTCGGGCTCGCGCCGTGCGCGCCGTGCGCGCCCAGCGCGTAGGCGTCGCGGCAGTGGATCACCTCCACCTCGTGCCCGAGCGCGGCCAGCGCGCGCGCCAGTCCGCGCACATAGGTTGCGTCGCCGCCGAACGCGTAGGGCGGATAGAAGGTGGTGACCATGGCGAAGCGCATCAGCGCCGCGCCCCGATGCTTTCCAGCAGTTCGATCAGGCCCTGTGCGCTGCGCGGCCAGCTCAGTTCGGCTGCGCGGGGAAGGGTCGCGGCGCGCAATCCGCCCATCAACGCTTCGTCCGACACACAGCGCACGATCACACCCGCCATGTCGGCGACGTCGAGGGGATCGAAGAACAGGCCTGCGCCGGCCACCACCTCCTGCACGGCGCCGCCGGCCGTTGCGATCACCGGCGTCCCGCAGGCGATCGCTTCCGCCGCCGGTAGGCCGAAGCCCTCGGACAGCGCCGGCATGGCGACCATCAGCGCGTCCGAGTAAAGCGCCGGCAGGTCTTCGTCGGGAACATAGCCGGTGAACCGCACGCGGCCCGTCAGGCGCGCGTCGGAATCCACCAGCGCCAGCAGCGCCTCGTAGTTGGAGTGGAACCCGTCGCCCTTGGGATCGCCGGCCAGGACGAGGTGCAGGTCGGCCGCTGCGGGGTCGTCGAGCGCCACGGCGTAGGCTTCGACCAGCCTCAGCAGGTTCTTGTGTGGCGCGAGTCCGCCCACGTAGAGCAGCAACCGCGCGTCAGCATCGAGCCCCAGGCGTCCGCGCATCGCGCGCCTCGCCGGCAAGTCAGCGACGGGTTGGAAGCGGGGGTCGGCAGCCTCCAGGAACACCGCAATGCGCGAGCGGTCGATGCCCATGTGGGCGGCGATCTCTTCGCGAGCTGCCTGCGACACGGTGGTGATGCGCCGCGCGGTGGTCTTGGCCAGCCACACCTTCGCGCCCCACATCATCCGGCCGCGCCAGGAGGGGAACACCAGCGAGGAGAAGTGCTCGGCGATCGCGTCGTGAAAGGTCACCACGGTGGGCGTGCGCGGACCCGCGGGGTACCAGGAATAGACCGCCGGGTAGTACATCACGTCCAGCCGCTGGGCCGCGACCGCTCGGCGGAAGGCCAGCAGGTCGCCGACGCTGCGCGAGCCGTCGGCGACGGCGGCTTCGGTGACGGTGCGGCGGGTGTCGACGCGCACGATCTTCACGCCAGGACGCAGCATCTCTGGTTCGGGCGGGCGATCGACGAACAGCACGAATTCGTGGCCGCGCGGCGCATCCAACATCGCCCCCAGCAACAGCCGCGTGAAGCGGCCGAAGCCGCGCCGGTTCCACCACGTGGTCGCGTCGACGCCGATGCGCATGCTCACATCCACCGCCCGCGACTGGAGCCCGGATCGCCTGCGGCCTTGCCCAGCACCTCTCCGACGCCCCAGGCGAGGTGCATCCCCGCCGCCCAGGCGAGGGTCGCCGGCGAGGCGCGCAAAGCGGGGGGCGCGACGGCCAGCGTGCGTGCGCTCAACACGGCGGGGGCAAGCGTGGCGACGCCGGCGCGGATCAGGCGTTGGGCGAGGCCCAGCCCCGCCGTCTGTCCAGCCCCATAGATGCGGCCGTGGTGGAAGCGGGTGGAGAGCGCGGCGCCGTCCGCGTGCGCGGCGCGGTACTCCACCCCCATCGCCGGCTCCATGACCAGCCGGCCGGTCGAGCGCAGGGTCGCGAAGAGCGCGTTGTCGACCAGGTCGGCGTCGCTCCAGCCGGTGGTGTCGATCGCCGAAAGATCGAGGGCGAAGTTCGCGCCAGGCAGGGCGCCGACGCTGCGGCGCTCGGCGACCTCCCCAAAGCGGCCGTACTCGCACAGGCCCAGCGCCCGTAGGCGTGGCGACAGCTCCATTGAGATTGCGATCGGGCCGCCTGCTGCGACCACGCCGTCCTCGCTCAGCGCGCTCAAGCAGGCCTGCGCCCAGCTCGTCCTGGGTCCGCAGGTGTCCTCGACCATGCCGACGAAGCGCGTCTGGGCCGCCCGCAGCCCGATCAGTCGGCGGGCAGGCACAGCCATGTCCGCTGCCGCTATGAACTGGACAGGGGCGCAACCGGCGTCCCGCGCCGCGTCACCAACGACGATCACCTTCATGCCTTGCGCCTGGAAGTCGCCGACGCAGCGGCTCAGCGCCGCGCCGCCCACCAGCGGTACGATTACGACGGTCAGGTCCATGCTCATGGCGCGGATCCTGAAAGAATCGTCTCTCGCGCCGCGGCGCCGGCGACTATGGCGTCTAGGCTGATCGGCTGGGCGGCGGGATCGGACGCGCGCACGGCCGAATAAAAGGCGCGCGTCAGGTCGCGCAAGCCGACGTAGGCCCCCTCGCGACGTGCCGCACGACCGAGCAGGTTCGCCGAGGCCGCGGCCAGGGTCCGACCAGCGGTGGTGAAGGGCCCGGTGATCTTGGCGACGCGCGACACCTGGCCATCCAGCTCGACTGAAAATCCGTGGAAGCCGTCGATGGCAATGGTCCCGCCGCGCGTCTGGAGTTGCAGCGCGAACCGCGTCGGCCGGGCGTCCAGGCTGATGAAGATGCTGATCAACACACCTTGGGCGTCAGCGGTAGCCAGCAATTCGCCGGGGGCCGCGCGAACGGTGCGCCAGTCTAGCGCGTCGAGCGCTACATCGGGTGTTACGCGCTGAATTATGGAGAGGGGATGGGGCAGGATCTCGCCCAGCACTTTGGTCTGTCGCGCAGCCGGGCCGCCTTCGGCTCCCGCGGAGCATATGTCCAGGTCGATGCGCCTCAGGGCGCCCAGCGCCGGCAGCCGCCGGATCGCGCGGCTGAGGGCCGGCTGGAAGGCGTATTGGTGGACGGGACAGATCTGCACGCCAGCGGCGAGCGCGGCCTGCGCCAGCTGTTCGGCCTCGTCGCGGGTCTCGACCGCCGGTTTTTCGATCAGGGCATGCACGCCCGCGCCGATCAGTTCGAGCGCGATGGGCAGGTGTGTCGCCGCGGGCGTGCAGACATGGGCAGCCACGACGCCGCCCACCGACAACATGGCTCGAGCGGTGGGATAGGTGAGCGCGCCGGGAGCGTCTCGGGCCAGGGCCGTGGCGGCTGCGGCGTCCGGATCGACGACCGCGACGATCCTGGCGCCCAGCCTGCGCGCCGTCGCCAGGTGCCAGCGGCCCATCAGGCCTGCCCCGATGATAGCGACATCGAGCATTTCAGGCGCACAGGCCAGGCCCGAGCCGCGGGCAGGCGGGTCGGCTCGACTTCGGCTCGAGGGTCATCTGGTCCATTCCGCGCGAGAACGGCCGGCGGCGCAAGGCCCCGGCGCAGCTGTCAGGCTGCAACGAGCATGCCATGATCGAAGTCCGTGCGCCCGGCCGCATTGCGCGCCGGCGGCATCGGTCGGCTAGAGCGGCATCGGCCGGTAAAAGGCCACCGGGCCGGCGACGAAGACGGCGAAACCCACACTCAATAGCAGAGCGCTGACCATGCCGTTTCCCTTCCTGGCCTTATGGGGGAGCAGCCCCCTGACCCGGTGAAGTCTGCAGCGTGAAAGCCTAATCTGCGGTTACTTCGCTCTAAGCGGGGCGCCCAAGCTTTCGCGTGCAAAGCGCCAGGGCGATGATTATGGGATTGGCGATCGCAGGGCGGCCCTCTCCGGCCGAGGTTCAAGGACGCAAACATCGCGTTGGTCGATACATTGAACGCTGATCGCTCCGTCCGACCCGCCCGGACCGTCAACCGACTGGAGGCGGCCGGTTGGCTGATCGTCGCCGTGGGCGTGCTGCTGCAAATCGGCCACTTCGTCGGCGGGCGCGCGTTCTGGCTGGACGAGGCGATGATCGCCCTCAACATCCGCCACCTCAGCCCGACCGAGCTTATGGGGCGCCTCGAGTACGATCAGGTCGCGCCGATCGGCTGGCTCCAGCTTGAGAAGCTCGCCTCCTACCTGCCGTTTCGCAGCGAATATGCCCTGCGCCTGCCATCTCTGGTCGCGGGACTGGGCGGCCTGGTGTTGTTCCGCGCCCTCGCGCGGCGAGTGCTGGGCCCATGGGCGGCGCTAGCGGCGCTCACCCTGTTCGCGCTGTCACGTCCGCTGTTGCGCTACGCGGCCGAGGTGAAGCCCTACGAGGTGGATCTGTTCTTCGCCGTGGCGCTGTTGCTGCTGGGCGTGATCCTTTTGGCCAGGGCCGGACGCAGCTGGGGCTGGCTCGTGGCGCTGGCGCTGACCGGCCTGGTCGCCGTCACCCTGTCGCTCGCTTCGGTGTTCGTCCTCGCGGGCGTCGGCGGCGTGCTGTTCGCCCATCGCGTGATCGCCAGGCGCGGCGTCGAGGCCGTGGCCCTGGGAGTGGTTGGCGCGCTCTGGATGGCGGCGTTCGGTGTGTTGATGATCTGGTTCTACGCGCCGCAGACCGCCGACACTGTGGTGACCACCGGGGGCGCACACGACTTCTTCGTCCGCAACGTCTATGCGCCGTTTCCGCCAACCTCGATCGGCGATCTCAAGTGGTACGCGACCTGGCCGCGCGAGACGTTGCAGTTCCTGTTCGGTCGCGACTCGCGTTTCGCGGTCGGTCTGGTGATCTTCGCGGGCGTCTGCCTGCTGGCGCGCCGCTCGCCCTGGATTGCGGCGATGGGGTGGTCTGGCCTCGCCGCGGGCTTCCTGGCCTCGGCGCTGCAGCTCTATCCGCTGTACGACCGCCTGACGCTGTTCATGCTCCCGACGCTCGTCCTGACCGCGGGCGCCGGGCTCGACTGGCTGGTGGAGCGCTCGCGCCCGCATCGCGGTCCGCTATTGCTGTTGTTGGCGCTGATGCTGGCCGGCAGCCTGACTGAGATCGCCAAGAGCTTCGCGCTCAGTCCGCCGTACTCGATCGGCGATCTGCGTCCGGCTCTGGCAGAGGTCGCGAGCGAGCGAGGGCCGGCCGACCGACTATATGTGCCGAACGGCGCGATCCCCGCCTTCCTCGCCTATCGTCAGGCGGCAGGACTGGCGGACATGGACTGGACGGCCGCCCCCATCGACAGCCAGGACTGGCGCTGCGCCGGGCCGATGATGCCGCCGGCGAAGCCTGGCGGCGCGGTCTGGATGCTTACCTACATGCTCTATGAGCCGGGCAAGACTTCGGCGGACGCTGGGACCATCGCAGGGGGGGCGCCGCCGCGCGCCGCGCAGGCAGACGGCACGGCGGTCTACAAGCTGGCTGCGCGAGTCCCCGGCTTGGGCGCGCAAGCCTCTTTGGTGAAGATCTGCGGAGCGCCGCGGCAAGGACCGCCGAGCTTCTACCCCTCGCCGCGCCTCATCGCCCGCACCCGCTGAAGTGCTAGTGCAGCAGGCCTTGCTCGGCGAATAGCGACTTCAGCTCGCCGGACTCGAACATCTCGCGCACGATGTCGGAACCGCCGACGAACTCACCCTTGACGTAGAGCTGCGGGATCGTCGGCCAGTCCGAGAACGACTTCACGCCGCTGCGCAGGGCGTCGTCCTGCAGCACGTCGACGCCGACGAAGTCGACCCCCAGGTGATCGAGGATCTGCACCACGATGGCCGAGAAGCCGCAGCGCGGCTGTTCCGGCACACCCTTCATGAACACGACGACCGGGTTCTCCGCGACGGCGGCGGCCAGGAAATCGTGGATCGGATTGGCGACGGCGACGTCGGTCATGGGCGTTTCTTTCAAAAGCGCGGTCACATGAGAGCTAGGGAGCGCGCAGCCTCAGGTCAAGGCGACGATCAGGCGCGCTTCTTCTGTTGCTCGCGTTCTTTACTGAAGCGCGCCATCTCGATCTGGGCGCTGAGGCCGGTCGGCGGATCGCGCTCGGCGACATTGGCCAACGTCTCGATCATCTCGGCGTGGGCGATCTGGCACTGGACGGTGGCCAGCGACGGCTCGGTCAGCACATAGGCCAGGCACAGCTCCTCGGCGGTCCAGCCGCGGGTGTCGTGCAGGAAGGCGTAGGTGCCGGAGCCGTTCAGTGGGTTCTTGCGTGTGGCCTTGCCGACTCCCGCGCCGTTCGCCTGCAGCATCTCTAGGGGCGCAGGGTCGTAGGCGATGATGACCATGTTCGCTTCTGCGGCCTCGCGCAGGCGGCGACGCTCAGTCCACCCGGAGGTCAGGTTGAACGGGGTGGCGAGAACGTCGAAGGGTTCGGCCCCGATGCAGGATGCGGCGATGTCGTCGTCGCCGCTGACGCCGATCTTCAGTGCGATGGCCGCAGCGCGAACCTCAGCCAAGAGTTCGCGCCCATCCTGGGTCAGGCTCGCGATCGCGGCGGAATCCAGCATAAGTACGTCGAAATAGGCCGCGCCCGTGCGGCTCAGCGCGCCGCGCAGGAGCTCCGAAAGGCGCGCGGCGTTCATCGGCGCCTGATGGTCGCCCCGCACGCGCAGGATGACGAACAGCAGCCGGCGCTCGACCGCCTGCAGGGCCGCGCCCAGGCCCTCTTCGATCGCCTCGCAACCGGCGGGCGCGTCGAAGCAGTTGACCCCGTTTTCCATCGCCGAGAAGATCATGCCGCGCCACTGGGCGGCGCTGTAGACGCCCGGCGTCTCGGTCAGGAGCAGGCTGACTGCGGAGACCGCCTTACCGGAATCGCCGAAGTGACGGTAGCGCATCGCCAGGCTCGCCCTTAGTCTCGCGCCACGGTTTCAAGCGCCAGGGCATGCAGCTCTCCACCCACCTTGCCCTTTAGGGCGCTGTAGACGAGTTGGTGCTGCTTGATCCGGTTCAGGCCGCTGAACGCCGCCGAAGTGATTCGCGCACGGTAATGGTCGCCGTCGCCGGCTAGATCCTCGACATGAATCTCCGCGTCCGGGAACGCCTCACGCAAGGCGTCCTCAAGCTCGGCCATCGGCATCGGCATGGGATAGCTCCACTCCACCCTCGGTCATGCGCTAGAAACCTTAACGGCGTCATAGCGTCGCAGACTCGCCGGCGACCGGAGATTGCAATATGGAAGAGCTTACGCGCTTGGCGCAGATCGTGGGAGACCAGTTGAAAGCCCGCGGCGAAACCGTCTCGGTCGCCGAATCCTCTTCAGGCGGGTTGATCGCCGCGGCCCTGCTGTCGGTGGCCGGCGCTTCGGCCTATTTCCTCGGCGGCGCGGTGGTCTACACCCAGGCCGCGCGCGGCGCGTTGCTCGGCCTGACGGCCATGCCTGCCGGCA
>NZ_JAUXZW010000115.1 GCF_030693805.1 Phenylobacterium sp.
TCGACCGTCGGCTCGTTCGACCTGATCAACGACTGGGAAGCCACCGATCGCCTCGACTTCGGCGGCGCTGGCGTGTCCTACACGGAAAGCACCCAGGCGGACTTCACTACGGCGGAAACCTTCGCCAACGCCCAAATCGCGGCGGGTGTGGACGTGGTCGCAGTGCAAGTGGGGACCGACGTGGTGATCTTCACCGATAACGCGGCCGACAACGGCACCTATGAAGATGCGGTGGTCCTGGTGGGCCGCAGCGTCAACGACATCTCGGACACGAACATCGTCTAAGGTTCGCTTCCGGTAAGACTGAGTTTAAGGGCCGTCCTTCGGGGCGGCCCTTTTCTTTTGGGGTCTCCCTGCGATCCCGCCGAGCGTGCAGCCTCAAGATGTCCAACGCCGCCATCTACCTGGATCCGGAAGCCTACCTGACCAGCGGCGACGTGCTCATGGGACGCCATTCGGCGGGCGAGAGTTTCTTGCGCGGCTTCCTGCGGCACGGCGATGTCGACGGCTTCCGGTTCTGGAACGTGGCAGCCCGACCGTTGCCGGAACTCGAGGCGATGGTCGACGCGCTGCACGGCGACGCGCGCCCGCGTAGCTGGATCGGCATGCGCGACCGGGGACGACTGGGCGAGGCAGGCGCGGTCTATCTGCCGGGTCCTTTCGTCGGCCGCGAGGCTTGGCAACGCTCGCCGTTCGGCGCCAACGCCTACTCGATCTGCGGGATCACCCACACCACCGCCAGCGCCGAGATCCAGGCCGACATCGGCCAGCTGCTGGTCGCGCCGACCCAGGCGCATGACGCCCTGATCTGCACCTCAGAGGCGGTGCGCGCCGCGGTCGAGGCGCAGCTCGACGCCATCCGCGATTATCTGGCCTTCCAGTTCGGGCCGAGGCGCACGCCGGAACCACAGCGCGTCACCATCCCGCTCGGGATCAACACCGCCGATTTCGCCCGCACCGACGCCCAGCGAGCGACCTGGCGCGAACGGCTGGGTATCCCCGCAGACGCCGTCGTCGCGCTTTACGTCGGCCGGTTCAGCGCACTCGGCAAGATGAACCCGGGCGTCATGGCCCTGGCCCTCGAGGCCGCCGCCCGCGAGACCGGCCGCGAGGTCTGGTGGGTGTTGTCAGGCTGGGCGGAGGACGCGCAGGCCGAGGCGCGCTACCACGACGGCGCCCGCACGCTCTGTCCCTCGGTACGCTACGTCGTGGTCGACGGACGCCCAGCGGAGACCCGCTTCTCTATCTGGTCCGTCGCCGACGTGTTCATCAGCCTGTCTGACAATGTGCAGGAGACCTTTGGCCTGACCCCGCTGGAGGCTATGGCCGCCGGCCTGCCCAGCGTGGTCAGCGACTGGGACGGCTATCGCGACACGGTGCGCGACAACGTCGATGGATTCCGCATCCCGACCTGGGCGCCGTCGCCCGGCCAGGGGCGCGACCTGGCGTTCGGCTACGCCAACGGCTGGATCGATTACAGCAGCTATGTCGGCCTCGCCGCCCAGACGACCGCCGTCGACATCGCCAGGGCCGCCGATGCGATCGCCGTCCTCATCCGCCACCCGCGCATCGCGCGCGAGATGGGCGAAGCAGCCCAGGCGCATGCGCGCACCGAGTTCGACTGGTCGGTGATCATTCCCAGGTACCAGGCGCTGTGGGCGGACCTCGCGGCGCGGCGCGCGGCGGCGGCTCCATCGCCGGCCAACCCCGACAACCCCTGGCGGATGGACCCCTTCCGGGCGTTCGCCGGCTACGCGACGCGCCACATCACCGCGGCGACGCAGGTGGTCCTGTCCCCCGGCGTCACGCCCGCCTCGGCGATCGCGGTGCTGAAGAGCCCGATGGCTTCACTGGTGGCCTACAATTTCCCGACGCCCGACGAAGTGGAGGCGATCGTCGGCCGGCTTTCGCCCGAAGTCCCGCTCACGGTCTCCGGCCTGCTCGCTGACTTTCCCGCCGGCCGTCGCTACTTCCTTGAGCGCGGCCTGGGCTGGCTAGCGAAGTTCGGCGTCGTGCGCCTCGCCTGACGGTTCAGATGCGGATGTCGAAGCTGCGGGTCAGGGCGACCTTTCCGGCCCGAAACACCCGATACTCGCCGCGGTAGGCCCCCGTCGGCCAACCCGCCGCAGGCCTGCGCTTGCCGACGAAGACCAACTGCTGCGCCTTGTCGCGGTCGAGGGGCTTTGAGCGGTCCTGCGCCAGCACGCCGCCGTCCGGGGACTTGAGCGCAATCTCGATCTCGTCGCCGGCCTTCAGGCCGATGGCCCGGACATAGGCGATCAGCGCCGGCGAATCGGCGGTGGGCGGGGCGACGCTCCCGTCCTCCACCTGCTGCAAGGTCACGGGTTGGGCGGCGAAGCCGGCGTTCAGCACCGCGCCGGGCTTGTAGGCCATCGCCGCCCGCGCCTTGTCGCTCCATAGCGGCCCGCCCGAGGCAGGCGCGAAGGGATCCACCGAAACCCCGGCGTGGCGTACGTCCAGTTCGAGATGCGCGAATTCGGTGGCGCCCGACAGGCCGACGCGCGCGATCGGCTGGCCGGCGACGACGCTTTCGCCCGGCCTGACCGTCAGGCTGCCCTGCGCCAGGTGGCAGTACTGGGTTTCCCAGCCACCCCCATGGTCGATCACCACGCCGTTGCCGCACTCGCGCCCCGTCGTCGTGGTCGCGTCGGCCGCGCGGATCGAGACGTCAGGCACGCCGTCGCGCAGCCGCATCACCCGGCCCGGCGCCGCCGCCAGCACGGCGACGCCGGCGCGCTGGGCGGCCATGTCGGCGATACGGATGTCCGTTCCGCCGTGCCCGTCATAGCTTTGCCGCCCGCCGGCGTAGTCGCGGTAGTCGGGACCGGGATCGTGGTCGGGATACTGCTGCACCTCGCACCCGGCGCCGATGGTGCAGTCCAGGGGAAACGACAACTCCGGGCCCTCGCGAGCGGGCGGGGCGACGTGTGGCGGCGCAGCCTTGGGCGCGGCCGTCGAATCACCCGCGTCACCGCAGGCGCCCAGGGCGAGCAGAACGGCCAATACGGCTATGCGCATCAGGACTTCCCGGCTTTTCGATCGCTCCCAATACGGGCGCGCGCCGCCGGAAATATGGCGTCGGCTCAGCCGAAGCGGATGCCGGTGAGATCGCCCAGGCGCTCGGCGTCGCGGGCATAGACCCGGCGCAGGTGTTCAATGTCGCTGGTCGCGAGGTCGGAGCCATAGGCCATCTCGCGCCCCACATGCACGTCGCGTGCAGGGATCGCCGCGCGTTGCGGGGCGCCCAGGAATTCGCGGACCGCGGCCAGCGACGGGTTCGGATCGGCGCGCAGGTCCTCGGCGCGCAGCACCAGCAGTTGTTCGCGCGCGAACAGGGTCAGCAACCGTGCGACCTGCTCGCCGTAGAAGCCGCGCTCGACATAGCTGAACTCGCGGTGCACGCCCCACGGCTCGGCCTCGAACAGCCGCTGGCGGCCTTCTCTGATGCACCAGTTGAACGGATGGGTCTCGACGCCGCGCGAATATTCCATCCGCCACTGCGACCAGGCGCGCTGCACCGGATCGCGCAGCATCAGGATCAGCCTGGCGTCGGGATTGTAGGCGCGGATGCGTTCCAGCGCGTTCGGCCAGTAGGCGTAGATGGGCGTGGCCTCGCCGCGCAGGCCGTCCCGCGCGCCGAAGTGCGCGTGGTAGGCGTCGAAATCCGGCGCCGACCAATTCTGTGTCTCGTCATCGAAGAAATGCACTTCTTTGACGTCGGAGAGCGCCAGGGCGGGGTCATCGGACAGGAAGTCGAACATCGCCGTGGTCCCGGCCTTCTGGGCGCCGACGACGATGAAATCCACGCGCCGATCCCGATCCATGCCGCCTCGTTCAGCCGGAGCGCCGCAGCAGAGAGCCGCAGGCGCGCGATACGTCTTTCATCGCGCCCAGGACACGCGATATGCAGGGTCCAGTTACAGACGGGGACTGGCCGCGGCAAGTGCGCGGCCCGCGGCGGACGAAACCATGAAGACGGTCATTCTGGCGGGCGGCCTGGGCACCCGGATATCCGAGGAAAGCCACCTGCGCCCAAAGCCGATGATCGAAATCGGCGGGCGGCCGATCCTTTGGCACATCATGAAGATGTTCTCGGCGCACGGCTTCAACGACTTCGTCGTCTGCCTTGGCTACAAGGGCTACATCATCAAGGAGTACTTCTCGAATTACGTACTCCACAACGCCGATCTGACCGTCGATCTGGCCAAGGGTTCGGTCGAGTACCACGCCACCAATCACGAACCCTGGCGCGTGACCCTGGTCGATACCGGCCCCGAGACGATGACCGGCGGCCGGCTGAAGCGGGTGGCCCGGTATCTGGAACCCGGCGAGCCATTCTTCTTCACCTATGGCGACGGCGTGGCCGACGTGGACCTGACAGCGCTGGCCGCCTTCCATCGGGCGCACGGCAGGCAGGCGACGGTGACGGCCGTGGCGCCGCCCGGCCGCTACGGCGCGCTGGAGATCGCCGAGAACCGGGTCGAGCGGTTCATGGAAAAGCCGCCCGGCGACAACGGCCTGATCAACGGCGGCTTCTTCGTGCTTCAACCGCAGGTCGTCTCTCGCGTCGCCGACGACGCCACGCCGTTCGAGGCCGCGCCCCTTGAGGGCCTGGCCCGCGACGGCGAGCTGATGGCCTTCCGCCACGAGGGCTTCTGGGCGGCCATGGACACCCTGCGCGACAAGAACCACCTGGAGGCCCTGTGGGCGTCTGGCGAAGCGCCTTGGCGCCAGTGGACATGAGGACGCCGGACCCGAGCTTCTGGGCCGGCAAGCGTGTCCTGTTGACCGGCCACACAGGGTTCAAGGGATCATGGGCGGCGATCTGGCTGCACCGCCTTGGCGCGCAGGTCACCGGTCTCGCCCTGGCGCCCGACCAGGCGCCCAGCCTGTTCGACCTGGCCAGCGTCGATCACCTGGTCGCCTCGCGCATCGTCGACTTGCGTGACCAGGCCGCGGTGGACGCAAGCCTCGCAGAGCCCTTCGACATCGTCCTGCACCTGGCGGCCCAACCGATCGTGCGCACCGCGATCGAGGATCCGGTGTCGACCTTCGCGACCAACCTGATGGGACTGGCCCACCTGCTGCAGGGGTTGCGTCGGCAAGACAGCCTGCAGGCGATCCTGGTCGTCACTTCGGACAAGGTCTACGCCAACGCCGACCAGGGTCGCGCCTTCTGCGAAGCCGACGCGCTCGGCGGCAAGGACCCCTATTCGGCGTCGAAGGCGGCGGCGGAGATCGTCGCCGCGAGCTTTGCCCGCAGCTACTTCAACAATGCCGGCGTGCCGCTGGCCACCGCGCGGGGCGGCAACGTGATCGGCGGCGGCGACTTCTCCCGCGACCGCCTGGTCGCCGACATCGTCCGCGCGGCGGCGGGCGGCGAGGCGGTGGCGCTGCGCCACCCGGAAGCCACTCGACCCTGGCAGCATGTGCTGGACTGCCTGGCCGGCTACCTCGTCTACGCCGAGGCCCTGGCGTTGCGGGCGGATACCCCCCGCGCGCTCAACTTCGGCCCGGCGCCTGGCGGACCCGAGGTCAGCGTCGGCGAACTGGCCAGCCTGGCGGTCGAGGCGCTGGGCGCGAAGCCGTGGCGCCACGAGCCCGACCCGCATTCGATTGAAGCCAAGACCCTGGCGGTGGACGCGAGCGCCGCGCGGCGCGTGTTGGGCTTTGAGAGTCGGCTGGATGCGCCGGGCGCCGTCGCCCTGACCATGGAGTGGTATCGCCGACAGGGCGCGGGCGAGGACGCCTTGCGGCTTTGCGAAGCGCAGATCGCGGCTTACGAAGGCGGCCGATGACGCGCGCGCCCACCTGCCGATTCTGCTCAGCTCCGCTCACCCACACCTTCGTGGACCTGGGCGACCAGCCGTTGGCCAACAGCTACCTGACGGCGGCCGAGTTGGCGGCGGGAACCGAGCGCCGCTACCCGCTGCACGCGCGGGTATGCGACCGCTGCTTCCTGGTGCAGGTCGATGATCCTGTGTCGGCGGAAGAGATCTTCGACGGCGGCTACGCCTATTTCTCGTCGTACTCGCCGAGCTGGGTCGCGCACGCCAAGGCCTACGCCGAGGCGATGACCAGGCGGCTCGGTCTCGGCGACTCATCGCTGGTGGTCGAGGTGGCCAGCAACGACGGCTACCTGCTGCAGCACTTCGCGCAAGCGGGCGTGCCGGTGCTGGGGATCGAACCCACCGCCAACACCGCCCAGGCCGCGGTCGAGCGCGGCGTGCCCACCGAGGTCGCCTTCTTCAACGCCGCGACCGGTCAGGCGTTGGCGCAACGTGGCGTGCAAGCCGACCTGATGGCCGCCAACAACGTCCTGGCCCATGTGCCGGACATTGGCGACTTCGCCGCCGGCTTCCGCCACGTGCTGAAGCCGCAGGGCGTGCTGACCTTCGAGTTTCCGCACCTGCTGAACCTGATCGAGCAGGTGCAGTTCGACACCATCTACCACGAGCACTTCTCCTACCTGTCGCTGACCTCGGTGGAGCAGGTGTTGGCGGCTAACGGTCTGCGGCCCTTCGACGTGGAGTTGCTGTCCACCCACGGCGGGTCGCTGCGGCTGTTCTGCGCGCACCAGGCGTCCAACCATGTAGAGACCCAGGCGCTCCGCGACCTGCGCGCGCGCGAGGCGGCGGCGGGGCTGGGGCGCATCGAGACCTACGGCGGCTTCGCGCCCAAGGTAGAGGCGGTGCGCGACGGGTTCCTGGCGTTCCTGGCGCGGGCCAAGGGTGAGGGCGCGCGCGTCGCGGCCTATGGCGCGGCGGCCAAGGGCAACACCTTCCTCAACTACTGCGGCGTCGGCGCCCACGACATCGTCAGCGCCTTCGACGCCAATCCGCACAAGCAGGACCACTTCCTGCCGGGCAGCCATATCCCGATCCAGGCGCCGGCGCAGGTCGAGGTGGTGAGGCCCGACTATGTGCTGATCCTGCCCTGGAACCTGAAGGACGAGATCATCGACCAGCTCGCCTACGTGCGAGATTGGGGAGGGCGGTTCGTGACCGCCGCGCCGAACGTCAAGGTCTGGCCCTGATGCGCTTCAGCCCGACCGCGATCGCCGGCGTGGTGAGCGTCGACATCGAACCGGCGAGCGATGAGCGCGGCTTCTTCGCCCGGCTGTACTGCCCGCAGGAATTCGAGGCGGCGGGCCATCCGTTCGCGCCTGTGCAATCCAGCCTGTCGCACAACGCACAGGCCGGCACCCTGCGCGGTATGCACTATCAGACGCCGCCCCATGCCGAGGTGAAGCTGGTGCGGGTGACCCGCGGACGCGCTTTCGACGTGGCGCTCGACCTGCGCGAGGACAGTCCCACGCACCGACGCTGGACGGCGGCCGAGCTTTCCGCCGACAACGGCCGCGCGCTATTGATCCCGCACGGCGTCGCGCACGGCTTCCTCACCCTGGAGGCTGACACCGACGTGGTCTACCAGATCGACCAGATGTATCAGCCGGGCCACGACGCGGGCGTGCGCTGGGACGATCCGGCGTTTGCGATCGCGTGGCCGCAGTCGCCGCGGGTGATCTCTCCGCGCGACGCGGCCTATGCTTCATACGATCGCTGACGTCGCGATCGCACTGTCAGATGTCCGCGCGGCGCGCGGCGAGTGGATTGGGACTACCGGAATGTCCGACGAAAAAGCCTTGTCGTCGCTTCGCCAACTGGCCGCCGAGCCGGCCTGGCGCAGCGCCTTCATCCGCCAGATCCTGGCGCTGGAAGCCGAGATCGCCACGCCCGGCGTCGACATCCGCGAGGAGGTGACTGGACCGCTGGTCGACGCCCTGTTCGACGACGACCAGGTGGTGCGCAAGACGCTGTCGAACGGCGTCACCTTCGAGTTCCTCTACCGCTCGAAGATCGCCCGCGACTTCGTGATGTCGCAGCCGGAGACGCCCGACCACGCCTGGGAACCGCAGACCAGCCGCATCCTCGTGGACCTCGCCCGGCGCGCCAAGCAGGTGGTGATCGGCGGCGCCTACTTCGGCGACCACGCAATCCTCATCGCCCGCGAAGTCGCCGCCGGCGGCGGCGTGGTGCACGCCTTCGAGCCGAACAACGAACAGCGCGCCATGCTGCAGCGGAACGCCGAGCTGAACGGCCTGACGAACATCAGGCCTCGGTCGGAAGGCCTGTGGGACGACAGCTCCACCAACCTGAAGCTGGTCGGCTACGACTCCTTCGCCAGCGCCGAAGTGACTGCAGAGGGCGCTGACGACGGCTTCCGCACCATCACCATCTCCGACTATCTGGCGGCGGCGGGCGTCAACGCGCTCGACCTCATCGTGCTGGATATCGAGGGGGCGGAGATGGCGGCGCTCAAGGGCGCCGAGCCGTTCCTGGCCCAGCCGAAGGGTGAGGCGCCGGACATCCTGTTCGAGGTGCATCGCCACTACGTCGACTGGAGCGTCGGGCTGGAGAACACGCCGCTGGCCAGGTTCCTGACCGGGCATGGCTACGAGCTGTTCGCGCTGCGCGACTTCAACTCCAACTACGACCTGGCCGGCCGGCCGATCGAGCTTATCCCGCTGGGCGCGATCCACCTGGAAGGCCCGCCGCACGGCTTCAACATGGTGGCGGTGAAGGACGCCTCGGTGTTCGACAATGACCGCTACCTGATCTGCCGGGACGTGAGCCCGAAGCTGTTGCGCCACAAGGACCCGGCGCTGCACCACCCGATCGGCGGCCTCTAGGGCGGTGGCCGCTCGCGCCACCATCGTCGGCGCGGCCGGCTTCGTCGGCGGCCGGTTGAGGGAGAGGCTGGAGCGCGAGGGCGTCGAGGTTTTCACCCCCGCCAAGGGCGACCAGACGCTGTTCGAGCGCGACCTTGGCGTCGTCTACTACTGCGCCGGCCTGACCGCCGACTACGCCCAGCGGCCGTTCGACACCGTTGAGGCGCATGCCACGCTGGTCGCCGAGATCGCCGCCCGGGCGAGCTTCGAGCGCTTCGTCTACACGTCCTCCACAAGGCTCTACGACGCCGCCGATCGTGGGAGCGGCGACATGCACGAGGATCTGCCGCTGGCGCTGCGGCCGGCCGAGCCGCGCCACATCTACGACCTCAGCAAGGCGTTGGGCGAGAACATCGCACTGACCCAGATGACGGGACGCGGCGGCGTCGCCAGGCTGTCCAACGTGTTCGGCTGGCGTGACGGGGACCCAGGGTTCCTCTCCGAATGGCTGGTCGCCGCACGCGGCGGCCGCGCGCTGACCCTGCAATCCAGCCCGCACATCGCGCGCGATTACATCCATGTGGACGATGTGGTCGAAGCTCTGATCGCCATAGTTGCAGCGCCGGAACCTGGCGTCATCAACGTCGCCGGCGGCGCGCTCACCACCAACGCCGAGCTCGCGGCGCAGTTCGCCGAGGAGGGCTGGCGGGTGACCTTTACCGGCCAGGCCAACCCGCCCGCGCCGCCCAACGCCGACATCGCCCGCCTGCGGGCGCTTGGCGTAATCCCTCGCAGCGTGAAGGATGTGGTGCGCGGCTATCTGCGTACGGAGGCGCTGGCGTGAAGCTGATCGACCACACACGTTCCAGTCTCGTGGACTATACCGCCGCCCAGTGCGCGAACCTGATCCCCGATGGTCGCACCGAGGCGTTCCGCGACATCGTCGACGCCCATCTCGACGAGGCGCTGGAGCGGCTGCATCGCTGCATCAACGCCTGCGCACCCTGGCGACCGGACCAGTTCAACTATCTGCAGTCGTCGCAGTACTGCATCTACCTCTACTACCTCGCCAACACGATCTGGCGGCGGTCCGGCGACACCGGCGCGCCCACGCGATTGTTCCTGATGAACAAGGCGCTGAACGGCATCGACCTGTTCTACGAGATCGCCATGCCGGAGGAGTTTTACATCGGTCACAGCGTCGGCATCGTCCTGGCCAAGGCGACCTACGGCAACCGGCTGGTGCTCTATCAGAACGTCAACGTCGGCCGTCACCTGTCCGACATCCCGGTGATCGGCGACCGGGTGGTGCTCTATCCCGACAGCTCGGTGGTCGGCCGCGCAGTGATCGAAGACGGCGCCGTGCTGTCGCAAGGCGTGCGGGTGATCAACCGTACAGCGCCCGCCGGCTCCATGGTGTTCGCGGCGGAGCGTGGCGAACTCGCCTTTCGGCCTGCGCCCGCCGACCTGCTGAAGCAATACTTCCGCGATTAAGCTGACGCGGTGATGGCCGGGCGTTCGTCCATCCGCGTCGCGGCTACGACCACCTGGTTTCGTCCGCCCTGCTTTGCACGCAGAAGCGCCGCGTCCGCCGTCTGGGTCAGGCGATCGCGCGGACAATGAACAGGCGCGGTGGCGACGCCGACAGACGCTGTGATCGATCCAAGCGCCTTGCCGTCGTGGACGACATGAAGTGCGGCTATGCGTGTGCGCACCTCTTCCGCGCGTTCCGCCGCCTGGTCGACATCCATCCCGGGCATGAGCATCAGGAACTCTTCGCCGCCATAACGGAACACCAGGTTTCCTTCGCGGATCGATCGCTGGAGGGTCGCCCCCACTGCGCGCAGCACAGCGTCGCCGGCGTCATGGCCGTGGTCGTCGTTGAAGCGCTTGAAATGGTCGATGTCGATCATGGCGCAGCTGATCGGAGCGCCGTGGCGCTCGGACTCGGTGAGCTGGACCTCCAGCATGGTGTCGAGCTGTCGCCGGTTGGCGAGCTTGGTCAGGGGATCGGCCATCGCCAGGTCACGGAGGGCGTCGCGCAGGCGCAGGTTGTCCAAGGCCAGGGCGATGTTCTCGGCGAGCATCTTGAGATAGACGTCGCGCCCGTCCGACAGGCGCCTGCCGGGAAGCGGCTCGAAGTACAGCAGGCCGAACGCGCCCTGCTGGGCGGTCAGAGGCATGCAGAGGCTTTCCGGGACGTGGTCTCCCGACCATTCGAGGTGCCCGCAGGGGACATCCACATGGCCGTCGCTCGCCCGGTGCTCGTTGCCACGCCGCAGCCCCCAGCATGACAGGGGCGAGAACTCGGCGCGCGAATGCACGGGGTCCAGCCACGAGCAGCCCTCGACCAGGACGTTGCGGGAACTGTCGAGCAGATAGAGGCGGCCCGCGAGTTCGGGCATCACCTCGGGGGCGAAGCGTTGGATCACGCCCTCCAGGTCAGCCAGGGTGTCGCACCGCTGCATCCGCTGGGTCATGCGCGAGATCAGGTCGCGCATCGCGCGGTCCGCGTCGCGTTCCTGCTCCAGCCGCTGGCGCTCGATGCCGTTCTCGCGGAACACGCGCAGGGCCTGGGCCATGTCGCCGATCTCGTCGATCTGTTCGTACTCGGGCGGCTCGGCGGCATAGTCCTGGGCGGCCAGACGGCTCACCACGTCGCTGAGTTTGACGACGGGACGCAGCACGCGCTGGCGGAACACGAAGAACAGCACGCAAAGGAACAGGAAGCCTGTGCCGCCCAGCACGACCTCCGACGCCGTGCGCCAGAGTTTCGACGTGCTGATCGCCGCCTTCACCTCGGCGTCGGTGCGCTGATCGATCCGGTACTGGAAGCGCTCGATATCGCTGCGGACACGATCCAGCTCGCGCTCGTATTCGGACGCGAAGAGGATGTTGATGGCGGTGGTGCGATCGCCAGTCTCGGCTGCGGTGAGGGCCTGCTGCTGCTCATCCTGCAGAGCGTCCGTCCAGCGGAGCGCATCCCGGAGCGCATTCAGCTCGTCCGCACCCGCCCCGGCGTCCCGGATGTGTTTAACGCGATCTTCGACCACGCGAAGACGTTTGAGCTCGTGGCGGTAGGCCGCCAAGGCCGAGGCGTCGCCGGCGACCGCGTATTGGCGCGCCAATGCGCTCAAGGCGAAGACCTCCTCGGAGATCATCGATGTGGCGTGATCGAGTTCGTAGCGCTGGGCGACGGCGGCTCGCTCGCGGTCCTGGGCGGCTGACGCCAGCAGCATGGTCGAACAGGAGGCGAGGGCGAGCGCCACTGTGCAACCGTAGGCCCAGTTGGTGATGGTGGCTAAACGCATGAACTCGCTTATAGGGCGAGTGAGGCGCCTGAACGATTAACGCCCTGACGCCGGTTCCCGCGCCCTGCTAGCCCTGAACGGCGCTGGCGATCAGATCGAAGAAGTCACGGGTGAAGGTCTCGCCCTGGCCGAGCGGACTGGCGCGCAGACGCTGGCGCAGACCGGAGCGCAGCCCGGCCAACCGCGCGCGATCGGCCGCTAGGGCCACGGCGGTCTCCACAAACTCCGCTACGCTGACGCTCGACAGTTCGCCCAGCCCGGCGTTGGTCAGGATCGAGTGGCTGAGCCGCTCGAACACCGCTTCGCCGCGTAGGGAGATGACCGGAACGCCCATCCACAACGCTTCGCAGGTGGTGGTGCCGCCGGTGAGCGGGAAGGTGTCGAGCGAGACGTCCATGCGCCCGTAGTGCTGCAGGTGGTCGCCCCACGACGGCTGAAACAGCAGGCGCTGCTCCGCGACCCCGGCCTCGGCGAAGGCGCGGCGCATGTTGTCGCGGAAGGCCGGCGCGGCGGCTTCCGGGCGCACGAACAGGAAGCGGGCGTCGGGCGTGCGCGCCACCACCTGCGCCCAGGCTTGCAGCATCGGGCGGGTGTACTTGTTCGGATTGTTGGCTGTGCCGAAGGTGATGAAGCGGTTGGCGTCCTGCGGCGGAGCGCCGACCGGTGGGTGATCGGTGAACGCCTGGGCGCCCAGCGCCAGCCAGGTGCTGGGCATGATCAGCGGACGCTCGACCAGAAGCCCCGGATCGCCAGGCCGAAGGTGCGGATCGAGGATCAGGTGGTCGATGTCGGCGAGGCCCACCGAATGAGGGTAGCCCAGCCAGCTCGCCTGAACCCGGGCCGGGCGATAGGCCATCACCTGCACGTGGTTCCAGCGGGTCGTGGCGCCCATCTCGATCAGCATGTCGAGGCCGTCGGCGGCGATCGCCTGGGCCGCGTCGCGCTCGGCCGCGCCGGGCATGACCCGAAAGCCTTCGATCTGGCCGGCGATGCGCGCCTGCACCGCATCCGCCTCGCCGGGAAAGAACGAGTAGGCGTAAAGGTCGAACCGGTCGCGGTCGTAATGCTCGAACAGCCCTTGCGCGAAATGGCCGACGGCATGGCGGCGCAGGTCCGAGGATAGGAAGCCGATCCGCAGCTTCTCGCGCGGCGCCCTGGGTCGGCGCTCCACCGGATTGCGCGCCGCACGTCGCTCGATCGGGGCCGCCCACATCCGGTGCTGGTGCAGCAGCTCCCGCCGATCTTGCGCCGTGCGCACCCGTGGCAACTGCGAGAGCAGGGCGGCGTGCTGGCCGTTCAGCGCCCAGTAGCGACCGAGCGTTTCGAAGCCCCCCACCGCTTCGGCGGCGTCGACGTCGCCGGCCTGGGCGAGGATGCCGCGCAGGACGAAGGCATGCTCCACGGGCGCAGGCCCGCCACGCGCCGTCATGGCGCGCGCCGCCTCATAGGCCGGCTGCAGAAGGTCGGACCGTCCGACCCCCGCCGCCCGCGACTGGGCGTGCGCCAGCGCCAGGCGATGAAGGGCGGAGTTGGGCGCGGCGGCGACACCACGTTCGGCATGCGCGAGGGAGGCTGCGAGGTCGCTGTCCAGCAGCAGCCGGGCCAGCTGCAGATGCGCCCAGGCCGCGTCGGGCCGGGTGCGCAGCGCGGCCTCGAGGCAGGCACGCGCCTCGTCGGCCCGGCCGGCGCGGATCAGGACCTCGGCGCGCCGTTCCACCAGCCGCGGCGCATCCGGCAGCGGCGCTTGCGCGGCGTCGAGGATGGACAGCGCCTCCTCGTGTCGCTGGCGCTCGCTGGCCAGCATCGCGCGATCGCGCCAGGCTTCGATGAACCGGGGATCGCAGCGCAGGGCTTCGGCGAGCGCCGCGTCGGCCGCTTCCAACTCGCCCAGGTGACGCTGAGCGCGGCCCATCATGTGGTGCAACTGGGCGTCGTCGGGATGGGCCGCCAGCAACTGGCTGAGAATCTCGGCGGCGGCGGCGCCGTCACCGCGGTCGTTGTGGACGTTGGCCAGATTGTACAGCGGTCCCGGATCGCCCAGGCGAAGGGTGTGGGCGGTCGTCAGCGCCTCGACCGCCTCGTCGAAGCGGCGTTGGCGCCGCAGAGCCACGCCCAGCGCTTGCCGCAGGTCGAAATCCTCGCCCAGCGTTTCCAGCCCGCGCCGCGCCCAGGTCTCGGCTGCATCGGCGCGTCCCGTCTGGATGAAGCCGGCGCAGAGACGGGCGATCAGCCCTGCGGCCACTGGCTCGCCGGCGGCCAGGGCCGCGTCCAGCGCCTGCGCGGCGCCGGCCAGATCACCGGCCGCCAGGGCCGGCTCGGCGTCGCCTGGCGGGGTCATCGGCTCACGCCGTCTCGCGCACGCCCAAGCGGCTTTGGACGGTGCTGGCCACCAGGTCGTAGAAGTCCCTGGCGAACTGTTCGTTCTGGCCCAGCGGGCTTGCACGCATGCGCTCGCGCAAGCTGTGGCGCAGCGCGAGGCGCTGGTCCCGGTCCGCGGCCAGGTCCACCGCGATCCTCACGAAGTCGTCGAGGTTGTCGGCGATATGGTGGGCGAGGCCGAGGTTGGTCAGGATCGAACCGCTGAGCCGTTCGAACAGCGCCTTGCCGCGCAGGTTGACCACCGGCACGCCCATCCACAGCGCCTCGCAGGTGGTGGTCCCGCCGGTCAGCGGGAACGGGTCCAGGGTGATGTCGATCTCGTTGTAGTAGGCCATATGCAGGCCACGCACGACACGGTGGACGATGCGATCGGCCGAGACGCCCTCGGCGGCGAAGTACTTTTCGATGTTCTTGCGGAATGTCTCCGACCCGCCCTCGGGGCGCACGAACTGGAAGCGCGAGCCAGGGACGGCGGCGACCACCCTGGCCCAGGCGCGGAGCACGGCCTCGCTGTACTTGTGCGGGTTGTTGGCGGTGCCGAAGGTGATGCAGCCAGCAGCGTCCTGCGGCAGGCCCTCGTTGATCTTGTAGTTCTCGGAGAATGCGCGCCGCCCGAGCGCCAGCCAGGTCTTGGGCATGACCATCGGCGTTTCGATCAGCAGCTTGGGGTCCTCGGGCACGAGGTTCGGATCGAGCACGATGTAGTCGATGGCGCTCAGGCCCGCCGAGTGCGGATAGCCCAGCCAGCTCGCCTGCAGCCGGGCCGGCCTGTAGGCCATCACCTCCAGCTTGTTCATATGGGTCGAACCGCCCAGCTCGATGAGCATGTCCAGGTCGTCGTCGGCGATCATCTGCGCCGCGGCGTAGCCGGAGATGTCCGGGTTCCACCGATAGCCGGCGACGCGCGAGGCGATGTACTTCTGAACCACGTCTTCCTGGCCCTGGTAGAACGAATAGCAGAAGACCTCGAAGCGCTCGTCGTCGAGGTATTCGAATAGCGGATAGGCAAAGTAGCCCACCGGATGGCTGCGCAGGTCCGACGACATGAAGCCCAGCCGGATCTTGCCGCCCTCGCGGCGGGCTTTGGCCTTCTTGACCGGCGTGCGGGCCGCCAGCACCAGAGCGGCGTCGCCCCAGATCCGGTGCTGTTCCAGCAGTTCGTAGCGGTCTTCATCGTTCTGCACTCTGGCCAGATGCTTCAGCAGCGCCGTATGGCGGCCCGACTCCGCCCAGCCGCGGCCGAGGTCGCGGAAGCTCCCCAGCGCGTCGAGTTCCTCGAAGGCGCAGACGCGGATCAGCACCTCGTTGGCGACCTTATTGAACTTCGGCGTCGGCTCGCCGAGCTTCAGGGCCAGGGTCTCCTGCAGCAGCTTGTAGCCGGCCTCGATGTTGGCGCCCTCGTCGCCGTGGCGTGAGCGCTCCAGGCTCTCGACCATCGCCATGCGGTATTCGAGGTTGTCAGGCTCCAGCGCGACGGCGCGGCCAAGATGGTCGTTGGCGCGGGCCCGGTCGCGGTCGGAAATCGACGCGCCCAGGGCGTGTTGCAGCCAGGCCTCGTCGCCGTAGGTCGGCAACAGCGACGTCAGGAAGTCCTCGGTGGCCTGGGCCAGGCCCATCCGCCGCAGGATCGAGGCCTTGGCCTCCAGCAGGCGCCGCTCCCCGGGGGCGGCCGCGACGGCGCGCTCGGCGATGTCGACGGCGGCGTCGAAGTTGAGCCGCTCGCACTCCATGCCGGACCAGTCCATCCAGGCGTCGACGTAGTCCTTCTTCAGCGTCACCGCCTGGCGGCAACGTACCGCCGCCTGGTCGTAACGCTTTTGGTTGATCAGGGCGCGTCCCAGGCCGCGTTGATATTCGGCGTTACGCGGGTCCAGGCGCACGAGCTTGGAGAACACCGCCTCCGCCGCTGGCCCGTTGGCCAGGTCGTTGTAGATGTTGCCCTTGTTGATCAACGGCGCGTTGGACTTGGGATTGAGCTTCTGGGCCTGATCCAACGCCTTGATCGCGTCGTCATAGCGTCGCGCGCGGCGCAGAATGACCCCGTAGAGGTTCCACAGCTCGAACTCCTTGGGGAAGCGGGCGACCGTCTTGCCGGCCCACTCGGCCGCTTCGTCGTAGCGCTTCGCCTCGTAGAGCTTCAGGCTCAGCACCCGGTAGACCTGCAGGGTCTGGGCGGGGTCTTCGGTCAACACCGTCGACAGCAGGTCGATGGCTTCGGACGCCTTGCCGGCTTTCAGAGCGGCGTCCGCCGCCAGCAGCCTGTCGTCCATTCGCCGCCTCCGGATTCGCGTCGCGCGCGACCGCGCCTACGCGGCGAAAGCCTTAAGATGTGCGGCGCGCTCTGGCTAGTGTCGCGGCTCCGGTAGAGCCGCGACCCATCAGCCGGTCGCGGACGTCGGCTAGGGCCGCGGGCGCCAGGAACCACGGCTCGACCAGATAGCGGAACGCCAGACGACGCGGCTGGGTGGCCAGCCGGTAAAGCCATTCCACGCCCGCGCGGCCCATCCATCGCGGCGCGGCGGACTGCACGCCGGCCTCGTAGTCGTAAGCCGCGCCGACCGAGAACACCGCGCCTCGCGCGAGCTGCGCGCGATGGTCGAGGATCCATTGCTCCTGGCGCGGCATGCCCATGCCGACAAAGATCACGTCGGGGTCGAACGCGGCGATGCGGGCCAACAGGGCTGCATTGTCAGCAGAGCCTGCCGCGGCGTCGATATAGCCGTGCTGAGCGGCGAGACGGGCCCCAGGCCATCGGGCGCTCAGCCTGGTGATCGCCGTATCAGCGACGCCCGGTGCGCCGCCGAGATAGAACACGCGCCAGCCGTGGGCGTCGGCCAGCCGCCAGAAATCCTCGCGCCAGTCCAGATAGGTGCTGCGGTGCGCCCGGCTGACGGGAGCGCCCAGCAGTCGGCCCCAGGCGATCACCGGCGTCGAATCCACCTCGATCAGGTCGGCCTGGGCGAAGAAGGCGCGCATCGCCGCCGAGCGTCGGCAGAGATAGAGGCTGTGGGCGTTGTGGTTGGCGATCACCGCCAGGCCGCGGGTCTCGATCACCTGTTGCGTCACGGCCAGCACCTGCGCCGGCGTCACCAGGTCGAATTCCCCGCCAAGGAGGCGCACCCTGGGCGCGTCAGCCAGTTCCATGCGCCCGACCATGCCATGACCGGTTTGCGGACGCGTTAGGGAACTTGGTTAAGCCGTCGCGGCTCCATGGCCGAACTTCCACTTCAACGCCAGGATCGTGGCCGACAGCGCCAGGCAGACGATGTTGGACAGCGTCACCGGCCAACTGGCGATCATCACTCCATAGATGATCCACAGAATAAACCCGGTGACCGTGACCACGTACATGCGGAGCGAAACCGAAGAGGCGTCGCGCTCGCGCCAGATCTTGGCGATCTGCGGGATGAAGCTGCTCATCGAGCACAGGGCCGCGCCTGTGCCGACGATGCTGACGATCAGATCCTGCGCCACGTCTCACCCCCGCATTCTGGGCAACAACGGCGCGGGACGGCCGTGGTTGCGGCGGCTGCGGCGAGGCGCAAAAAAAGGGCGCAGCCGAAGCCGCGCCCTCTCAAGTTCGCCTTTGCGCGGGGAGGTCAACGCGGGCGGTAGATCTTGTCGAAGACACCGCCATCGCTGAAGTGCAGCGCCTGGGCCTTCTTCCAGCCGCCGAAGGTGTCGTTGATGGTCGCCATCGGGAGCTTGGGCAGGGTCTTGGCGTACTTGGCGAGGGCGGCCGGGTCGCGCGGCCTATAGTGGTGCTTGCCGATCAGGTCCTGCGCCAGCGGGCTGTAGAGGAAGTTCAGATAGCCCTCAGCCAGGGTGCGGGTCTTGCGACGATCGACAACCTTGTCGACGATCGCGACCGGCGGCTCGGCCAGGATCGATAGCGACGGATAGACGATGTCGAAGTTCGGACCGAACTCGTCGAACGACAGGTAGGCCTCGTTCTCCCAGGCCAGCAGCACATCGCCCAGACGGCGTTGCGCGAAGGTGGTGGTCGAACCCCGCGCGCCGGTGTCCAGCACCGGCACCTGGCGGAACAGCTTCTCGACGAAGGCCTGCGCCGTCGCCGGGCTGCCGCCGGGTTGCTTCAGCGCCCAGGCCCAAGCCGCGAGGTAGTTCCAGCGCGCGCCGCCCGAGGTCTTCGGGTTCGGTGTGATGACGCCGATGCCGGGTTTGATCAGGTCGCCCCAGTCGCGGATCTTCCACGGGTTGCCCTTGCGCACCAAGAACACGATCGTGGACGTGTAGGGCGTCGAGTTGTTGGGCAGGCGCGACTGCCAGTTGGCCGGCAGCAGCTTGGCCTTGGCGGCGATCTCGTCGATGTCGGACGCCAGCGCCAGGGTGACCACGTCGGCCTGCAGGCCGTCGATCACCGAGCGCGCCTGACGGCCGGAACCGCCGTGGCTCTGATTGATGGTGATCGTCTGGCCGGTGCGGCGCTTCCAGTAGGCGGCGTAGGCGGCGTTGATGTCCTTGTAGAGCTCGCGCGTCGGGTCGTAGCTGACGTTGAGCAGGGTCAACGCCTTGTTCTGGGCCTGCGCCGGCGCGCCAAGCAGGGCGGCGGGAGCCGCCAGCGCTGCGGCGCCTGCGCCCGCCACGCCGAGCAGCCTGCGCCGCGAAGGGGTGTTGAGGTCGTCGATCATGTCGATTGTCCGGTCTTGTTCGTTGTCACGAGGCGGATGTCAGAACGCGTACTGGGTGCGCAGAGAATAGATGCGCAGGTCCTGTCCGACCTGGGCGCCCGCTGGCGGTGTGGAGCCGGCGATGAACGTCGAGCCGCCGGCCGACAGCCGGTCGACCTTCACGTCCTGCACCGCGGCCTGGAAGCGCAGCACGGTGTTCAGGTACCAGTTGAGCCCGACGGTGAGGATCTCCTGCTCGCCGCCGCGGATCGCCGAGGCCACGGCCGCCGTGCCCGGAGCGCCTTCGTTGAAGTTCAGATCCAGCTTGGAATAACGCAGGCCGAGCTCCCAGGCTCCCCAGCCGCCGTCCTTCGGATTGAACGGCTTGTCGGGGCGCGGGCTGTCGAAGGTCGCGCTGGCGATGGCGTAGCGGCGCTTCTCGCCAGTGATCGTCCAGCCGCCTTGCACGTACCAACCCTTGAACTTTGGATCGGACAGCGCGCCTTTGCGGTCGAGCTTGATGTCGAAGTACTCGGCCTGGCCGTAGAAATTCTTGTACTGGCCGCCCAGTTCGGCGCCGATCTCGACGAGGCCGTCGGCGTCGATATTGCCGGTGTCGACCAGCCGCGTGCCGTCGACGCGCAGTTCCGGCCGGTCGCGCAGACGCAGCGTGGTCGGCGCCGCTCCGGCTACGTCCGGCGCGGTGGCGGCGGGCGAAAGCACGATCGAGGTGTTCACGCCCAGGTGGATCATGGCGTTATCGCGCAGGAACGGCACGAAGGCCGCGCGGCCGACGAACGCCAGCTGTTCGTCGAAGGTCTGGGCGCCGATGACGTTGCCGCTCAGCGCGCCCGAGACGTTCCAGCGATCACCGTTGGCGAACAGGCCGATCGCGGTGCGGCCGTCGCCGCTGGCGATGCCGCGTACGAGTTCCGATGGTGACGCGCGCTCGGCGAACAGAGAGCCATTGGTGGAGACGGCTTCTTCCAGGCCGGCGGGCGGCGAGAACGCGCCGATGCGCAGGCGCACCTTGCCTAGGCCATTGTACTGCACCCAGGCGGCGCTGATCTTGCCGGCCTCTTCGACGCCGGAGCCGCCGAAGTCGTAGAGGAAGTTGTATTCGACGTCGCGGAACGCCTTGCCCTCGATGCCGATGCGGGCGCGGCGGAAGTTGGCGCCGTCGTTCAGGTCGCGGGCGCGGTCGTTCTCAGCGGCGTCATTGACCGAACCGCGGCGGAAATCGGCCCCCAGGGGGCCAGGGGAGTTCTGGTCGTAGTGGGCGGCGTCGAGCTGGAATACGCCACGGAGGGAGGCGCTGAAGGCGCCGTCGCTGCTGGCGAAGGTCGGCCGGCCGTTAGCCAGCGACACGGTGGTCGCCAAGGATTCGGTACGCAACGCGGCCACGTCAGCGGCGCTCGACGTCTTAAGGTCGGACACCTGCGCGGTCAGCGTCTCGACGTCGCCGCTGGTGCTCGCCTTCAGGTCGGCGATCTGCGCTGCCAGCGCATTGACCTGCGCTTCGAGCGCGGCGATGCGAGCGTCCGTCGCCGGATCCGCGGCGGCTGCCGCCGGCCATGACAGAGCGGCTACAGCCGCCCCGGTCATCAATTTGTGTCTCCACGTCATAGCGGATGAGTCCCCTCGGTCCTCGAAAGCAGTACTGCGCCGGTATGACCCTACAAAACCTATCGAGACAATAGAGATTGGCTCGCCTGCCCCGTAGAATTCCTGACAGGCGCGCCGGGGCCGTCATCTCCGTGACATGCGAAGGCGCTTGGCTGATGATTCGCCCCTGTTCGGGAGATTCGTGTGCCCTCGCCGCAAGCGCCTCCGCCGCACATCCGGCCCGTCCTCGTGGCGGGCGGCGCCGGGTTTGCGGGTTTGGCGGCGCTGACGATCACCGGCGCGGCGCCGACCGGCGTGGGCCTCGCCCTAATGCTGATCGCCGGCGTGGCCACCGCCCTTGGCGTCGCCGCCGCCCGGCGCGACGCAACACCGCCGGCGTTGAGCGGACCGGCGCCGCTGGTCGGCGTCACCGCGCAATCGCCGTATGGCGTGATCGCCGACATGCTTCCCGATCCCGTGCTCGTCGTCGTCGCCGAGGAGCGTGACGACCTGACGGGCCGGCGTTTCGTCTACGCCAACGCCGCGGCCCGAGACCTGCTGCGCCTGCAGAAGAGCGAAGGCGTGCTGGTCACCGTGCTGCGCCGGCCCGAGGTGCTGGAGGCGGTCGACGCAGCCTTGTTCGACGCCCGCGAGGCCGAGGCGATGTACGAGACCGGCGTGGTGCAGAACCGCATCTTCCGCGTGCTCGCCCGCTCGCTCGGGGCGACGCCCGCCGGCGCGCGGCTGGCGTTGCTGGTGTTCCGTGAGGAGACCGAGATGCGCCGGGTCGAGCGCACCCGCGCCGACTTCCTGGCCAACGCCAGCCACGAGCTGCGCACGCCGCTGGCCTCGCTCGCCGGCTTCATCGAGACCCTGCGTGGCCATGCACGCGGCGACGAGGCGGCGCGCGAGCGCTTCCTGGGGATCATGCAGGCCCAGGCGGCGAGGATGTCGCGGCTGATCGACGACCTGATGTCGCTCAGTCGGATCGAGTTCAATGAGCACAATGCGCCCTGCGAGACGACGGATCTGACGCTGGCGGTGGGCGATGTGCTGGACGCGTTGGCGCCGCTCGCCGAAGAGCGCGGCGTGCGTTTCGAACGCGCCGTTCCGGCGGTAGGCGCGGCGCTGGGGGTCGGCGACCGCGACCAAATCATCCAGGTGCTGCAGAACCTCGCGCACAACGCGATCAAGTACTCCGTCGATGGCGGGCAGGTGCGGGTGTCTGTCGAGGCTGGCGTTCCGGCGGACGCGCTGATGGCGGGGGGAGAGTCCTCGGCGCGCTTTCCCCTGCTGCTGCCCGACCCCGGCCCTCGGACCTTTGTCGCGGTCCGCATCAGCGACGACGGCCCAGGCATCGCGCGCGAGCACCTGCCCAGGCTGACCGAGCGGTTCTATCGCATCGAGGGTCAGAAGAGCGGCGAACGGTCCGGCTCGGGCCTGGGCCTGGCCATCGTCAAGCACATCATCAACCGTCACCGCGGCGGCCTGACTGTGGAGAGCCGGACCGGAAAGGGCGCGGCCTTCACCGTCTATTTCCCGATGGCCGAAGGGGCCGCGCCCAGCGCCGCCACGGGGCTTGCGACAAAAGTGTCATGAAACTGTCGCGCTAGATCTGCAAAGGCTGGGCAGGTTCCGGCTCGGTCTCTCGGGGGGACCGGACGCTTGCGAAAGCTCACCGCCATGGCGAACGCCTGATGCTGACCTGGGTCGCCCTCGCGGCGCTGATCGCCTTCTCGCTCTTCACTTTCCGCTCCGGCCGCGAACGGCTCGTGCGCGGACTGGATCCGGCGCAGGGCCGCCCACATTCGCGGCCCGGCTATCACGGCGCCTACGTGGCGCTTTGGGCGTTCGCGCCCGCCGCGCTGCTGTTGATCGTGGCCGGCGCGTTCGGCGGTAGGATCGAGGCGGCGATGCTGCGCGCCGAGGTTCCCGCCGCGGTCGCCGCGCTGGACCCGTTGCAACAGGGCGTATTCTTCGACGACGCTCGCGCCCAGTCCCACGGCCTGCCGCTCAGCCAGACGGTCTACGAGGGCGGCCTGAAAACGGCGCTTGCCGACAAGGCCATCGAAGCGCGCAGTCTCGAACAGGGGATGCGGCTGGGCGTGCTGGCCTTGGCCGCCCTGCTGGCCGGCGGCGGATTCGCCCTGGCCCGTCGCCGCGTGGCGCACCAGTTCCGCGCCCGAAACCGCGTCGAGGGCTGGATCGCCGGTGTGTTGATCCTGTCGTCGGTGGTCGCGGTGCTGACCACGGTGGGGATCATCGCCTCGCTGGCCTGGGAGAGCTGGCGCTTCTTCCAGGTGGTCTCGCCGATCCACTTCCTGTTCGGCCGCGAGTGGGATCCGCAGATCGCCATGCGCGCCGACCAGTTCGCCAGCGAGGGCGCATTCGGGGCGCTGCCGCTGTTCGCCGGCACCTTCCTGATCATGCTGATCGCCATGGCGGTGGCCGCGCCCGTGGGCCTGTTCGCCGCCATCTACCTGTCGGAATACGCCCGGCCGCTGACCCGCAGCGTGGTGAAGCCGCTGCTGGAGATCCTCGCGGGCGTGCCGACCGTCGTCTACGGCTTCTTCGCCGCCCTCACCGTGGGCCCGCTGTTCCGCGCAGGCTTCAACGCGCTGGGCGCCCAACTTGCGGGCGGCCCGCTGAACGACCTCGGCGTCTATCTGATGCAGGTGCAGAACCAGATGGCGCTGGTGGCCGGCGGCGTGATGGGGATCATGCTGATCCCGTTCGTCTGCTCGCTGTCCGACGACATCATCAACGCCGTGCCGCAGCACCTGCGCGACGGCAGCCTGGCGATGGGCGCCACGCGCTCCGAGACCATCAAGAAGGTGGTGCTGCCCGCCGCCCTGCCGGGCGTGGTCGCCGCCATGCTGCTGGCCGTCTCGCGCGCCGTCGGCGAGACCATGATCGTCACCATGGCCGCGGGCCTCCAGGCCAAGACCACGCTCAACCCGCTGGACACCGTGACCACGGTGACGGTGCAGATCGTCACCCTGCTGACCGGCGATCAGGAATTCGACAGCCCCAAGACGCTCTCGGCCTTCGGCCTGGGGCTCACCCTCTTTGTCGTGACGCTGGCGCTGAACATCATCGCCCTGCGCATCGTGCAGAAATATCGGGAGCAATATGACTGACGCGGCCATCTCCCCGACCGCGGCGCGCGCAGCGACCCTGCGCGCCTCGGTCGAAGCCCGGCTCAAGGCGCGCCATGCGCAGGAGCGGCGGTTCAAGTTCTACGGCCAGTTGGCCATCGTCGTGGCGCTGTCGTTCCTGGCGCTGTTGTTGGTGCGCATCGTCGCCCAGGGCTATTCCACCTTCGTCGATTATCGGATCACGGCCCAGGTCTACATCGACCCGGCGCGGGTCAGCGCCAGCGACATCGGCGGCGCCAACTTCGACATGCTGGTGGCCAACTCGATCCTGGCCAAGGTCGGCGAACGTGACGATGACCTGGGCGAAGCCTCGTCCAAGGTCATGGCGCTGATCTCCAACGACCTGGGCTTCCAGCTGATGGCCAAGGTGCGGGCCGACCCGACCCTGATCGGCAAGACCATATCCGTCACCGGGCCGATGCGCGCGGACGCAGCGCTCTATTACAAAGGCGAACTCAAGCGCGCCTTGGCCGAGGAAGACCGCAAGCTCGACAATCGTCAGCTCGACTGGCTGGACAAGCTCAAGTCCTCAGGCGCGATCGTCACCAGCTTCAACACCGGCTTCTTCACGCGGTCCGACTCCACCGAGCCTGAACAGGCCGGCGTGCTGGGCGCGGTGGTCGGCTCGACGATGATGTTGATCGTCACCGCCCTGCTGGCCGTGCCGATCGGGGTGATGGCCGCGGTCTACCTCGAGGAGTTCGCGCCGAAGAACCGCTGGACCGACCTGATCGAGGTCAACATCAACAACCTCGCCGCCGTCCCATCGATCGTCTACGGCCTGCTGGGCTTGGCGGTGTTCATCAACTGGCTGGCCGCGCCCAGATCCTCGCCCCTGGTCGGCGGCCTGGTGCTGGCGCTGATGGCGCTGCCGACGGTGATCATCGCCACGCGCTCGGCGCTGAAGGCGGTGCCGCCGTCGATCCGCGAGGCGGCCCTGGGCGTCGGCGCGTCGAAGACCCAGACCGTGTTCCACCACGTCCTGCCGCTGGGCATGCCCGGTGTGATGACCGGCGCGATCCTGTCGATGGCCCATGCCCTGGGCGAGACCGCACCCCTGCTGATGATCGGCATGGTGTCCTACGTCCCCGGCGTTCCCGAAGGCTTCACCCAGGCGGCCACCGTGCTGCCGGTGCAGGTCTTCATCTGGGAAAACGCCTCGGAACGCGCCTTCCACGAACGAACCGCCGCGGCCATCATGGTGCTGCTGGCGTTCATGATCCTGATGAACCTGGCGGCGATCATCCTTCGCCGCCGCTTCGAACGCCGGTGGTGATCCGCATGACGACCTATCCGAGCCAGACGCCGAGGACGACGATGCCCGCCAACCGCGACGACACTGACGCCCACGAGCCGGCGCACATGCACATCGCCGTGGACTCCGCGGTCGCCCATGCGCCCACCGGCCAGATCAAGGTGCGGGCCCGCGACGTCAACGTCTTCTACGGCGAGAAGCAGGCCCTGTTCGACGTGTCGCTGGACGTCGCCGAACGGGCGGTGACGGCGCTGATCGGCCCGTCGGGCTGCGGCAAGTCCACCTTCCTGCGTTGCATCAACCGGATGAACGACACGATCCCCGGCGCGCGGGTCGATGGCCGCATCGAGATCGACGACGAGAACGTCAACGACAAGGCGCTGGACCCGGTGGTGCTGCGCGCCCGCGTCGGCATGGTGTTCCAGAAGCCCAATCCGTTCCCCAAGACCATCTTCGAGAACGTCGCCTATGGTCCGCGCATCCACGGCCTGACTTCGTCCAAGAGCGAACTTGAGGGCGTCGTCGAGGCCTCGCTCCGACGTGCGGGCCTGTGGGAGGAAGTGCACGAACGCCTGCACCAGTCGGGCTCCAGCCTCTCGGGGGGCCAGCAGCAGCGCCTGGTGATCGCCCGCGCCATCGCGGTCAGCCCCGAGGTGATCCTGATGGACGAGCCGTGCTCGGCCCTCGACCCGATCGCCACCGCCAAGATCGAGGAGCTGATCGACGAGCTGCGCCGTCAATACTGCATCGTCATCGTCACCCACTCGATGGCCCAGGCCGCGCGGGTGTCCCAGAAGACCGCCTTCTTCCACATGGGCAGGCTGGTGGAGGCGGGGCCGACGGACGAGATGTTCACCAACCCGCGGGACAGCCGCACCCAGGACTACATCACCGGCCGGTTCGGCTGAGCCCACCCATCACAGGCGTCGCGACATGAACGAGCACATCGTCAAATCCTTCGAGGACGAGCTCAACACCCTCACCGCCGAGTGCGCCCGCATGGGCGGCCTTACCGAGGCCCAGGTGGCCGACGCCCTGGACGCGGTGGTCAAGCGTGACCAGGCGCTGGCGTCCGCCGTGGTCGGCCGCGACGACCGGCTCGACACGCTCGAGGCCGAGATCGAGCGCAAGGCCATCCGGCTGATCGCGCTGCGCGGCCCCATGGCCCACGATCTGCGCCGCACCGTGGCGGCGATGAAGATCGCCACCAACCTGGAACGCTGCGGCGACCTGGCCAAGAACATCGCCAAGCGCTCGCTGGTGATCGTCGAGTCAGAGCCGATGACGCCGCTGACCCGCTCCATCGAGCGCATGGGCCGCCTGGTGGTGCTGCGCCTGAAGGAGGTGCTGGACGCCTACACCGGCGCCGACGTGGAGCGCGCGGTCGCCGTGTGGTCGCGCGACGACGAGGTCGACGAGCACTACAACAGCCTGTTCCGCGAACTGCTGACCTACATGATGGGCGACCCGCGCACGATCACCGCCTGCGCCCACCTGCTGTTCATCGCCAAGAACCTGGAGCGCATCGGCGACCACGCCACCAACATCGCCGAGATCGTCCACTACGAGATCACCGGCGAGGAGATGATCTCCAAGCGTCCCAAGACCGACGCGTTGAATCCTTGAGGCCCGCCCAGTGACGCCCAACATCCTGGTGGTGGAGGACGAGGACGCCCTCGCCACCCTGCTGCACTACAACCTCGAGAAGGAAGGCTATCTGGTCGCTTTGTCGCCTGACGGCGAGGACGCGCTGTTGCAGATCCAGGAGAAGCTGCCGGACCTGGTGGTGCTCGACTGGATGCTGCCGAAGATCTCCGGCATCGAGGTCTGCCGCCGGCTCCGCCAGCGCACTGAGACGCGCAACGTGCCGATCATCATGCTGACCGCACGCGGCGAGGAGAGCGACCGCATCCGCGGCCTGGACACGGGCGCCGACGACTACATCGTCAAGCCATTCGCGATGAGCGAGCTGATCGCCCGGATCCGCGCGGTGCTGCGCCGCCTACGGCCGGGCCTGGCTGAGGACCGCTTGCACCGCGGCGACATCATCGTCGATCGCGTCGCCCATCGGGTGAAGCGCGGCGGCAAGGAGGTCCACCTGGGCCCCACCGAATTCCGTCTGCTCGATTATCTGATGCAGCACCCGGGCCGGGTGTTCAGCCGCGAGCAGCTGCTGGACGCGGTCTGGGGCTCGGACGTCTACGTCGAGGCGCGCACCGTCGATGTGCACATCGGCCGACTGCGCAAGGCGTTGAACGACGAGGCCCAGGCCGACCCGATCCGCACCGTGCGCTCCGCCGGCTACTCGCTGGATCTCGACGGCTAGGGCGCCGGGGCGTCAGCCTTGACCCCGCCGTCGCCGCGCGCGAAACGCGGGCGCATGGACGTCTCTCCTCTCACCATCCTGCTGGTTGGATCCGGCGGGCGCGAGCATGCGCTGGCTTGGAAGATCGCATCATCGCCGCTGCTGAAACGCATGGTGGCCGCGCCGGGCAATCCAGGGATCGCCAGGATCTGTGAGGTGCGCGACGTCAAGGTCGACGACATCGCTGGTATGACCGCGTTGGCGCGCGAGATCGCCGCCGACCTGGTGGTCATCGGGCCGGAAGTGGCGGTCGCCGCCGGCCTCGCCGACGCCCTTGAAGCGGCCGGCATTCCCTGTTTCGGCCCGAGCGCCGCGGCGGGCCAGCTTGAATCCTCCAAGGCCTTCACCAAAGCGTTCTGCGACCGCCACGGCCTGCCCTCCGGCCGCTACCAGGTCTGCGACGACGTGGCGTCGGCCAAGGCGGCGCTGGACACCTTTGCTCCGCCCTACGTGATCAAGGCTGACGGCTTGGCGGCCGGCAAGGGCGTGGTGATCGCCGAGGACCGGGCCGCTGCCGAGGCCGCCATCGACGAGACGCTGGGCGGCCGGTTCGGCGCGGCCGGCGCGCGGGTGGTGATCGAGGAGTTCCTGGAGGGCGAGATCGGCTCGCTGTTCGCGATCTGCGACGGACACACGGTGATGGCGTTCGGCGACGCCCAGGACCACAAGCGCGCCTTCGACGGCGAGATGGGCCCCAACACCGGCGGCATGGGGACCTATTCGCCGGCTCCGGTGTTCACCGACGAACTGATCGCCCAGACGATGGAGCGCCTTGCCGCGCCGGCCTTCGCCGGGATCGCCGCCGAGGGCCACCCGTATCGGGGCGTGCTGTTCGTCGAGCTGATGGCGACCCGCGACGGGCCGAAGCTGGTGGAGTTCAACGTCCGCTTCGGCGACCCGGAATGCCAGGTGCTGATGCTGCGGCTGGAGAGCGACCTCGTCCCCTATCTCTGGGCGTGTGCGACCGGCCGGCTGGCCGAACTTCCGAGGCCGACGTGGCGGAACGAGGCGGCGGTCTGCGTGGTGATGGCCGCCGACGGCTATCCTGACAATCCGCTGGGCGGTTCGATCATCCGCGGGGCCGAGCAGGACTTCGGCGAGCAGGCGCACATCTTCCACGCCGGCACCAAGCGCGACGCCGACGGGACGCTGCGCGCGGCCGGTGGGCGGGTGCTCAACGCCTGCGCCAGAGGGTCGAACCTGCGCCAGGCGGTGGACCGCGCCTATGCCTGCGTCGACCGTATCGACTGGCCAGGCGGCTTCCATCGCCGCGACATCGGCTGGCGCGCGCTGTAACGAGAGCCTCGCCTTCCCGGGCAAGGGAGGTAAGGTCGATCAACAAACTTAGGGTGGATCATGGCCAAGGCCGTCGACTGGGAACATGAACAGCTCAACACCGGCGTGAAGACCGTCGACGAGCGGCACCGGTTCGACGAGGGCGCTCTCACGCGTTGGATGGACGCCAACGTAGAGGGCTTCCAGGGCCCGATCGAGGTGCGCCAGTTCAAGGGCGGCCAGTCCAACCCGACCTACCAGGTGGTGACGCCGAACCGTAGCTACGTCCTGCGCCGCAAGCCGCCCGGCAAGCTGCTGCCGTCGGCGCACGCCATGGACCGCGAGTTCAAGGTTATCAGCGCGCTCTATCCCACAGGCTTCCCGGTGGCGCGGCCGTACGCTCTGTGTACGGACGATGACGTGCTGGGGACGATGTTCTACGTCATGGAGATGGTCGAGGGACGCATCCTCTGGGACCAGACGCTGCCGGAATACACGCCCCAGCAGCGCCACGACATCTACATGGCCAAGCTCAAGACGCTCGCCGACCTGCACAACACCGACTACGAGGCCATCGGGCTGGGGGACTTCGGCCGCCCGGGCAACTACATGGCCCGCCAGGTCGACCGCTGGACCAAGCAGTACCGCGCCTCGCAGACAGAGCCGATGCCGCAGTTCGACCGGCTGAGCGAGTGGCTGTCCGCCAGCGTGCCGCCGCAGGAGCGGACCTCGATCGTCCACGGCGACTACCGGCTGGACAACATGGTGCTGCACCCCACGGAATCGCGGGTCGCCGCGGTGCTGGACTGGGAGTTGGCCACGCTGGGCGATCCGCTGGCCGACTTTACCCACCTGCTGATGAACTGGACCAATGGCGGCGTCGCCACGGTCAAGGACCTGAAGGCCCACGGCATACCGACGACGGAGGAGTACGCGACCGAGTATGCGCGGCTGACTGGGCGCACCTCGATGCCGGACCTCGACTGGTATGCCGCCTACAGCAGCTTCCGGCTGGCGGCGATCATGCAGGGCATCGTGGGCCGCGTGCGAGACGGCACCGCCAACAGCCCGCTGGCCGGCGCCCAGGGCTCGCGCATCGGCGGCCTGCTGGCCTCCGCCGAAACCTTCGCCCGCAAGAGCGGCGCGAAGTTCTAGGTTTTCAGCGCGTTCGCCAGCAAGGCGTCCAGCGCGGCCGGGTCATCGAACGCGGCGCGCACCGTCCAGGCGACGATCCGCGTCCGCCATTGCGGCGGCAGCCGCACCCAGTCCTTCTCGGTGGTGACCAAACCAGCGGCGGCGGCGCTCGCCTGGGCGGCCAGTCGCTGCAGGTCGGCTTCAGCATAGGGATGGTGGTCGGGAAAGGCCTCGAAACCGACGAGGTCGCAACCGGCGGCCAGCAGGGCGCGCTCGACCTTCCACGGCTTGCCGACGCCGGCGAAGCCGATCTGCGGTCCAGCCGGCGGCGGCGCGTCGGCGATCAGCCTCGCCGTCAGCAGCACCGGGCCGCGCAAGGCGGCCACGAGCTCAGGATCCAGCGCGTCGAGATCGGCGGGCGCCAGCAGCACGACGGCGTCGGCACGCGCAAGGCCCTGCGCCAGCGGCTCCCGCATCGGCCCCAGGGGGAACACCGCGCCTGAGCCGAACGGCCATTCGCCGGAGCGGGTCTCGGCGTCGACCACCACAATCGACAGCGCCTTTGTCAGCGACGGGTTCTGGTGACCGTCGTCCATCACCACCACGGCGGCTCCGCTTTGCGCCGCCGCGACGACGCCGGCCGGGCGGTCGCGGGCGATCCACATCGGCAGGCTCGCGGCGATCATCAACGGCTCATCGCCGACCTCGGCCCCGCCGTGGATCGTCGGGTCGACCCGCACCGGGCCGGACAATCGTCCGCCGTACCCGCGCGACAGGGCGTGCGCCTCGACGCCGGCGGCGCGCAGACGCTGGACGATCTCGCGCACCACCGGCGTCTTGCCGGTCCCGCCCAGCGTCAGATTGCCAACGCAGATCACCGGGATCGGCGGGGCGACGGGCGTGGTGCCGGCGATCCGCCGACGGGTCTCCCCGGCCCAGATCGCCGCCAGCGGGCCCAGCAGCAGCCGCGCCGCCAGCGAAGGGTGCGCCTTACGATACCATCCTCGGGGCGTGGCCAGCCTCATGGCAGCAGCGGCTCCAGCAGAGCCAGCGCGCGGTCCAACGCCTGACCTTGGCGTTCGGCGCAGGCCAGCGCCGCCTCGCCAGTGCGCCGCGCGACCTGAGGATTGTCTGCGAACCCGGCCATGTGGCGGGCGAGGGCGGCCTCGTCGGTCGCCTCCACCGCGCCGGCCCAGGCGAACAACTCGTCGTACAGCTCACGTGCGTTGAAGGCGTAGGGGCCGGTGATCATCGCCCGCGCCAACCTGGCCGGCTCCAGCGGATTGTGGCCGCCGATCCCGTCGACGAAGCTGCCGCCCATCACCACCAGGTCTGCGATGCCCAGGAACAGGCCCAGTTCGCCCAGGGTGTCGGCCACATACACGCCTGCGCCGGGTTGAGCGCCGGCGGCCCGCCGCGACGCCTCGAGACCCGCCCCCGCAAGCTCGGCCACGACCGCCTCTCCGCGCGCCGGATGGCGGGGAACGATGATCAGCGACAGGTCCGGTCGGGATGCGGAGACGCGGGCGAAGGCGCGACCGATGATGGCCTCCTCACCGGGATGGGTGCTCACCGCCAGCACCACGCGGCGGCCGTCGAGGCGTGCGCGCAAGTGGGCGAGTGCAGCGGGATCGAAGGGCAGAGGCGCGGCGATCTGCTTCAGGTTCAGCCTCGGCCCGACCTCGGCGCCCAATCTTTTCAACCGCGCCTCGGTGTCGGCGTCCTGCGGCAGGATCAGGTCGAAGGCGCTGAGCACACGGCGAGCCGCGCTGGCGGTTCGACCCCAACCGCGCGCGCTGGCCTCGGTCATCCGCGCCGAGACAAGGGCCAGGCGCACGCCGCGCGCCGCCGCGCCGAGGATCAGATTCGGCCAAAGCTCGCTCTCCACCAGCACGCCCAGCGAAGGCCGCCAGTGGTCGAGGAAGCGCCTCGTCGCCGCCGGCCCGTCCACGGGGGCGAACTGGTGGATGGCGCCGGGCGGCAGGCGTTCGGCCAGCACCTGTGCGGACGTCACGGTGCCGGAGGTGACCAACACGGAGATGTCCGGACGACGCGCGCCCAGGGCCTGGGCCAGCGGCAACACCGACAGGCTCTCGCCGACGCTGACGGCGTGCAGCCAGACGAGGTCGCCGGCGGGACGGGGGATCGTCGCGTGGCCGAGGCGCTCGTGCAGGCGCGCCGCGTCCTCCTTGCCGTGCCGGGCCCGGGCGCGCAGCAGAGCCGGCGCCAACGGTTCGAGCAGGCCGCTGGCCGCGGCGTACAGCCGGAGCGGCGCAGGCGTCGGGCTCACACCACCTCGGCGGGGGCCAGGCGGCAGGCGGCTCCGTCGGTCTCCACCTGCAGGGTCGAGTGCACGATGCCGAACCGCTCGGCGAGACCCTCGCAGGCGCCATGCAGGAAGGCGTCGCCGTCGTCGTTCGCCGGGCGGATCACATGGGCGGTGAGCGCGGTCTCCGTAGTGCTCATGGCCCAAATGTGCAGGTCGTGCACCTCGACCACGCCCGGTAGAGCGCCCAGCCAGTGGCGCACTGCGGCGACGTCGATGTTTCGGGGCGCCGCGTCCAGGGCCAGGTCGGCGGAGTCGCGCAGCAGGCTCAGCGTGCCCAGCACAATCACCACCACGATCACCAGGCTCAGCGCCGGATCGATCCAGGTCTGGCCGGTGAACATGATCGCCGCGGCGCCGGCGACGACCGCGAGGGACACCGCCGCGTCGGCGGCCATGTGCTGGAACGCGCCCTTGACGTTCAGGTCGTCGCGCCGGCCGCGCAGGAACAGCAGGGCGGTGGCGGTGTTGATCACCACGCCGACTCCGGCCGCGATCATCACCAGGCCGCTGGCCACCGGCGCGGGGTCGGCGAAACGACGCACGGCTTCCGAGGCGATCGCGCCCACCGCCAGCAGCAGCAGCACCGCGTTGGCGAGCGAAGCCAGCACCGTCGCCTTGCGCAGGCCATAGGTGCGCTGGCCGGCCGGCGCCTTCCTGGCCAGCGCCATCGCGCCCCAGGCCATGATCAGCGACAGCACGTCGGAGAGGTTGTGGCCGGCGTCGGCCAGCAGCGCCAGCGAACCGGCCCAGAAGCCGATGCCCGCCTCGACCAGCACGAAGCCCGTGTTCAGGACGACGGCGATCGCGAAGGCGCGACCCGTCGTGTCGGCCGGCCCATGATGGTGGCCATGGGCATGGCTGTGATCGCCCGCGTGGTGGGTTGCGTGGTCATGGTCATGAGCGTCATGGGCGTGCGCCATGCGCCCTATGTCTCACCCCGCGTGCGTCGGATCAATGCGAGCGGCCGGCGGACAGGGCTTCGGCGCGCCGTGTGGCGGCCGAGAGCCGCGCCGACCAGTCGGCGGCCAGCGCGGCAACCTGGTCCTCGTCGGCGTCGGCCGGCACGTGGTGCGGCCCGTCCCACACCACCTGGCCCCGCGCGAAGGGCGGGGCGACCATCACCCTGTCCCAGGTTTTCATCGACAGCGACGGCGAGGCGGCGATGCCCACAAGGAACACCGGCGCGCCGGTCCGCCGGGCGATCTGCAGCGAGCCCGCGGCGATCACCTCGTTGGGGCCGCGCGGCCCGTCGGGGGTGACGATCAGCACGCCGCCGCCCTTCACCCAGGTGAGCGCCTCCCGGAAAGCCGCGACCACCGCGCGGGCCTTGGCCGCGTCGCCCCGTTTGGCCGACGAGCCACGGATCGCCGGAAATCCCGCCCGTCCCAGGGCCTGGGCCAGGAACTCGCCGTCCGCCGAAGGCGAGATCAGGGCGTGGGTTCGTTTGCGCCACCACTGCGGCGCCATCGCCAGGCACAGCGGCACACGGCCGTGCCAGAATAGGCCCAGCGCGCCGCTGTCGCCGGCCAGCACCGGCTCCACGCAGGCCAGGTTCTCGTGACGCCAGCGGATGGTGCGCAGCATCAGCTTCAGGTAGCCGGCCAGGATCAGGCCCAGCAGCGCCTGCACTCGGGCGTTGCGCAGCCATCCCTTCACGCCGCGGTCTCCGCCTCCAGATCCTGGCCCCGCGCCAGCCGCGCATAGAGGCCGCCGGCCCGCAGCAGCGAGGCGTGGTCGCCTTGCTCGACGATCCGGCCCCTGTCGACGACATAGATACGGTCGGCGCCGCGCACCGTACTCAGGCGATGGGCGATCAGCAGCGTCGTACGCCCACTCATCAGACGCGCCAGCGCCGCCTGGACCTGCGCCTCGCTCTCGACATCGAGGGCGCTGGTCGCCTCGTCGAGCAGCAGGATTGGCGCGTCCTTGAGGAAGGCACGGGCGATGGCGATGCGTTGGCGCTGGCCGCCCGACAGACGCGCCCCGGCCTCGCCGACGCTGGTGTCGTAACCCTGGGGCAGGGCCAGGATGAACTCGTGCGCTGCGGCCGCCTTGGCGGCGGCCTCGATCTCTTGCGCCGGCGCGGCCGGCCGGGCGTAGGCGATATTGGCCCGGATGGTGTCGTCGAACAGGAACGGCTCCTGGGTCACCAGAGCGATGTGCTCTCGCAGTGAGGCGAGCGTGATGCTGCGGATGTCCGCGCCGTCCAGGGTGATGCGACCGGCGGAGGGATCGTAGAAGCGCGGGATCAGGTTTAGGATGGTGGTCTTGCCGCCGCCGCTGGGACCGACCAGAGCTACGGTCTCGCCTGCGTTGGCCTCGATCGCGATCGCCTCCAACGCCGGGGGGCCGTCGCGGTAGGAGAAGTCCACGGCTTCGAAGCGGATCGCCCCGCGCCCGCGCGGCGCAGGCGTGGCGCCCGGCTCCTCGCGCACCTCCGGCTCGACGTCGAGGGCGGCGAACAGCCGCCGCGCCGCCGATAGGCCCTCGGCCATCACCGTCTGCAGGTTGGCGAGTTGGCGCAGCGACTGTGAAGCCATCCCGAGCGCGGTCATGAACGCGACGAAAGCGCCAACGTTGGTCGCCCCGCTCATCGCCCGCCAGCCGGCGTAGGCCAGCACGCCGGCGGTGATCAGGGTCATCAGCGTCTCGGTGGCCGGCGCCGCCCTGGCGCGGGCGTTGGCGCCGCGCACCAGGTGTCGCTGGCGGCGCGCCACCACCTCGGCGACGCGGGCCTCCTCGAAGGCCTCGCGGTTCTCGATCTTGACCACCCGAACGCCGTCCAGGCTCTCCATGATCGCGGTGGACAGCGCCGAAGTCTCCGCCATCGCCCCCTTCGCGGCCTTGCTGGAGCGGCGCGAGAAACGGCGCATGATGCTGCTGGCGATCGGGGCCGCGACCACCAGGCCCAGCGACAGCCATGGGTCGTTCGACACCATGACGGTGATCGCGCCGATAACGATCAACAGGTGCTGCGTGTAGTTGACCACGCCGGCGGTGGCGGCCTCGCGGATCAGGCCGGCGTCGTAGAGCACTGAGGCGACATGTGCGCCGGAGTGTTGGGTGCGCAGGCGGGCGAGATCCGCGCGCACCAGCTTGCCGAACAACTGCACCTGGACGTCGCCGACCACGGCGTTGCCCAACTGGTTCACCAGGGTCGATTGCACCACCTGGGCGAGGCCCCGGCCGACCGCATAGGCGGCGATGGTCAGGGGGATGATCACCAGCGCGCCGGGCTTGTGGTCAACCAGCAGATCGTTGATCGCCGGTTCAAGGATCTGCACCAGCTTGGCGCTGAAAACGGCGACGGCGACAGCGGCGACCAGCGCCAGCGCCAGGGTCTTCCAGCGCGGCGCCAGATAGACCTTCCACACGCGGGCCACCAGGGCGCGGGCCGAAAGTTCGGCGTCAGCAGGCCTGTGGGCGCTCTCGCTCATCGTCCTGGGGTCGGACGTCGGAGCCGCGAAGTCAAGCCGGCCGAGGCGCGGGCGCCGTCAGTCGTCGTCGAATGGCGGCGGCAGGCGACCGGCCTTGAACAGGATGGTCGGGTTCTCGTCGTAGTCGCCCATTTCAGTGTCCGCCGACACCGCGAAGGCCACCACGCCCAGACGCAGCGGCGCGAGCCGCTCGGCCTTGCGGCGGGCCTCCTCCGGCGTCTTGCAGCCCACCTGCTGCTCGGCCCTCAGGCCTTTGCCGCGACCGGCGATATAAGCCTGGACGATGTAGACGGTTTCCCTGGGCATCCCCATCCAAGCGGCGCATCGGTGCGCGGGGTCAATGGCCCGCCGCGCGAATGCCGGCATCGGTGACGGAATGCATCACACACCCCTCGCAATTCTCCTTGTCGTCCCCATACAGGCGGCAGGCCGCCGGATCAGGGCGGGCGATCCATTCCGGTTTGGCCCGGCCCTGTTCGCGTGCAAGTTCGACGCCGAGGTGGATTCAACCATCCTGACGTTGCTCGAGGCGCACATCGCCGCTTCGGCGCTGGAAGTTGCGGCCTGACCGCTACTCGACGTCGGTGATCTCGACCGATCGGCCCGCCACCATGACGGTGTCGCCGATCTCCTTGCCAAGCACGGCCTGGGCGAGGGGCGACACGTGCGAGACGCTGCCGGCCGCGGGGTCGGCCTCGTCCTCGCCGACGATGCGAAAGCTCTGCGTCCGCCCGTCCTCGCGTTGGAACGTCACCGTGCAACCGAAGGCGACGCGGTCCAGAGTCTTGGGCTTTTCGATCAACTGGGCGGAGGCTCGCCGGGCGCCGAAGTAGCGCAGGTCGCGGGTCGCGCGCGCCATGGCCGTGCGGTCGGTGCTGACACCGCCTTCCGCCTGGGCGGCGGAGTAGGCGGCGCGCGCCTGGGCGAGCCCGGCCTCGAGCTGGGCCAGGCCTTGCGGCGTCACCAGATTCGGGTGCGACGAGATCGGACGGTCGGGCAGGTCGGCCGCGGCGGCCTCGCTGTCTTCCTCACGGGTGAAGGCGACGCTCATGACTCTGATAACGATCCGGCGCGGTTAAATATCCATGGGCCGACTCAGCGTTTCTTGCCGAGCTCGGCGGCGATGTCTTTGGTCATCCGACCGGCCTTCCTGTGGGCGGCGGTGAGCTGGTCGCGGGTGACGCCCCAGCGTTTCATCCAGAACTCCACCGCCTTGCGCTCCGACAGGTCCAGCCGGTCCTTGTCGATGAAGCCGCGCTTGTCCTTCAGACCGGCCATGGGGTGCTCCTGCATCGTCGCGCCGCGATTGTCACAAGGCTCGCGGCCCGTGGGAAGCGGCGTCTTTGCGTCCACGCGACGAAACGCTTAGGTAGGCGAAATGTCGCCGCAGGCTAAGACGTTCGACCTGAACACGCCCGAGGGGCGCACACGGACCTATCTCGACTATCTCTGGAACGACCACGCCTATCTGCGGCTGGGCTTTTCCAACGCCCACTGGATCAGCGACGAGCTGGTGCGCACCAACCAACCCTGGCCGTTCCAGCTGGCGGCCTGGAAGGCGCGCGGGGTGCGCACCATCGTCAATCTGCGCGGCGGGTTCGACGCGAGCTTCCACGCCCTGGAGAAGGACGCCTGCGCGAAGCTGGGCCTGACCCTCGTGGACTTCACCATCACCTCGCGCGAGGTCCCGAGCCGCGAGCGGGTGCTGGGGGCCAAGCGCCTGTTCGAGACCCTCGAGTACCCGGCGTTGATGCATTGCAAGTCCGGCGCTGACCGCGCCGGGATCATGAGCGTGTTCTACATGCACTTTCGCAAGGGCAAGACGATCCGCGAGGCGCTCGACCAGCTCGGCCTGCGCTACCTGCATGTGCGGGCCGGCAAGACGGGGGTGCTGGACTACACTTTCGAGCGCTATCTCGAAGTCGGCGAGCCTGCGGGGTTGTCGTTCCTCGAGTGGGTGGAGAGCCCTGCCTATGACCCAGCCGGCATCAAGGCCGATTTCCGCGCGCTTTGGTGGGGCAAGCTGCTGACAGACCAGGTGCTGCGACGCGAGTGATCGCGGATGTCGCCTAGTGGACAGACCACGTTGACTGCACCAACTAAGCTTCGCCGTCATGATGACGAGCGTCGAAGATGGCGAGGACTATTACACCCTGCTCGGGGTGCGCGCCGACGGCGTGGCGTCGGTGATCGAGGTGCTGATGGCCGCGATGCCCTCCGTGCGACACAAGGCGGACTCCCTGCTGGCCGAGCACGCAAGCTGCGTCCACGTCGAAGTCTGGAAGGGCGCGACCCTGGTCGATCGGTTCGCCCGCGCCTGAGCGGTCAGTGCGCGTGGTCGTGGTCGTCGTCGTCCGGATTCAACAGCTTGTGCGCGTGGATGATGAAGTAGCGCATCAGCGCGTTGTCCACCGTCGACTGGGCCTTGCCGCGCCAGGCGGCCAGCGCCTCGCCGTAGTTGGGGTAGGCGCCGACGAGATCGACCTTGGACAGATCGCGGAACGTGGTCCCGTTCAGGTCCTTCAGTTCGCCGCCGATGACCAGGTGGAGGAGCTGGGAGTCGGGCATGGTCGGTGTTCCAGGCTTTGGATCGGATTGTCAGGGGCGAGGTTGAGCGACCGGGATATGCCGGACCCGGTCGAGGATCAACGGCGCGATGCGCGGGTTGGCGCACAGCAGGCTGGACTGCCTTGGCGTCGGGCGGTTGTAGGCGAACGGGTGTCCCAGATGATCGCAGACCACCGCGCCGGCTTCGCCGGCGATCAGGTCGGCGGCCGCCAGGTCCCAGTCGTGCTTGGGGATCAGGGTCAGCGCCGCGTCGAAGGTCCCGCCCGCCACCAGACACATCCGGTAGGCCGTGGAGTTGCGCGACGCCACGCGCATGGGCGGCCACGGCGTCGGCCAGCCGTCGCGGCTGAACAGCCGGGCGTTGGAGACAATGCCGCAGTCCTCCAGCACATCGGTGTCGCTGACGCGGATCGGCTGACCGTTGAGGGTGGCGCCGCCGCCGGCGCTGGCCGCGTAGGTCTCGTCCAGCTGCGGGGCGAAGACCACGCCGGCGCTCGGCCGGTCGCCCTCGACCACCGCCACCGAAACCACCCACCAGGGTTGGCCGCCCAGAAAAGCGCGGGTGCCGTCGATGGGGTCGACCACGAAAAGGCGGTGGTCGGACAGCCGGCGATCGTCGTCGGCGGTCTCTTCCGAAAGCCAGCCGTAGTCGGGGCGCGCCTCGCCCAGTCGCCGCTTCAGCAGGGCGTCGGCGGCGAGGTCGGCGTTGGTCACCGGCGAGTCGCCGGCCTTGTAGGCGATCTCCAGCCCTGCATCGCGCATCTTCAGCGCCAGTTCGCCAGCCTCCCTCGCCGCCTCCAGGATCAAGGCGAGGTCGGCGGCGGCGGTCATCGTCCGGCGATCGCCAGGGCGTCGACCAGGATCGATGGCGCGTTGGAGGCGCCGCGGATCTCCAGGTCCGAACCCGGGATCATGCGGGCGAAGATGTCGAGCAGGTTGCCCGCCACGGTGATCTCGGTGACCGGGTAGGCGAGTTCACCGTCTTCGAACCAGAAGCCGGAGCAGCCCACCGACCAGTCGCCGGTGTTGCCGTTCAATGACGGGCCGAACATCGAGGTGATCAGCAGGCCGTCCTTGGCCTGGCGCATCAGGTCGGCGCGGTCGGCGTCGCCAGGCTGCAGGGTCAGGTTCGATGGGCCGACGCCGGGCGGGCCGGCCAGGCCGCGCGATGCATGGCCCGTTGTGGTCAGGCCAAGCTGGCGCGCCGAGCTGGAGTTCAACAGCCAGGTGGTCAGCACCCCGTCGTCGATCAGCGCATGGCGGCGGTTGGCGACGCCCTCGTCGTCGAACGGCGCGGACCCCAGGCCGCGCAGGCGGTGCGGGTCGTCGATGACATTGACGCCCTTGGCGAACAGCTGCTGACCCAGCTTGTCTTTCAGGAACGATGTGCCGCGGGCGATCGACGGGCCGGCGATGGCGCCGATCAGCGGCCCCATCAGCGACGACGCCAGGCGGTTCTCGAAGATCACCGGGGCGGTCGTCGAGTCGATCTTGCGCGCACCCAGCCGCTGGGCCGCGCGGCGGCCGGCCTCGGTTCCCAGGCTCTCGGGCGCGGGCAGGTCGGCGCGCCAGCGCACGGTGCGATAGTCGTGGCCGGTCTCCATCACCTGGCCATCGCCGGCGATCGCCGAGGCGCCCAGCGAGAAGGCCGACGCCCGGTGGGGGGCGGAAAACCCGCCGCTGGTCACCAGCCGCCATTGGTTGGACGACCATGATCCGCTGGCCCCGTCGGAGTTGACCACGCCCTCGACGGTGCGCGCGGCGTCCTCGGCGATGCGGGCGCGGGCCTCCAGGTCCTCCGGCGAGGGCTCTTCGGCGTCGAACAGGTCGAGGTCGGGCAGCGGTCCGCGGGCCAGCAGTGCCGGGTCGGCGAGGCCGGAGTAGGGATCCTCCGGCGCAAGCCTGGCCATGGCCACGGCGCGCTCGACGAGCTTGGCGCGCGCCTCGGCGGAGATGTCGGAGCCGGAGACGGTGGCGTGGCGGCGGCCGACGAAGACCCGCAGGCCGAGGTCGCGGGATTCCTCGCGCTCCACCTCCTCAAGTTTACCCAGCCGCACGGTCACCGACAGGGCGCGGCGATCGGCGCCGACGGCCTCGGCCGCGTCGGCGCCGGCGGCCAGCGCCGCCTTCACCACGTCTTCAAGCAGGTTTTCATCCATCAGCGCCATATGGCGGAGCGCGCATGCCGGCACAAGCGCGCGAGCACGTTCAAAGGATCGCGTAGAAGATCAGCGCGACACCGGCGAAGACGTAGGCGATCCAGGTCGCCAGCATCCCGACCGATCGGGCGGGCGTCGCCGCCGAGGAGATCGAAACCCCGACCGCGTGGGTGACGCGGCCGCCGAACAGGATCACGCCGGTGATGTGGATGGCCAGGGGCGCTGCGCCGACCGCAGCCAGCACGACCAGGGCGATCAGCGCGGCGGGTATGTATTCGGCGGCGTTGCCGAATGCGCGGATCGCGCGCGCCAGCGACGGGGCTTCGCCGGCGCCATCGCCGATCTCCACGTGATGCAGCCTGCGCTGGCGCACCGCCAGCACCGAGAGCGTCAGGAGCAGGAAGAGGTGCAGGCCCACCCAAAGGGCGGCCGCATTGGCCGATGTCGCCGGATCCATCAACCTGGTGTCCTCAATTCGCCCCCGCGCCCGCGCGCAGTTGTGCGCGATCGCCGCTCAAGCGCAAGCCTTGCGGCCGGTTCAGCGTTTCAGCGGCGCGCCGTCGCCGGGCAGGCCCAGGCGGGCCCATTTCTCGGTGACCGCGGCGATCACGCCTTCGTCCATGCCGAGTTCGACGCCCCATTCGCGCCTGGTCTCGGGCGGCCATTTGTTGGTGGCGTCGAGGCCGATCTTCGAGCCCAGGCCCGACTCCGGCGAAGCGAAGTCCAGGTAGTCGATGGGGGTGTTCTCGATCAGGGTCACGTCGCGGGCCGGGTCCATGCGGGTGGCGATCGCCCACATGACGTCCTTCCAGTCGCGGGCGTCGATGTCGTCGTCCACGACGATCACCCACTTGGTGTACATGAACTGCCGAAGGTAACTCCAGACGCCCATCATCACGCGCTTGGCGTGGCCGGGGTAGGCCTTCTTCATCGACACCACGGCGATGCGGTAGCTGCAGCCCTCGGGCGGCAGCCAGAAGTCGATGATCTCGGGAAACTGCTGGCGCAGCAGCGGGATGAACACCTCGTTCAGCGCTTCGCCAAGGATGCTGGGCTCGTCCGGCGGGCGGCCGGTGAAGGTGGTCAGGTAGATCGGGTCGCGGCGCATGGTGATGGCGCTGACCTGGAAGACCGGGAACTGCTCGACCGAGTTGTAGTAGCCGGTGTGGTCGCCGTACGGCCCTTCGTCGGCGTACTCGTCCAGCAGGACGTGGCCCTCGATGACGATCTCGGCTTCGGCGGGCACCATCAGCGGCACCGTCTTGGCGGCCACCAGCTCGACCTTGGCCCCGCGCAGCAGGCCGGCGAACTGGTACTCCGACAAGGTGTCGGGCACCGGGGTCACGGCGGCCAAGATGACGCCGGGGTCAGCGCCGATCACCACGCAGGCCGGCAGCGGCTCGGGCCGACCGGCCGCCTTCCAGCGCCGGTGATGCTGGGCGCCTCCGCGATGCGCAAGCCAACGCATGATGGTGCGATCCTTGCCCAGCACCTGCATGCGGTAGATGCCCAGGTTGAAATCGTCCTCGCGGCTGTCCGACGGCCCCTTGGTGACCACCAGCGGCCAGGTGATCAGCGGCGCCGGCTCGCCCGGCCAGCAGGTCTGGATCGGCAGCTTGGTCAGGTCGATGTCTGCGCCGGTCAGCACCACGTCCTGCACGGGCGCCTTCTTCACCACCTGCGGGCGCATGGCCATCACCGTGCGGGCCAGCGGCAGCATCTCGAAGGCGTCCTTCAACCCGCGCGGCGGCTCAGGCGCGCGCAGGAAGGCCAGCAGTTCGCCGACCTCGCGCAGGTCCGCCGCCGTGGTGCGTTCCTCGCCGCCCAGGGTCACGCCCATGGCGACCCGCTTTACCGTGCCGAACAGGTTGACCATCGCCGGCATAGAGGACCGCTCGCCGTCGGCTCGGATCACGTTTTCGAAGATCACCGCCGGGCCGCCCTGAGCCAGCAGGCGCCGCTGGATCTCGGTCATCTCCAGCACGGACGACACCGGCTCGGTCACGCGCACCAGCTCGCCGGCGGCCTCCAGCTTGCCGATGAACTCCCGCAACGACCGATAGGCCATGTGATCTCCGCGCTCCGCAGCTCAGTGCGGGCGGAAGCTAGGGCGCGGGCCGCGGCGTGTCACGCCCGCTCGGCGTCATAGGCCTTGACCAGCTTCTTCGGCGCGACGCGGCGCCAGCGGCGTTCGATAAAGTTGCGGAACGAGCCCGGGTGCAGGCTCTCCATCCGCGCCAGCACGCTGGAATAATCCTTATAGTGCGCGGTGATGTGGAAGGTCGCGGGCTCGGCCTCCATCAGCATCTCACGCTCGTCGAAGCTGACGTCCACCAGCACCAGGCTCTGGTCCTCGCGGCGCAGTCGGGTGAGGAACTTGCCGGCCACCTTGAACGCCGGCGCGCCGTACGACTGGCCTTCCTCGACCCCCGGAAAGCCCATGACCACGGCGTGCATCTCCTCGTAGGTCATGGATGGTCTCCGGGGCGTCAGCCTTCCGACCATACCGCCAGTTCGTTGCCGGCGGGATCGCGGAAGTGGAAGCGGCGACCGCCGGGGAAGGCGAAGATCGGCCGCAGGATCTTGCCGCCGGCCGCCACGACCTTCGCCGCCATGACCTCCAGGTCGCTCGCGTACAGCACCGGCAGCGGCGCCTGGCCGGAGGGGGCGCCGGCGTCGAAGCCGCCGTCCAGGCCCTGTTCGAAGGCCGCATAGGCCGGACCGTAGTCTGTGAACGTCCATCCGAAGGCGTCCCCGTAGAACCGCTTCGTCGCCGGCAGCTCGCCGCCGGGCATCTCCAGATAGTCGAGCTTGCCGTCGTCGCGCATGTGCCGCCCTCTTTTGTTCGTTATTTGTTCCACAGCGGCGTGTGGAATGTAAACCCTAAACCCGTCGGCCGCGCCTCTTTCGGACGGTCGACTCGCCTTATTGTAGTTGTCGGGATAATATCCCTCTGAGGCTGCAAAACCTCGGGGGGGAACATCATGAAGAAGACGATCGCCTTGATGGCGGCGCTGTCGGTAGCTGCTTGTGCGTCATCGCCCGATAAGATCGGTGCGACCTACGTCTCGCCGATCCAGTACAGCAGCTACGATTGCGACCAGATCCGTCTCGAGATGGTTCGACTGTCCGCCAAGGTCCGCGAGGTCTCCGGCGCGCAACGCAACCAGGCTAGCAACGACGCCGTCGCCATGGGTGTCGGACTGGTGTTGTTCTGGCCTGCGCTGTTCTTCCTGGCAGGCGGCAACGACCGCAAGGAGGAGCTGGGAAACCTCAAGGGGCAGTACGACGCCCTGACCGAAGCTGCGATCCAGAAGAAGTGTCCGGTCGCCGACGAGATCAGGTCGGCGCACGATGCGCAGAAGAAGAAGTCGTAGGCCGCCTCACTCCGCCAGCGTCCACACCGCGGTGCGCTTGACCTCGTAGTCCTCGAGTTCGCGGGTGGTCTGGACCTGGTATTCGGCGAGCTTGGTGAGGCCGGTGCGAGGGAAGTAGCTGCGGCCTGGATCGCCGATCAGCACGGTCGCGCCGCGGTGACGGGCTTCGGTCAGCCAAGCCATGACGCGCTCGGCTAGCGGCTTCTCATAGCAGATGTCGCCGGCCAGGATCACGTCGACGTCGGGGGCCGGCGCGTCCAGCAGGTCGCGGTCGGTGAAGTCGACGGTCACGGCGTTGGCGGCGGCGTTCAGCTCGATGGCCATGGCGCAATAGCCGTCGATGTCGGCGCACAGCACGCTGGCCGCGCCGGCCTTGGCCGACGCGATGCCGACGATGCCGGAGCCGGCGGCGAAGTCGAGCACGCGCAAACCCCGCGCCAGCTCCGGCTTGTCCAGAACGTAGCGGGCGAGCGCCTGACCACCGGCCCAGGCGAAGGCCCAGAACGGCGGCGGCAGGCCGATCTCGGCCAGCGCCTCCTCGGTCATCCGCCAGATCGGCGTCACCTCGTCGGCCAGGTGCAGTCGCAGCTCCGGCGTGTGGGGCGGCGCCTGCAGGCGCGTGTTTTCGATGATGAAGGCGCGTCGGCTCTCGGGCGTGTCCATGGGTTCAGCGGCCGGCCACGAAGGCGGCGAAGACGATCAGGCCGGTCAGGCTGTTCGACTTGAACAGGCGCAGCGCGCCGCGTGGGTCGTTGACCCGCACCCGAGCCGCCTGCCAGGCCAAATGCGCAGCGGCGATCAGGGCTGGAATGAGGAACCACGGCGACAGCGCCGCGGTCCAGGCCGCGGCCAGAGTCAGGGCGAAGCTTACTGCGTAGAAACCTGCGACCGCGCTCGGGGCGGACGCGCCCAGGCGGCGGGCGGACGACTTCACGCCCGCCAGGGCGTCGTCCTCCAGGTCCTGGATCGCGTAGATGGTGTCGTAGCCGAGCGTCCAGAACACGCCGCCGGCGTAAAGCAGCAGCGCCGGCGTCTCGATGCGGCCCGTGGCGGCGGCGAATCCCAGCAGGGCCCCCCAGTTGAAGGTCAGGCCCAGCCACGCCTGCGGCCACCAGGTGATCCGCTTCATGAACGGGTAGGCCGCGACCAGAGCCAGCGAGCCCGCGCCCAGGGCGATCGCCAGGGGTGGAAGGGTCAGCAGGATCAGCAGCGCCAGCAGACTGCAGCCTACCGTGAAGCCCCAGGCCTGGCGCACGCTGATCTGACCCGAGGCCACGGGCCTGGCCGCGGTGCGCGCGACCTTGGCGTCGATGTCGCGGTCGACGATGTCGTTGTAGGCGCAGCCGGCCGCGCGCATCAGGGCGGCGCCGGCGAACACCTTGGCGAGCAGCACGGGGTCGGGCCAGCCGCCCCCCATCGCCGCGGCCAGCGCCACGCCCTGCCAACCGGGCAGCATCAGCAGCCAGATCCCCGCCGGCCGATCGAAGCGTCCGAGCTTCAGCCAAGGCCGTAGGCGCACGGGCGCCCGGCGGTCGACCCAGTTGGCGGGGGCGGCGTCGGGCAAGTGGGCGCTCATGGCGCCCTCCTAGCGCATTCACGCACCGGATGTCCCCGCAAACGCCGGTGGTTGACCGCCGCTGCGCTGGCGCTTAGCTTTACCCAACGTCCACGCAACCTCGGAAAGGAGGGGCCGCATGATCGATCTTGTTCGCACAGCCCCTCGCTGCGTCGCCGCCGGGTTCGATTAACTCACCCGAGTAGTCCCCGGCCGGCGCCTGATCAGGCTTTCCGACCGAAGGACATTCCAAGTGCTCGACAGCTACGGCTGGAGCGAGAGGCTCCAGCAACACTTCCAACCCTTCGCGGCCCGCGACATGGTTCCAGGCCGCGTGACCGTTCAACAGCGAGGCCGCTACCGGCTGGCCACGCCCGTGGGCGAGCTCGACGCCGAGCTTTCCGGCCGCTTCGCCCATACCGCGGCGGACGGCGACTTCCCCGTGGCCGGCGACTGGGTGGCCGCCGCCGCCCGCGCCTCCGAGGGCGCGGCGACCATCCACCACCTGCTGCCACGCAGCAGCGCCTTCGTGCGCAAGACGGCCGGCGACGCGGCCGCCGGTCAGGTGGTGGCCGCCAACGCGGACCTGGCTTTCCTGGTCGCCTCGCTGAACGACGACCTGAACCTGCGCCGCATCGAACGCTACCTGGCGCTGGCCTGGGAGAGCGGGGCCGCGCCTGTGGTGGTGCTGACCAAGGCAGACCTATGCGCCGACGTCGCCACAGCCTTGGGCGAGGTGCGCTCGGTCGCGCCTGGGGCCGAGGTGCTGGCCGTTTCATCGGCGAACGGCGACGGGCTCGATGCGCTCACGGCCCTGCTGGGCGCCGGCCGCACCGCCGTGTTGCTGGGCAGTTCGGGTGTCGGCAAGTCGACCCTGGTGAATGCGCTGGCGGGCTCGGAGCTGATGGCCACCCAGGCGATCCGTGAGGACGACGCCCGCGGCCGCCACACCACCACGCACCGCGAGCTGGTTCGCCTGCCGTCCGGCGGTTTGCTGCTGGACACGCCGGGGATGCGCGAGCTCGGCCTGTGGAACGCCGGCGAAGGTCTCGTATCAGCGTTCCAGGACGTCGAGGCCCTGGCCGCCCGCTGCCGGTTCCGCGACTGCGGACATCACGACGAGCCGGGTTGCGCGGTGCGGGCGGCGCTGACCAGCGGTGAGTTGTCCGACGCGCGTTGGCGGAACTACCAGAAGCTCCAGCGCGAGAACGCCCACCATGAACGCCGTGGGGACGCGCGCGCCGAGGCCGAGGCCCGCCAGGTGTGGATCCGGCGCGCCAAGGACTACCGCGCCGGCAAGAAGGCCAGGGAGAGATGGTCATGACCAAGACGCCGCCGAGCCCACCACCGGGGCGTCGCGAAATCCCGCGCCATCCCGCGCACGCCCATGAACCTGCCGTCGGAAGTCTGGATATGACGGACCACTACGAAGACGAGGACGAAGACGGCGTTACGCGCCAGCGGGTGCTGTCGAACGACCAGGTGCTGCGCTTCATCGCCAGGTACTGGCTGCGGCGGCGCGGTCTGCTGTGGGCGGCCGTCGGCCTGACGCTCGTGGCCGTCTGCTTCGACCTGGCGTTGCCTTGGGCGGCGGGGCGGCTGGTCGACGCCCTGGCGGCGGGGCCGAACAACCCTTCGGGCGCCTGGCGCGCCTGGGCGGCGTTCGTCGGCGTCTACCTGGTCTATTCGCTGATCCGCAATGTCGGCATGCGGTTCTGGAACCCTCTGGCGGCCAGCAACATGGAGCAGATGACCAACGAGGGCTTCAAGCGGGTCCAGTCGTTCGCCGCCGACTGGCACGCCGACACCTTCGCCGGGGCCACCGTGCGCCGGCTGACCGGGCGATGTGGGGCTACGACACGGTGTCCGACGCCCTGGTCCTGTGGCTGGGGCCGGCCCTACTGGTGCTGTTCGGGCTGTCAGGCTTCATGGTGCTGCGCTGGCCCAGCGTCGGGATCTTCGCCCTGGTGGTGGTCACCGGCTACATCGCCTCGAACCTGATCCTGGCGGCGCGCTACGTGCGGCCGGCGAACCAGCGATCGGTGGCGCTGGACTCGCGCATCGGCGGAGCGCTCGCCGACTCGATCACCTCGAACCCGACGGTCAAGGCGTTCGGCGCGGAGGCTCGCGAGGAGGCCCGCATCGGCGGCGTCACGCGCATGTGGCGCGAGGCGACGCTGATCACCTGGACGCGCTACATGAACGTCTGGCTCTGGCACAACATGATCCTGGTCGGCCTGCAGGCGGGCCTCACCGGCTTGCTGCTGCGCCTGTGGGCCAAGGGCGAGGCCAGCGCCGGCGACGTGGCCTTCGCGATCACCGCGTTCATGCTGATGAGCGGCTACCTTCGCAACATCGGCGAGAACATCCGCATGATGCAGAAGGGCCTGACCGATGTTGAGGACGTGGCCCGCTTCGCCCGAACCGAGCCGCAGGTCGCCGACCATCCGCAGGCCCAGGCCTTCCGCGGACGGTTGGGTGCGGTGGTGCTGGATCATGTCACCTTCCGCTACAAAGGCGCGGAGACGCCGCTGTACCGCGACTTCAGCCTGGTGATCGCGCCCGGCGAGCGCGTCGCCCTGGTAGGCCCCACGGGGTCGGGCAAGTCGACGTTCGTGAAGCTGGTGCAGCGCCTCTACGACCTGCAGGAAGGCCGCATCCTGATCGACGGCCAGGACGTGTCGCAGGTCAGCCAGGAGAGCCTGCGCGCCGCGATCGCCGTAGTGCCGCAGGACCCGGCGCTGTTCCACCGCACGATCGCGGAGAACATCGCCTATGCGCGCCCTGATGCGACGCACGAGGAGGTGGTGCTGGCGGCGCGCCGCGCCCGGGCCCACGACTTCATCGCCAACCTGCCCAAGGGCTACGACACCCTGGTCGGCGAGCGCGGGGTGAAGCTGTCGGGCGGCGAGCGGCAGCGGGTGGCGATCGCGCGCGCCTTCCTGGCCGACGCGCCGATCCTGGTGCTGGACGAGGCGACCTCCTCGCTGGACGTGGAGACCGAGCGCCATGTGCAGGCGGCCACCGAGGAGCTGATGAGCGGCCGCACGACGATCGTCATCGCCCACCGGCTGTCGACCATCCGCAGCGCCGACCGCATCCTGGTGTTCGACCAAGGCCGCATCGTCGAGGAAGGCCGCCACGCCGACCTCGTGCGAAAGGGCGGCGCCTACGCGCGTCTGCACGCGGTGGCGGAGGGGGCTTGAGGTGGACGTGCGTTGCGGAACGCCCCCTTCAACGCACGTCGTCCTGTGATGTGGAAGGGCGCAGCGAGCGGCTATACGCTGCGGCCATGACCTACATGGAGAAGGTGGTCCAGTGGCTGCGCCAGCGGCTGGACCGCGAGCCGCCGCTGGCCGACCCGCGCGAGCTGAGCCAGGCGCTGCGGGTGCTGGCGCTGTGGCGCGCCTCGGTGGTGGTCGACGCCTATGTCCGCCACCATGGCCTGATCGTCTACCAGGGCCCGTTCGAGGGCATGGAGTATGTGCGCGAGGCGACGGAAGGGGCGATCGCACCCCGGCTGATCGGCTCATACGAGTCGGAGCTGCATCCGCACCTGGAACGCCTGATCGCCGCCGACCTGGACTGCGTCGTCGATGTGGGGTGCGCCGAGGGTTACTACGCCGTCGGCTTGGCGCGGCGCATGCCGAACGCCACCGTCTACGCCTATGACATCAACGCCAAGGCCCGCGCGGCCTGTGTCGAGCTCGCCGCGCGGAACGGCGTGGGCGACCGGGTGGTGGTGCGCGAATTGTTCGAGCCGCAGGGACTGGCCGAGTTCGCGGGCCGCCGCGTGCTGCTGATGATGGACGTGGAGGGCGCGGAGGACGATCTGCTGCGCCCCGAACTCGCGCCCGCGATGGCGGCCATGGACATCATCGTCGAGACCCACGACGTCTATCGGCCCGGCGTGCTGGAACGGATCACCGAGCGTTTCGCCGCCACCCACGACGTCCTGCGGCTGGACCAGGAGGGCAAGGGCCACGCCCTGCCGCCCTGGCTGCGCGGCGCGGCGCATCTCGACCAGCTTCTGGCGGTCTGGGAGTGGCGGGCGCTCGCCACGCCCTGGCTGGTGATGACGCCTAAGCGGCGCTGAGCGCGAGCGACAGCGTCGGCGCGAGATCGCCGGAAGGCTGGGCTCGGACGTCGGCCAGCCCCAGCCATTCAGCCATCAGCCGAAGCTCCGCGGCCAACAGCTCCGGGGTGGCTGTCGTGGCGTCGGGCTCCGCGTGCGCGGCCTGCACAAGCAGCACGCCCGCCTGCCTGTCGGCTTTCAGGTCGACGCGCGCGGTGATCGCCTCGCCCTGCAGGAACGGCAGGACGTAGTAGCCGTGCGTGCGCTTGTGCGCAGGCGTGTAGATTTCCAGCCGAACACGCACGCCGAACAGCCGCTCGGTGCGTTCGCGAAACCAGATCAGGTTGTCGAACGGGGACAGCAGGGCGTTGGCGGTGATGCGCCTTGGCCGCCTGGCGTCTGGGTGGAGGAACGCAGGCTGGCCCCAACCGTCCACGGCGACCGGTTGCAGTTCGCCGGCCTCGACCAGCTCGGCGATCCGTGCGCGGGTCTCCTGCGGACCCATGCGGAAGTAATCGCCGAGGTCGCGGGCGGTGGCGACGCCTTGCGCCGCCGCCGCGATGCGGATCAGCGCGCGCTGAGCCTCCTCGCGCGGCGGCGTGGCGACGGCTGAGATGGCCTTGGGCAGGACCTTGTCGGGTAGGCCATAGACCCGCTCGAAGGTCCTGCGCCGGGTCTGGGTGGTCAGAGCCCCCGACCAGAACAGGCATTCCACGGCGCGCTTGGCGTCGCTCCAGCCCCACCAGCCGCCGCGACCCTTGGTCCCCAGCTCCAGTTCGCCGGCCGACAGCGGCCCGCGCGCTTCGATCTGGGCCAGCGCGTCGGCGAGCAGCGCGGGGTGTTCGCGCATGAAGCGGGCGATCCCCTTCCAGGCGCCGACCCCTTCTCGCGCATCCTGCATCCGCCAGCGCAGCAACGGCTGGGTGGCCAGCGGCAGCAGCGAGGCCTCGTGCCCCCAGTACTCGAACAACGCCGGGCGCTTGCCCCAGGCCAGCGTCTCCAACGCCTCGCGCGGATAGGCGCCCAGCCGCGAGAACAGCGGCATGTAGTGGGTGCGCGTCACCACATTGACCGAGTCGATCTGCACCACGCCCAGCGCGTCGATCGCTCGGCGCAGGCGCGCAGGACCCACCGGCCCGCTCGGGCGCGGCGCGGCGAAGCCCTGCGCGGCCAGAGCGATCCGGCGGGCTTCGCGCGCGCTCAGGACTCCTTCACCGCTCACGCGTGGTCGAGCACCGGCTTGGACGCGTAGGGCGCCTCGAGTGCGGCGACCTCTTCGGGCGTCAGCTTGAAGTCCGACGCGGTGATCACTTCGTCGAGCTGGCCGAGTTTCGAGGCGCCGACGATCGGCGAAGTGATCGCCGGATTGTTCAGCACCCAGGCGAGCGCCACCTGCATGTTGGTCGCGCCGCGGTCCTGCGCGACCTTGCTAACCGCCTCGACCACCGCGTAGTCGGCGTCGCGGAAATACAGGCGATCGGCGAAGGCGTCGGTGCGCGCCCGCTCGGTGTTGCCCTGTCTTGGACCGGCGCGGCCCCCGGCCAGGAACCCGCGCGCCAGCGGCGACCAGGGGATGACGCCGACGCCCTCCGCCTTGCACAACGGCAGCATCTCGCGCTCCTCCTCGCGGTAGACGAGGTTGTACTGCGGCTGCATCGAGACGAACCTCGCCCAGCCGTTCTTCTCCGACACCGACAGCATCTTGGCGAACTGCCAGGCGTACATGGACGAGGCGCCGATATAGCGGGCCTTGCCGGCGCGCACGACGTCGTTCAGCGCCTCCATCGTCTCTTCGATCGGCGTGTCGTAGTCGAAGCGGTGGATCTGATAGAGGTCGACATAGTCGGTCCCCAGCCGCTTCAGGCTGGCGTCGATGGCTTCCAGGATATGCTTGCGCGACAGGCCCCGCTGGTTGGCGCCCGGGCCCATCTCGCCGTGCACCTTGGTGGCCAGCACGACCTCTTCGCGCTTGGCGTAGGTGCGCAGCGCCTTGCCGGTGACTTCTTCGCTGACGCCCTGCGAATAGACGTCGGCGGTGTCGAAGAAATTGATCCCGCGCTCGATCGCCAGCTTGAAGAAGGGCATGGCCTCGGCCTCGTCCAGCACCCAGCTCCGCCACTGGCTGGTTCCGTAGGTCATGCATCCCAGGCAAAGGCGCGAGACCTTCAGTCCGGTGTTCCCAAGCCGCACATAGTCCATCGGGCGTCTCCCTTATGGTTCGTTCCGTCTGATCGGCGGAGTTGTCGGTTTCTTCTGGCGGATCGCCGCGATGGCGGCGCCTCGGCCCGGCGCCGCGAAGCTGACAGCGGCGACCTCGCGGCCTACACCCTGAGGGAGCGCAAGCCACGCTGGCAAGCAGGAGAATCGTAAAATGACCGCCGCCCTGGTCCTCGTCGAACGCCCCCGTGACGGGCTCGCCGTCGTCACCCTGAACCGCCCCGAGGCGATGAATGCGCTCTCGACGGCCCTGCGCCGCGAGATCGTGGCGGCGTTCCAGGCTTTGTGCGCCGATCCGACGGCTCGCGTGGTGGTGCTCACCGGTGCGGGCAGGGGTTTCTGCGCCGGGCTCGACCTGCGCGAGATCGGGGCCGACTCGAGCAAGGTGGTGTCGGAGGCCGCCGACGACCCGGTGGCCGCCGTGCTGGCTTTCACCGGCCCGGTGATCGGGGCGATCAACGGCGTGGCGATCACCGGCGGCCTGGAGCTGGCCCTGGCCTGCGATGTGCGCATCGCCAGCGAGACCGCGCGTTTCGCCGACACCCACGGCCGCGTGGGGGTGATGCCGGGCTGGGGCCTGTCGCAGAAGCTGAGCCGGATGATCGGCCTGCCGCGCGCCAAGGAGATGGCGTTCACCGGCAACTTCGTACCGGCCGTCAAGGCCGAGGCCTGGGGCCTGGTGAACCGGGTGGTCTCAGGCGAAGAGCTGAGGAGCGAGGCGCTGGCCCTGGCCGACGACATGCTGTCGCTCGATCCGGCGATGCTGCCGAAATACAAGGCGCTGATCGACGACGGCTACGCCCTGCCGTTCGGCGAGGCCCTGGCGCTGGAGGCGGCCCGCGCCGACGAACACAACAACGCCCTGTCGTCCGGCGACCTGGGAGCGCGGCGCGAAGCGGTGGTGGCCCGCGGACGCGTCCAATCCTGAAGGTGATTCAGGCGAGGGGCTTGACCCGGTTGACGTGGCCCATCTTGCGCCCCGCCTTGGCTTCCCGCTTGCCGTAGAGGTGGATGCGGGTCTCGGGCTCGCCCGCGAACCGCGCCCAGCCGTTGGCCTCCTCGCCCAGCAGGTTCAGCATCTCCACCTGCGCCACCGCGCGCGTGGGCCCGAGCGGCCAGCCGGCCACGGCGCGTACGTGCTGCTCGAACTGGTCGACCTCGCAACCGTCCTGGGTCCAATGGCCGGTGTTGTGGACGCGGGGCGCGATCTCGTTGACCAGCAGTTCGCCGTCCTTCAGATCGAACAGCTCGACCCCCAGCACGCCGACGTAGTCGAGGCCGGTGAGGATCTGGACGGCGATGCGCTCGGCCTTGGCGCGGGTGGCGGCGGTGGCGCGGGCCGGCGCGATCGTGCGGCGCAGCACGCCGTGCTCATGATGGTTCTCGCCCAGCGGATAGGTGGCGATCGCGCCGTCGCGGCCCCGCGCGGCGATGATCGACAGCTCGCGCACGAAGTCGGCCGGCGCCTCCAGGATCACTGGCCGCGCGCCCAGTTCGGCGAACACGCGGGCGGCGTCGGCGGCGTGCTCCACCCAGCGCTGGCCCTTGCCGTCGTAGCCGTCTCGGCGGGTCTTCATCAGCACCGGCGCGCCCAGGCGGGCGACGCCCTCGCTCGCTTCCTCGGCGCTGTCGGCGGCGGCGAAGGCGACGGTGCGCACGCCCGCGGCGTTGAGGAAGGTCTTCTCGTCGACGCGGTCCTGGGCCACGGCCAGCGCCTTGGGGCCGGGAGCCACGGCGACGCCCAGCGCGATCAGGCTTTCCACCGACGCGGCGGGCACGTTCTCGAACTCGAAGGTGACCACCTGGGCGAGGCCGGCCAGGGTGCGCAGCGCCTCGGCGTCGTCGTAGGCGGCGGTGATCAGGTGGGCGGCGACCCGGCCGGCCGGCGCGTCGGGATCGGGATCGAGGATCGCCACGTCGAAGCCCAGCCTGCCGGCGGCCAACGCCAGCATGCGGCCGAGCTGGCCCCCGCCGAGGATCCCCAGAACGGCGCCGGGGGCGAGAGGTTCGAACGCCATGCGGCTCAGGCGTCTTCGACGGTGTGGGACACGGCCGCGGTCTGGCGGCGACGCAGTTCGACCAGCCGCTCGCTGAGCGCCGGGTCCGACAGCGCCAGGATCTGGGCCGCCAGCAGGCCCGCGTTGCGTGCGCCGGCCTCGCCGATCGCCAGGGCGCCGACCGGCACGCCGCCGGGCATCTGGACGATCGACAACAGGCTGTCCATGCCCTTGAGCGCCTTGCTCTCGATGGGCACGCCTAGCACAGGAAGCTCGGTCAGGGAGGCGGTCATGCCGGGCAGGTGCGCGGCGCCTCCGGCCCCGGCGATGATCACCTTCACGCCTCGCGCCTTGGCGGTGGTGGCGAACTCGTACATCCGCTGCGGCGTGCGGTGGGCGGACACCACCCTGGCGTCATAGGCGACGCCCAGGCTGTCCAGGGATTCCGCCGCCGCACGCATCGTCGGCCAGTCGGACCGGCTGCCCATGATGATCGCGACCGGCGCGGCCCGATCGGGGATGGTCTCGCCCATCTAAACTACGCCCCTGCGACGAAAGGCGCGGAGTATAGGGCGGGGCTTTGCGCCCGCAACCAGGACCGCTAAGATTCCCGAGGTCCTTAAAACCAAGGCTGATTCCATGCGGATCACCGGCGCACGAACCGATCCCTATGCGGCGGGCGCA
>NZ_JAUXZW010000269.1 GCF_030693805.1 Phenylobacterium sp.
GTTGGACGGCGAAAAGCAGCGCTCTGCAGCCTGCTCCCACGGCCACCAGCCCTGGGCCGTGTGCTCGCGCGGGCTCAGCCGCACCGGCAGCGGCGCGGGCACACACAGGCCGAACAGGCGCTCGGTGTTGTGTGTCACGCCCGGCGCGTAGCGGTGGCGCCACTGCGGGTAGATCTCGTACACATTCTCCAAGCCCCAGTCGCGCAGGTGGTGGCCGGGCGCCCGCGCAGCTATGCCGGTTTCCTCGGTCACCTCGCGCGCAGCGGTGTGGGCCCAGGCCTCGTCGGCAAAGTCCTTGGCGCCGGTCACCGATTGCCAGAAGCCCGGCGCGTCGGCCCGCTCGATCAGCAGCACCTGCAGATCGGGCGTGTGGATGACCACCAGCACCGCTTGGGGAATCTTGAAAGGACGCGGGTCGGTCATGCGCTGTTTGTAGCAGGTCGGGCCGGACTATCGACCAAACGCCCCCACGCGACTAGGATAAGTGTCCCATCTGCACACAGCATGTACGAGCTCCACTACCCCACACTGAGCCTGATCGTCGCGATCGTCAACGGCGTGGCGATTCTGGTGATGCTCGCGCTGTGGCACATCAACCGCGATGTGCCGGGCCCGGGCGTGTGGACGGTGGCGGCGGTGCTCAGCGGCATGGGCTTTGTGGCGGTGATCCTGCGGCCCAGCCTGGGTGCGCTCACCTCGCCCATCAACAACACGCTGTTGGTGGGCGCGGCTCTGCTGCACATCGAGGGCCTGCTGCGTTTCAAACGCATGCCACAAGCGCGCGGCCGCTGGGGCTGGTGGGCGCCGGTGATGCTGCTGGTGATGGTGACGTCCATCGCCTACGCCAACGCCGCCCGCATGCGCTACGGCGTGCTCGACCCGGTGGTGACGGTGGTGCTGCTGGCCACGGCGGTGCTGCTGCTCAAGCGCGCCGAGGGGCGCTGGCGGGTGCTCTACGGCGTGTGTGCCGGTTTTGTGGCCCTGGCCGGCCTGAGCCTGTTGCTGCGCGCGGTCCTGTCGTGGCAGGCACCGGCGGGCACACC
>NZ_JAUXZW010000282.1 GCF_030693805.1 Phenylobacterium sp.
CGGTCAATCGCACCAGGCGGCCCTCGCCGGGCTTGGCGCTGATCCATACCGCGCGCGGGCCGAGCGGGGTGCTCACCTCCGCACGACCGCCCTGGGCGAACAGGCGCGGATCGAGCGCGGCGGTGACCCACAGATCGTCGCCCTGGACGAACAGGTCGAAGTCGCCACGAATCTCCACGCGCAAGGTGACGAGGCCGGCGCGCACCGTCTCTCCGGGACGAAGGCCGGCCGGCAGAGTCAACTTAAGACGACGGCCATCTGGCCGATGATGCAGGGCCTCGCCGCCGCAAAGGGCGATGAACGGCGAAAGGGTCAGGACCTCGATCTGGGGCGCGTCGCGCACGGCCGGCGGTTGCACCAGGCGTGGAGCGCCAGCCAGGGCCTGCAGGGCGCGGTAAGCCTCGACGACATCGCGGAAAGCTTCCGGCGAGCCGCCGGGACGGTCGGGATGCGCGCGCTTCACGCAGGCGTGGAAGGCGCGCCGCAGCTCGGCCGCATCCGCGCGCACGCCGACGCCCAGCAGGGCGCGCGCCTGCGACAGTCCGACGTTCGGCCCGATCTTTCGCGCGCTGGCGACCATGAGCCCAGGCTAGGGCCGCCGGCGTATATGCCGCGTTAAGTCCCTGCCGCCGAACGCCGCTCCGCGCTATATCCCGAGCATGAGCGACAAAGCCCTGATCCCTCCCTCGCCCAGCGAGGATGACTACGTCCGCCAGGTGGCCGGCGCCGAACCGGCGCCGACGCTGCGCGAGGACGACCCGTTCGCGGTGTTCGCCGACTGGCTGAAGGACGCGCTGGCCCACGAGCCCAACGACGCCAATGCCATGGCGCTGGCGACCGTCGATCCTGATGGGCTGCCCGATGTGCGCATGGTGCTGCTGAAGGACGTCGATGCCGACGGGTTCGTCTTCTACACCAACCTGGAGAGCGCCAAGGGCCGCCAGCTTGCGGCCGAGCCCAAGGCCGCCCTGCTGTTCCATTGGAAGTCCCTGCGCCGGCAGGTGCGGGTGCGCGGCGCCATCAGCCCGGTGACGCCGGACGAGGCCGACGCCTATTGGGCGACGCGGGCCCGCCCGGCTCAGCTCGGCGCCTGGGCGTCCGACCAGTCGCGGCCCTTGCCGGACCGGTTGGCGTTCGAGCGGCGCATCGCCGAGGCGGGACTGCGGTTCGGCCTGGCCCGCCCGCCTCGCCCGCCGCACTGGTCCGGATTCCGCCTGGCGCCTGCGAGCTTCGAATTCTGGCGCGACCGGCCCTTCCGTCTGCATGAGCGGTTGACCTTCACGCGTTCCGGCGCCGGCTGGACCACGCAGCGCCTGTTCCCTTGAGCGACGGGACGGACGCCGAGGTCACCGCCTGGCTGTCGGCGCGCGCCGAGCGGACCATCGAGACGGCGTGCGCGCGAGTGTTCCTGATGGGCGATGTCGCGTTGAAGGCGAAGCGCCATGTCGCCTATGGCTATCTGGACTTCTCCACGGTCGCCCAGCGCAAATGGGCGCTCGATCGCGAACTGGCGTTTAACAGCGTTCGCGCTCCGGACATCTATCGCGCTGTGCGCCGGGTGACGCGAACGCCGGGCGGCGCGCTGGAGCTGGACGGCGCCGGCATCCTGGTCGACCACGTCTTGGAGATGCGGCGCTTCGATCCCGACGCGGTGCTCTCTGCCCAACCGCAGGCGCTGGACGGCGACCTCGCCGAGGCGCTGGGCCGCACGATCGCGCGCAGCCATGAGGCCGCCGAGCGTCGGCCGGCAAGTGGTCGAGAGGCGCTGGCTTATGTCGCGCAGTCCAACGCCAGCCTGCTGCGCGAACTCGCCGACCGGTTGGGCGCCGACCTTGTCGAAGCGGTCATCGCTGGCACACAGACCGAGCTGGAACGGCGCGGCGAGCTGCTGGAGGCGCGTTCAGCGGGAGGGTTCGTGCGCCGCTGCCATGGCGATCTGCACCTGGGCAACATCCTGCTCGAGGACGGCCGTCCGGTGCTGTTCGACTGCATCGAGTTCAATGACGTCCTGTCGGACATCGACGTCCTCTACGACCTCGCCTTCCTGCTGATGGACCTGGACTTTCGCGATCGTAGGGACGCCGCCGTGCGGGTGCAGTCGGCATATCTGGACCAGGCGGCGCGGTCCGAGACACAGGTCATCGACGGCCTCGCGGCCTTGCCGCTGATGATGGCGCTGCGGGCCGGGGTGCGGGCGCACGTCAGCGCGCATGGGGGCGACGATGATCTGGCCCGGGACTACCTGCGCGCGGCGCGGCGATGCCTTGAGGCGGCACCGCCACGGCTGATCGCGGTCGGCGGCCTATCGGGCGTGGGCAAGACCAGCGTATCGCGGCTGATCGCGCCCGAGGTGCAGCCTTCGCCGGGCGCGGTGATCCTGCGCAGCGACGAGGTGCGCAAACGGCTTGCCGGCCGTGAGCCGGACCAGTCCCTGGCCGCTGCAGGATACGACTCCGCAGCCGATGGGCGCGTCTACGCCGCCCTATGCGAGGCGGCGCGCGAGTTGCTGCGCGCCGGGCGTTCGGTGGTGGTCGACGCGACCTTCCGACGACCGGAGCAGCGCGCCCAGGTCGAGGCTGTCACCCGCGCGGTCGGCGCACCGTTCGACGGCGTCTGGCTTGAGGCTCCGTTCGAGGTGCTGGCCGCACGCGTCGCGGTCCGGCGAGGCGATGCGTCCGACGCCACGATCGACGTGCTGAGAGCCCAGTCCGCTGCCGGCGCGGGCGACATCTCCTGGCGCCGGCTCGATGCGTCCACCTCGGCCGAAGCCGCGGCACGCTCATGGTTTCCGCGCGTTGCCTAAAGCGTGACGCCTGACTAGCGTCGGAACGGGATGGAGACGGGGGAAGCCATATGCTGGGCCTGATGCAGGACTGGCCGTTGACGGTCGATCGGATCATCGACCACGCCAGGTCTTGGCACGGCGGGATCGAGGTGGTCAGCCGCTCGGTCGAAGGCCCGATGGTGCGCACCACCTATCGCGAGATCCATGGCCGGGCGAAGCAGCTCAGCAACGCCCTCTTGTCGCTGGGCGTCCTGCCCGGCGACCGGATCGCAACCTTGGCCTGGAATACGGGCCGGCACCTGGAAGCCTGGTACGGGATCATGGGGATCGGCGCCGTCTGCCACACCCTGAACCCCAGGCTGCACGCCGATCAGCTCTGCTACATCATCAACCATGCACGCGATAAGGTCATCTTCACCGATCTGACCTTCCTGCCGATCCTGATCGAGCACCGCGCCAAGCTGGACTGCGTCGAGCATCTGGTGGTGATGACCGATGAAGCCCACATGCCGGCGGACTTTCCCGCCCTGTGCTTCGAGACCTTGCTCGCCCAGCATAGCGCGGACTGCGCCTGGGGCGGCTTCGACGAGAACACCGCCGCCGGGCTTTGCTACACCTCGGGCACCACCGGCGACCCGAAAGGCGTGCTCTACTCCCATCGCTCCAACTTCCTGCACACGCTGGGCACCATGGGCGCCGACGTGCTGGGGATCTCGGCGCGCGACGTGGTTCTGCCGGTGGTGCCGATGTTCCTCGCCAACGCCTGGGGGGTGGCGTTCTCGGCGCCCGCGGCCGGGGCCAAGCTGGTGATGCCAGGCCAGCACCTGGACGGCGCGTCGGTCCACGAACTGATCGAGACCGAGGGCGTCACCTTCTCTGCGGCGGTGCCGACGGTGTGGCGCATGCTGCTGCAACATCTGCGCGAGACGGGCGGCCAACTCAGCACCCTGACCCGGGTCGTGATCGGCGGATCGGCGGTGCCGGAGGACATGGTCCGCGCCTTCCGCGACGACTACGGCGTCACCGTCACCCACGCCTGGGGCATGACCGAAACCTCGCCCATGGGCACCCAGTCGTCGCCGAACCGCGCGGTCGCGGCGATGGACGCTGAGGAACAGCTTCGCTACCGCCTGAAGCAAGGTCGCCCACCGTTGATGATCGACCTGAAGCTGGTCGACGATCAGGAACAGGTGCTGCCGCACGACGGCCAGGCGTCGGGCCGGTTGAAGGTGAGCGGGCCGTTCGTGGTGCGCGAGTACTTCCGCGAGGCCGAGCGGGACATCCTGGCCGCGGATGGCTTCTTCGACACCGGCGACGTCGCCACCATCGACGACCAGGGCTATATCCAGATCACCGACCGGGCGAAGGACGTGATCAAGTCCGGCGGCGAATGGATCAGCTCCATCGAGATCGAGAACCTGGCCGCCGCCCACCCGAAGGCGGCGATGACCGCCGTCGTCGCGATCCCGCACCCCAAGTGGGACGAGCGCCCGCTGCTGCTGGTGCAATTGAAGCCGGACGAGCGTGCCGATCGCTCGGAGTTCCTGCAATTCCTCGATGGCAAGATCGCCCGCTGGTGGATGCCCGACGATGTGGTGTTCGTCGATCACATCCCGCTGGGCGCCACCGGCAAGATCGACAAGAAGCTGATCCGCGAGCAGTTCAAGAACCACGTCGTGCAACCGATCGCCGCCGGCCTTTCGCCCGAAGAACCCAACGCCGAGGAGGCCCCGGCGGACGCCCCTGGCCCTTTTCCCCCTGAGGCGGCGGGGGCGTCGCCGGCCCGCGCCTCCACCTTAACGATGGTCGCCCTGAGCGGGGCGTTGATGGGCGCGTATCTTTGGCGAAGCTTCGGGCCGGCGCGGCGCTGAGGTTCGCTTTCGAAAGCTGCACGCTCGACGACGCCGTCTTGACAAGCCAGGGCCGCCGCTCGCCCATGCCGCCAGAAAAAATGGAGGAAAACGCGATGACGGGTGGACCGCGGCGTTGGGTTCTGGCTTCGCGGCCAGGCAAGGACCTCAAGGCGTCCGACTTTGATCTGCAGAGCTTTACGCCTGCCGATCTGGCCGAGGGCGAGGTGCGCGTGCGCATCGAGCATCACACCGTGGCGCCGGGCGTGCGCGCCAAGCTGATGGCGGCGACCTACGCCGCCAGGATCGAGCTGGGTAACACCATTCCGGGAAACGCCGTCGGCGTGGTCGAGGCTTCGCGGCATCCGAAATTCGCAGCCGGCGACCGGGTCAGCGGCTTCCTCGGCTGGGCCAGCGTGGCGGTGATGCCGGGCGGTGAACTGGACAAGCTGGACGCGGAGCTGTTCGAGGGCGGCGTCCCGCTGGCCACCGGCGTCGGGTTGCTGGGCATGTCCGGCCTCACGGCCTACTTCGGCTTGTTGAAGATTGGCCGGCTGAAGGCGGGCGAGACGGTGTTGGTGTCTTCGGCGGCCGGCGCGGTGGGCTCCGTGGTCGGCCAGATCGCCCGTATCCACGACTGCGACGTGCTGGGCCTCGCGGGCGACGACGACAAGTGCGCCGACATCGTCGCGGAGAGCGGCTACGACGCGGCGATCAACTACAAGACCCATTCCGATCTTGGCGGCGCGATCAAGGCCGCGCGGCCGGACGGCGTCGACGTGTTCTTCGACAACGTCGGCGGCGAGACGCTGCTGGCCGGTTTCCAGAACCTGCGCGCCTTTGGCCGCGTCGTGGTCTGCGGGGCGATGTCGGTCTACGACGGCGCCCCCGCCCCGATGATGCCGGCGCTCACGCCGTCGCTGCGCCAGACCGTGCAAGCGTTCATCTGCCCGGACTTTGTCGCCGAATTCCCCGCCGCGCGCCGCCAGATCGCCCAGTGGATCCGCGAGGGAAAGCTCAAGCACCGGCCCACGGTGGTGCAGGGCATCGAGCGCGCGGCCGAGGCTTTCGTCGGCCAGTTCAATGGCCAGACCGGGCCGCGTCCGATCGTCAGCGTTGACTAGGCGGGTCCTGTGCAGGCAAGAGCGCGCCCATGAGCGACACCCTTCCTGACCGCCTGGCGGCCAATCCCAAGAGCCCCTTCTATGACGCCGCCATCCTGGAGCGCGGGATCGGCGTGCGCTTCAAGGGGGTCGAGAAGACCAACGTCGAGGAATACTGCGTCAGCGAAGGCTGGGTGCGGCTGACCGTCGGCTCGACCGTCGATCGCAAGGGCGACCCGATGACCATCAAGCTGCAGGGCGAGGTCGAACCCTACTTCCGCGACGCGGAAGAGGGCTAGCGTCTAGCCGGCCAACCGATACTCGCTGTCGGGGCCGGGCGCGCCGTCGGCCACGACGCGGCCGCGGCGCACGAGGTCGATCATGTGCCCCAACACCGAACGCGCGGCGGCCGGATGCAGCCGGGGGTCGACGGCGGCGTAGAGCACCGGCACCATGTCGCGGATGCGGCTGGGGCCGGCGGCCAGGGCCTGCTCGATCTGCGCCTCGCGTTCGCGGCGGTGGGCGATGTAGGCGTCGATGAACGGTGTGACCTCGCGCACGGGCGGTCCATGCGTGGGCCACAGGGTGTCGAACTCCCGCACCCGGATGCGGTCCAGGCTTTCCATGTAGTCGCCCATGTCGCCGTCCGGCGGGGTGATCACCGTGGTCGACCAGCCCATGATGTGGTCGCCGGTGAACAGGGCGTTCTCTTCTTTCAGCGCGAAGCAGATGTGGTTGGAGGTGTGGCCAGGCGTCGGGATCGACTCCAGCGTCCAGCCCGGGCCCGAGACCTCGCCGCCGTCGCACAGGCTGACGTCGGGCTTGAAGTCCATGTCGTGGCCGGCCTCGGTCTTCACCCCGCCGTCGTCCTCCACCACCTTGGTCACCGCGCAGCCGTAGATCGTCGCCCCGGTGCGCGCCTTCAGCGGCGCGGCCAGGGGCGAGTGGTCCAGGTGGTGATGGGTGATCATGATGTGGGTGACGCGCTCGCCCTCCACGGCCCTGAGGATCGCCTCCAGATGCTCTTCGATGTCCGGGCCGGGATCGATCACCGCAACTTCGCCGCGGCCGATGATGTAGGTGCCGGTTCCGACATAGGTGAACGGGCCGGGGTTGTTCGCCACCACCCTGCGGATCAGCGGTGAGACCTGATCGACGGCGCCGTACTCGAATTTTATGTCGCGGACATAGGGGATCATGGCGTGTCCTTTGGCGTCGCGGCGCCCTTATTGCGCACCGTGCGCCCGAAGCGCGGATGCAGCGGCCTTCGCGCACGGGGTTATGGCGATGACTGTCTCAATTTGGCGTCTGACCTTGTTCATGGGCCTGACCTGTTTCGTATTGGTGCTGGCTTCGTGCGACCCCGATCTGATGGAACCGATACCCGCCGGCGCGTCGATGGCGCTGCACTAGCCGGGGGTCTCAGCCCGGCAGCACGCTAGACAGATCATATCCTGCCTGGCGGCCAAGGCCCACAAGCTCATCGCGGTTGCGCGCGCCGGCCTGCGCCTGGCCCAGGGACCAGGTGATGATCGAGCGGGTGCCCGAGCGGCAATAAGCCAGAACCGGACCGGTCGCGCTTTCCAGCAGCTTGCGTTCCGCCTCGACCTGGTCGGGCGTCGGCCCCCCGCGCACCGGGATGAAGGCGTACTCCAGCCCGCGCTGGCGCGCGGCGGCCTCGGTCTCGGCGCTGGTCGGCTGACCCGGATCTTCGCCGTCCGGGCGGTTGTTGATCACCAGCTTGAAGCCCTGGCGCACGGCCTCGTCGAGGTCGGCCTCGCTGATCTGCGGGCTGACGGTGATCTGATCGGTGACGCGTCGAAAATCGCTCATGGAACCTACGGCATGCCTGTGAGGGGACCCTTCGTTTGACATCATCGGGGGCGAATGAAAGTTTCGCAACGCCCGGCTGTCAAAAGGCCGCCCGAACGCGAGGCGCTTAAAAGCCTATGTTGCGATTCATCGGCCGCCGGCTCTTGGTGGCGATCCCGACGCTCTTGCTGGTGGTCACCGTCGCCTTCTTCATGATGCGCGCCGCCCCCGGCAGCCCCTTCGACATGGACCGCAAGCTCTCGCCGGAGATCGAGCGCAACGTGATGGCCAAGTACGGCATGGACCGCCCGCTGGGCGAGCAATACCTCACCTATCTAAAGGGCGTGGCCCGCGGCGACCTCGGACCCTCGTTGAAATACAAGGACAAGAGCGTCCTGCAGATCCTCAACGAGAACTACGGCGTCAGCCTGACCCTGGGCCTGTCGGCGATCCTGATCGCGGGCATCGTCGGCGTGACCCTGGGCGTGCTGGCCGCGCTGCGACAGAACCAGGCGATCGACTATGGCGTGATGACCGTGGCGATCCTGGGTGTCTGTATCCCGACCTTCGTCACCGCGCCGCTGCTGGTGCTGGCCTTCGCCTCCAAACTCGGTTGGCTGCCCAGCGCCGGGTGGAACGGCGGGGCCTTGCCGAATCTGGTGCTTCCGATCGCGGTCCTCGCCCTGCCGCAGATCGCCATCATCTCGCGCCTGACGCGGGCCGGGATGATCGAGGTGCTGCATTCCAACTACGTCCGCACCGCCCGCGCCAAGGGCCTGCCGGAGAGCCGCATCGTCGCCAAGCACGCCCTGCGCGCCGCGATCCTGCCGCTGGTCAGCTACCTGGGTCCGGCCTGCGCGGGGCTGATCACCGGCTCGCTGGTGGTGGAGAAGATTTTCAACCTGCCGGGCCTGGGCAAGTTCTTCGTGATCAGCGCCCTGCAGCGCGACTACACGGTGGTGATGGGGATGGTGATCTTCTACGCCGCCCTGATCCTCGCCCTGAACCTGCTGGCCGACCTGCTATACGCCACCCTCGATCCGCGCGTGAGGTTGGCATGACCGGGGCCATCCTCGCCCCCGGATCGCAACGCGGCGCCGAGCTCATGCAGCAGGCCGCCAAGGGCCGCAGCCTGTGGGACGACGCGGCGCGCCGGCTGCTGCGCAACCGCGCCGCCGTCGCCGGCATGATCGTGCTGGCCGTGCTGGTGGTCGCCGCCATCGTCGGACCGCACGTCACGCCCTACGCCTACGACGAGATCAACAAGAACGACGTCTGGCTGCCGCCGCTGGTCGAAGGCCATCTGCTGGGCTCCGATTCGCTGGGCCGCGATCTGCTGGCGCGCTTGCTGATGGGGCTGCGGGTGTCGCTTGCCATCGGCCTGGTGGCGACGTTCGTTTCGCTGGTGATCGGCGTCGCCTGGGGCGCCGTGGCGGGATTCGTCGGCGGTAGGTTGGACGAGGCGATGATGCGGGTAGTGGACGTGCTCTACTCGCTGCCGTTCATCTTCTTCGTCATCCTGCTGATGGTCACCTTCGGCTCGAACTTCATCCTGATCTTCGTGGCCATCGGGGCGGTCGAATGGCTGACCATGTCGCGGATCGTCCGTGGACAGACCCTGACCCTGAAGCACAAGGAATTCGTCGAGGCGGCCCGCGCCGCGGGGCTGGGGCAGGGGGCGATCATCTTTCGCCACATCGTGCCCAACCTGCTGGGACCGGTGGTGGTCTATGTGACCTTGACGATCCCCGCGGTGATCCTGGCCGAGAGCTTCCTGAGCTTCCTGGGCCTGGGCGTGCAGCCGCCGATGGCCTCGCTCGGCACGCTGATCGCCAACGGCGCCCAGGACATGGAGCTGGCCTGGTGGCTGCTGGTGTTCCCCTCGGTGCTGATGGTGATCACGTTGATGAGCTTCAACTTCATCGGCGACGGTCTGCGCGACGCGATCGATCCGAAGGACCGCTGAGGCCTACTTCACCCGCTTGGCGCGGATCGCCCGCTGGCCGTCGATGTTGATGAAGTAACTGCCCATCGCCGCCTTGCGGATCTCCACGGTGGAGCCGTCCTTCGGCCGGCGGCCCAGGGTGGCGCTCTCGGTCTGCACCCACACTGCGCCGTCCTCGAGCTCCAGAGACCACTTGCCGTCGCCCTGCTGGTAGGCGCGGGCCACACGGGCGGTGACGCGGTCGACCTCCTCCGGCCGGTCGCCGCGGTCGGACAGGGTGGACGACGGCATGTTGAAACCGAACGCCTGCCGACGCATCGCCCGACGCTGCTCGCGGTCCATGGTCACCAGGTCGCCCTGGACCTCGGCGGCGATCATGGCGGCGGTCGCCTTGTCGTAGCAGGCGAGGCGGGCTTGCGGATCGGTGATCGCGCGGCAGTCGGCCAGCGCCTGCATCGTCGGCGCCCGGAGTGGCGCCTGTGCGTAGGCGGCGCCGGCGCAGAGGGCGGCGGCGATCAACACGGGCAACGCGAATTTAGGGGCTGTCACGAACTGCGCCTTCAGTGACATCGTTGGGGCCGGCTAGTCCTAGGTGGTCCGCGACGTGATGCGCAATCTTTCGATCGCTTTGGCCGCGGCGCTGGTGCTGGCCGGCTGCGGCGCGTCCGAGCCGACGCGCGCGCCCTGCGCCGCCGGCAAGGTCTGCCTTGAGATGGGCAACGGCTCGGAGCCGATCTCGCTGGACCCGCACAAGACCACCGGCACCTGGGAGGACCGCATCCTCTCCGACGCCTTGGTCGGCCTGGTGCAGGACGACGTCGAAGGAAAGCCGATTCCAGGCATGGCGGAGCGTTGGGAGACCAGTCCCGACGGCCTGGTCTGGACGTTCCACCTGCGTCAGGCGACGTGGTCCGACGGCGTGCCGGTCACCGCCGACGACTTCGTCTATTCGCTGCGCCGCATCCTGCTGCCGCAGACGGCGTCGGAGTACGCCTCGCTGCTCTACCTGCTGAAGAACGCCCAGGCCGTGAACGAGGGCAAGGCGGCCAAGGAGACGCTGGGCGTGCGCGCGGTCGACCCGCGCACCCTGGAGATCACCCTCGAGCACCCCGCGCCTTACCTGCCGGAGCTCGCCAAGCACCACACCATGTACCCGGTGCCCAGGCATGTGGTGGAGAAGTGGGGCGACGCCTGGAGCTCGCCCGCGCACTACGTGTCCAACGGGCCCTACCTGCTCACAGACTGGCGGCTGGGGGACTACGTCGAGGCGGTGAAGAACCCCCGCTTCTACGACGCAGACAAGGTGTGCGTGGACCAGATCCGCTACTATCCGACCAACGATGCGATCAGCGCCGAGCGGCGGGTGAAGCGCGGCGAGCTGGATATCAACAGCGACATCCAGTCGAACCGGATCGCCTTCCTGCGCACCGCGATGCCGGGCTATGTGCGGACCTACACCTATCTCGGGATCGCCTACCTGGCGTTCAACAACAACGTGCCGGCGTTGAAGGACCGTCGCGTCCGCATAGCCCTTGATATGTCGATCGACCGCGACTTCATCACCGGCAAGCTGCTGCGCGGCGGGCAGATCCCGGCCTACACCTTCGTCCCGCCTGGCGTGGCCAACTACCAGGCCGCCAAGCCGCCCGTCTGGGCCGCCTGGCCGCTTGAACGCAGGCAGGCGGCGGCGCGCGCCCTGCTGGCCCAGGCGGGCTTTGGGCCGGGCAAGCCGCTGAAGGTCGAGATCAAGCATCGCAACACGCCGGACCCCAGCCTGTTCATGCCGGCCGTGCAGGCCGACTGGAAGGCGATCGGCGTCGAGGCGAGCCTCGCCCAGAACGAGACGCAGATCGCCTACGCCGCCTATCGCAGCCGTGACTTCGAGGTCGCCGATGCGGCCTGGATCGCCGACTACAACGACGCCATGAGCTTCCTCTACCTGCAGCAGTCGTCCACCGGCTCCCAGAACTATGGCGACTACAAGAACCCCGCCTACGATGCGCTGCTGGCGCGGGCGGATAACGAACCCGACGCCGTGCGCCGGGCCGGCTACCTCGCCCAGGCCGAGGAGATCATGTTGCGGGATGCGCCCGTGGCCCCGGTGTTCTTCTACGTGAACAAGAACCTGGTGAGCCGCAAGGTCACCGGCTGGGTCGACAACATTATCGACCACCATCGCAGTCGATATCTGTGTGTCGAGGGCCGCCAACCAGCCGCCAAGGGATGAATTTTGCCGGACCGGCTTTCAGGAGGCCGATCTGTGACGAAAATGAGACAGGCGTCAACTAACAATGCGGCGACGTCCCAAAGCGCGTTGATCGTCATGTCGTAACGATCGTAACTTTTGCGCAACCCAGGCGCGATTTGCGTCACGGGAATGAAACCTGCTGCGACCGGCCGCTGCGGCCTGGACCGTCGGGCCGCATGAGGGATGCAGACCTTGAAAAGCATGACAACGCGCGAACGCCTCCTGGCGTCTTCCATGATCTGCGGGGCGGCATTGATCGTGCTCGCCGCGACGCCAGCCATGGCTCAGGACACCGAAGTCTCCGAGATCGTCGTGACCGGCTCACGTATCCAACGTCCCAATCTTGACGCACCGACGCCGGTTCAGGTGGTCGGGCAGGAGAAGCTGGAGAGTCAGGGGCTGGAAAACGTCGCCGACGTGCTGACGACCTTGCCGCAGTTCGCCCCCGCGTTCGGCTCCGCCCGCACCCAGTCGACGTTTTCAGGCACGGCCGACGCCGGCCTGAACCTCGTCAACCTCCGCAACCTCGGTTCGGAACGTTCGCTGGTGCTGATCAATGGGCGCCGCGCGCCCTCGGGTTCGATCGACGATAATGGCGTCGACCTCAACACCATTCCCTCCGCCAACATCAAGCGTATCGACGTGATCACCGGCGGCGCATCGGCGATCGACGGGGCCGACGCCGTGTCGGGCGTGGTCAACATCATCACGGACACCACCTTCCAGGGCCTCGAAATGGGCTTGAGCTACGGCGAGGCGCTGAAGAACCACGACAACCAGAACCCGAGCGCCTTCATCCGCTTCGGCGCGGGGCTGGACCGCGGCCATGTCGGCGCGACCCTGCAGTATGATTACCAGGGCTATGTGAGCTGCGCCGACCGATACCTCTGCTCGGAAGACTTCGCCTGGTTCCCGCCGGACGATCCGGTTCGTGGCCCGGCGGCCCGTTCCGGCGTGCCGCTGGGCGGCCGCTTCTTCGTGGACGCGGCGCCCGGCAGCTACACCTTCGACAACGGGGCGCTGGTCCCATTCAACACCGCCGCCTACGGCTATAACCGCAACGCCGCGCGCACCTTGGCGATACCCACCGAACGCATCCTGTTCGCGGCAGACGCCGACTATGAGGTGGTCGACGGTATCACCGCCTTCGTCGAGCTGAATTACGGCTCCGCCCAGGTCAACGCGCCGTTCGAAGCCCACCCGTTCCAGTCCAGCTCCGACCTGGTCGCGGGCCTGCTCGAGCCTTCGATCCCGACCGACAATCCGTTCGTTCCGGCCTCGCTGCGAGCGCTCGCGATCGCGAATGGCGACACCGAGATCACCTGGTGGCAGCGCTTCGCGGGCCTCGAGAACCGCGGCGCGGACAACCTGCGCCAGACCACTCGACTCGCGGTCGGGGTGCGCGGCGACCGCGACACCCTGTTCGGGTTCGGCAAGGACTGGAACTACGAGCTTTCCTACGTCTGGGGGCGGACGACCCTCGACGGCCGGTCGCTCGGCCTGGTGTCGCTGGATGCGCTGTATTCGGGCCTGCGGGTTCAGCCGACGGCCACCGGCTTCCAGTGCGTCGACCCGCTGGCGCGGGCGCAGGGATGCGTCCCAATCAACCCGTTCGACGGTTACAACCAGACTGAACAGGCGTGGCTGGTCCGCAGCGGCGGCGTCCGCTCGGCCTCCGAGCTCGAGAACGCCCTGGCCTATCTGTCCGGCACGGTGTTCGAGCTCCCGGCCGGGCCGCTGCAGGTGGCGGTCGGCGCGGAAAGCCGGCGCATCAACGCTTACGAGGACTACTCCACCGAGATCAACGAGGGGACCGTCGCCGGCAACAAGATCAGCGACAGCGAACGCACAGACTTCAAGACCGACGAAGCCTTCGTCGAGCTGAAGGTCCCGGTGGTGAAGGATCTGCCGTTCTTCAACGAGGTGAACGTCGAAGGCGCCTATCGCTGGTCCGACGGCTACAACGTCGGCACCTACCGCACCTGGCGCTACGGCGGCGACTGGTCGCCGATCCCGTCTGTGCGCCTGCGCGCCATGAAGAACCGCGCCGTGCGTGCGCCCACGCTCGGCGAGGTCGCCGGCATCGGCGAGACGTTCGGTGCGGTGGACGACCCCTGTATCAACTACGGCGCCAACTCGAACGCGACCCTGCGCGCCAACTGCGCCGCGCTGGGCATTCCCGCCAACTACGATCCGCCGCTGACCGTGATCCAGAACGTCGGCGGGTTCGAAGGCGGCAATCCGGACCTGAAGCCAGAGGTCGCCGACACCCTGACCTACGGCATCGTATTCCAGGCTGGCCAGTTCGACGCGATGCCGGACATGTTCCGTGATCTGACGATTTCCGTCGACCGGTTCCAGATCGAGATCGACGGGCTGATCAACGTGGTCGGCCGCCAGAACATCGCCCAGCTCTGCTATGAGCGGCCTGCCGGCCAGGGCGACGTGTTCTGCAACCTGCTGACCCGCGGAACCGACCCCTCCGTCCCAGGCGCGAACTACGTGCTGACGGCGATCGACGACCAGTACCAGAACATCGCCTCGCTAGAGCTGAAGGGCGTCGACCTCGAGGTGAACTACGGCATCAAGCTGGGCGACATCGCCTCCAGCCTGGAGCCGTGGGGCGGCCTCAGCATCAGCTCGAGCTGGACGTTCTACGACAAGGCGACCGTGATCCCGTTCCCGGGCGGCGATCCTGTCGACCTGCTGGGCGCGGCCGGCGGCGACACCTCGAACGTCGCCCAGGGTTGGCTCGAGCGTCAGGGCAGCACCACGCTGACCTGGACCGCGGGCAAGTTCAAAACCTCTTGGACGGCGCGCTACATCGGCGAGGCCAAGAGCGCGCCGGCGGACATCTTCGGCGAGGACGCGGTCGTGGACATCAAGTCGCGCTGGTACAGCGACGCCAGCGTGCGCTGGGCCGCCACCGACGCGCTGGAGGTCTACGCCGGGATGAACAACGTGTTCGACAGCGACCCGCCGTTCTTCCCATCGAGCCAGTCGGGCACCCAGGCGCTCGACACGGTGCCGGCGTACTACGACATCTTCGGACGGCAACTCTATGTGGGCCTGAAAGCGCGGTTCTGAGGCGAACGGCGCGATTGGGGAACGAGGGGCGGCGGAGCGATCCGCCGCCCTTTCGTTTGGGCTCGCGCGGCCGTCGCACTAGCCTCGCGCGATGACCGACACACGCAGAGCGCCCGCCGTCTGGTCGCGCCGCGCGGCGCTGGCTGGCCTGGCCGCCGCCGGGTGCGCGACGCCGCCGACGCTGGTGAACCTGGTGCAGGCTCCAGCCCCGGCGCCGGACGGGGAGGTGCTGGAGACCGCGTTCGATCCGGCAAGCCGCATGACTGCGCCGGTGCGGCTGGACGGGGCTGGGCCGTTCCCGTTCGTCGTCGACACGGGCGCCAACGTTTCAGTGGCCTCGTTGGAGCTCGCAGATCGCCTAGGGCTTCCGCGCCTTGGAGAGGCGCCGGTGCACGGCGTGGCCGGTGTCCAGAACGCGCCGATCAGCCGGGTTGGACGGCTCGAGGTCGGACAGGTGTCGACATCCGTGCCGCGGCTGCCGCTGCTGCCGCGCGGGACGCTCGGCGTCGACGGTCTGCTTGGGATGGACATCCTGCGCGGCCGCAGGCTGCTGATGGATTTTCGCCGGCAACGGATCGAGATCACGCGCTCGCCCTCGACCTCGGCGGCGATGAGCCGTTCCACCGAGCGGCGCGACGCGATGAACCCGCGGTTCCGTGTTCCTGCGCGCATGCGCTTCGGCCAGCTGATCATCGTCGACGCGGAAATCGCCGGCGTGAAGCTGACGGCCTTCATCGATACCGGATCGCAGACCACGATCGGCAACCCCGCATTACGTCAGGCCGTCCTCAGAGGTCGTCCCGAGATCGCCGCAGGCCTGATGCGCGCGGTGCTGTTGAGCGCCACGGGGCAGCGCGCGGTCGGCGAACTCGCGCCCGTGCCGCCGATCCGGCTGGGGGGTCTGCTGATCGGTGATGTGACAGTGGCCTTCGCCGATCTGCACATCTTCGATCTCTGGGACCTGCGGACGCGCCCTGCGATTCTGGTCGGAATGGACATCCTGCGCCACTTCAACCGGGTCGAGATCGACTACGGACAGCGCGCCGTGACGTTCATGCCGCCGCCGCAGTCGATCGTTCGCAGCCTCCGCTGAACTGGCCGCCGCGGCCCCTAGCGGATCGGCATCGGGGCCAGCACCAGCGCCCCCTGGCTGCGCATCCGCGCGCTGGCCAGCTCGTCCATCACCGCCTGGGCCTTGGGGTCGCCCATGACCCAGGCCGCGGCCGCGAGGGTGCGCATTGAGGTTGCAGAGACCCCCAGCGCTTGTTGCAGCGCCTCCAGCGGCGAGGCGCTGGGCGACATGCGCTTCAGATGCGGCACGCCTTCCAGCTTGGCGAGGACCCTGGCCTGTTCGACCGCCTCATAGAAGCCGCCGACGTGGTCGACCAAGCCAAGTTCATGCGCCTGGGCGCCGGTCCAAACCCGGCCCTTGGCGATCTCGCGCACCCGCTCGGGCGACAGCTTGCGACCCACGGCGACGCGGGCGACGAAGTTGTCGTAGATGCGGTCCATCCAGCCGGCGAAGGCGGCGCGATCGTCCGTCGTGAACGGTTTGCCCATGGAAAAGGCGTCGGCGTAGGCGCCGCCGACCTGGGTCTCGCGAAGGTCGACGCCATAGCGCGCCAGGGCCGGACCCAGGGCGAACTTGCCGCCAAACACCCCGATCGAGCCGGTCAGCGTCGTCGGCTCGGCGACGATAGAGCTGGCTTCCGAGGCGATCCAGTAGCCGCCCGACGCGCCATAGGTCCCCATGCTGACCACCACCGGCTTGCCGGCCGCCTTGGCGGCGCGCACGCCGGCCAGGATCTGTTCAGACGCGGTGTCCGATCCGCCGGGCGAATTCACCCGGAAGACGATGGCCTTCACGTCCTTGGCCTTGGCCGCATCGTAAAAAGCTTCCGACACGTCGTCGGAATAGACCGTCGAGCCGCCCTGGAACGGATTGGCGCCGCCGTCGCGGCCGGTGACGATCGGTCCCTCGGCCTCGATCACAGCGATGGAGCCAACGCTGCGGGTGGCGTGGTCGCGCTCCTTGCGAGCGCGCTGATAGTCGCCGAAATCGACCATCTCGGCGTTGTCGCCGGCCCGCTTGAGCAGGGCCTGTTCGGCCTCGCGCACCTGACCCACCTTGTCGATCAAGCCGTTGGCGCGCGCCTGCTCGGCGGCATAAGGCCCGGCTTCGAGGTTGGCGCGCAGCACCGCCGGCGCCTGCTTGCGGTCGCGGGCGGCGGAATTGATCGCGCTCTCATAGACCGACGTCATCCACGACAGCTGCGATTCCTTGTGCGCGGCCGTGTAGTCGTCCTGCAGGTAGCCGTTGACCGCGTTCTTGTACTCGTAGCGCTGCTCGAAATCGGCGACGACGCCGTACTTGTCGAAGAACCGCTTCAGGAACACGTCCTCGGTGCTGATCCCGGTCGCCTGCAGCGTCGCGCCAGGCTGCATCCAGAGTTCGTCGGCGGAGGCGCCCAGCATGTAAGTCATCGGCGCCATCGCGCTCGGATAGACGCCCTGGCTGTGAGCGAATACTGGCTTGCCGGCGACCCGTAGCCGCAGGAACGCCAGCCGCAGCTCATCGGCCGCGCCAGGCTCCATCCCGCCCTCGGGCAGGCGCACCAGCACCCCGCGCACCCGTCCGTCGGTCTCCGCGCGCTTCAGCGCCTCGATCACCGACATCACCGAAAGCGACCGCCGACCGAGGCTGACCAGCGGATTGCCGGGGTCCTGATCGGTGATGGTCTCGCGCAGGTCGAGTTGCAGCACGGCATGGGCTGGCAGCGGCGCCGGACCGGCCGCTCCGGCGGCCATCGCCACCAGCACGAACGGAATGCCGATCCGGAAAATCACCAGGCCCGCGAAGACGCCGGCCATCGTGATTAGAAAGTGCTTCATGGATCGGTCCCGCCCCATCGGCTCGAGGAGCACGCTATATCGGGCTTCGGGCGTTTCAAATGAAGCCCTGAGTTCCTCGGGCTAGATTCTTGCGGCGTCGATCAGGCGACGGGACGCTCGAAGCGATGCACGACGCGCGCGCCTTGCCATAGCTCCATGCCGTGCTCGTGAGGGTGTTCGGCGGCGCGCGCGGTCGCCTCGGCGTCGTCAGCGCACTCCAGCACGGTCGCGCTGCGCACATGCCCCTCAGGGTCCAGCATGAACAATCGGTAGGTCGCCACCGATGAGGCCTCGCCATTCTACCGCGCCGCGAACTGGCTGCTCAACGCAACCTTACGAAAGGTGAGGGCGGGACGGAAGTCTGTTCTTGGTGTGCGGCAAGTTGTATTTGCGTCGACTTGGCGACTTTTTCATTGCTGAGCGCCGCGCGAGGGCCCTGGGCGCGCGGTCATTGAGCGAATCTTTTCCGTCAGCTGTTCGAAGGCGAAGGGCTTGGTTATCAATTCCATGCCGCCCGGCCCGCCTCAGAGGCTGTTTGGAAAAGGCGTGAGCGGTGATTCCGCTTCATCGTGGTCTGTGATTCAAGCTCGGGATGTGGACCGAGCAGAGCCGTGGCCGGATGGCCAAGATCGCGAAGAAGACCAAGCGATATCCATCTGATCT
>NZ_JAUXZW010000290.1 GCF_030693805.1 Phenylobacterium sp.
CAGCTCTCGTGCGTGGCAGGTTGTCACGATAAGCCGCGGCGACGCACATGGCCAAGGCATGATCCAAGCCATGATCAATGCTGAAAGCCCGCCGGTGCGCCTTGCCGAATTCCGTTGATGCCGCCTAGGCCACGGCCAACAGCGCGCTTACTCCCAGAATTTTGCGAGATTGATGGCTCCATGAAGTCGGCGCCTTTTGCGAAGAACCCCATCGCGTCCTCCGACGCAGTTGCCACGCGTTACCCGACCTCGTCTGTTCGCGGCTACTTCACATTCGGATTCCTCACCTCGCCCTTCTGCTTCACGATCTCCTGCAACTTCGCGCGGATCGGCCCATAAGGCCCGTATCTGTGCTGCGCTTCTGAGAAGCCGTCGGCATAGGGGCCGTAAGCCGCGTCGATCGGCTTTTTCAAAAGGTCGGGAAAATCCTTGTCTAACCCCGCGCGCTGCGGCCTCGGCTTCGAGATCATCAGCGCGGCGACGTCCCAGGCCTCTTCGGGCGAGAGCCGCGGGTGCAGATAATCGACGCCGTCCGGCATGTTGGAATGGATGAAATTCGCCGCCGTGATCAGCCGCGCCGTGCCGGCGCCGTCATTGAAACTGTCCGAGCCCCAGAGCGGCGGAAAGGCGTAGCCGGCGCCCAGCCCCGGCAGGCTGTTCTGCACGCCGGCGCCGTCGACGTTATGGCAGCTGAGGCAGCGCGCCTGATAAATATCGCGCCCGCGCGCCGGATCCGCGGCGCGATCGAGTTCCGGCATCGTCCCCGCGCCGAGACCGGAGAGCTTCTCGCCCTTGCGCACGCCGCACGAGAGAAACTGGATATAGGCGACGATGGCGTGCATCGGCGTGGATGACGCCGGCAGCGGGCGCCCGTTCATGCTGCGCGTCATGCAGGAATTGATGCGCTCTTGCAGCGTGATCTGCGCGCCGACGCGCGCGCTATAGGCAGGGAAATCCTCGGCGAGTCCGAAAATCGGCAGACCGAATTTCTTCACGCCGGCGTCGAGATGGCAATTGCCGCAGG
>NZ_JAUXZW010000302.1 GCF_030693805.1 Phenylobacterium sp.
CCTGCGCCACCAGCCAGTCGCCTAGCCCTGCGAGCGCAATGCGGCCCCCCTCGGTCGCCAGCGCCTCGGCGAGGCCTTCCAGCAACGCGGACAACGCCGCCCGGTCAGCGGGTCGGGGAAACGCCGTCAGCTTGACGGCCGCGCGGTTCATGCGGGCGTCGCGCACCACGGCCTCAGCGTGCGACGCGCTGCCGGCGGCGATCACCTGGCCTGTCGCCCAGCTTGCGCGGGCGCAAGCCTGCGCGATGGCCGCTTCGTGGGCCAGGACGATCATCTGTGGCGTCGGTGCACGCACCGGCGTCGCGATCCAGTCTGTCTCGCCCGCGACCGCAGAAGCGATGGCGTCCAGGATCGTCGCGTCATCGGCGCCGGCTGTCCGGGCGGCGTTCGCCGCGCGCGCCAGGCTGGCGTTGCGCGCCGGATCGGCGCAGGCCTCGGCGTCGCCGTCGCAACGGCTGACGGCGTCGATCACCGCCTGGAGGCGCACGGCCAGGGCGGCGGCGGCGGACCGTGCCGCAACGACGCCGCGATGGCGCGCCATGAGACCCGAAAGTGCGCCGTGCGCCCGCGCGTCGCCCGGCAGAAGCAGGACACCGCTCGTCCCCGAAGCCAACGCCGCCACGCCCCGCAGCAAGGCGGCGGCCAGCGGCTTGCGCAGGGGCTTCGGCAGCCGCGCGGCCCACGCCTCGATCGCCGCGGCGATGTCGGTCTCGCCCGGCGCCCAATCGAGCCAGGCTTCTACCTGGGCGGAGGTCCAGTGGGCGGGCGCGTTCACCTGGGCGAATCCATCCGAGCGCTCGAGTTCACGCCGCTCCAACCGCACGTCTGGCGTCACAGTGACCATGGCCTGCCTCCAAGAACGCCCAGGGTACCGGTCGTTGGAGGTTGCGATCAATAGATGTTGCGGTTTTCTAGGTCGCCATCCCCAAGATGTTGAGGTCGGAGCGACCCTGGACGCTTCGCGCCGCCGCCCCTATAGTCCGCCCGCTTCCTGTCCCCCGAACCCACCGGCAGACCTTGATCAACCTTCTGAAATCGATCTTCACGTGGTGGAACGGCGCGACCATCGGCGCGCGTTTCACTATCGGACGCCGTGGCGTGTTCATCGGACAGGACGACACCGGCAATCGCTACTATGAGGCCAAGGACAACAGCGACAGCTATGACGACCGCAAGCGCCGCTGGGTGATCTACGAGGGCTACGCCGAGGCCTCGAAGGTGCCGGCCGAATGGCACGGCTGGCTGCACCACACCTTCGTCGAGCCCCCGACCCGCGAGGCTCTGCCGCGCAAGGCCTGGGAGAAGGACCACCAGCCGAACCTCACCGGCACCATCCACGCCTACAAGCCCAAGGGCTCGCTGGCCCGCGGGGGCGAGCGACAGGCCGCGAGCGGCGACTACGAGGCCTGGAAGCCGGAGTAAGCCTCGGATGCGCCTGCGTCGAACCGTCGTGATCCGCGTGACCGCCCTGTCGGCTATGGGCGCAGGCGTGCTGGTGGCCGGATTGGTGAGCGCACAGCCCGCGCCGCCACCTATAACCCCCGCACCGATCGTCCCCAGCACACCTGCGCCGGTGATCGAGCCCGTGCCCGGGCCGGTGATCGTGCCTGCAACCCCGGCCGAGGAAGCCCCGCCGGTCGACGTGCCCACGCCTGCGCCGCTCGCCACGCCACCGGTACAGGCCGCCGAGGTCGCCCCCGCCGCGCCGCCAAAGGCCCAAGTGGCGGATAAGCCCGCCGAAACGCTGAAGCGCGCCCGCTACGACGTCGCCATCCTGCAGGCGCTGGACAAGGTGACCGCCGAGAACATGCGCTTCGAGGCCGAGGTCGGCACCCCGGTGCGCTACAAGAACCTGGTGTTCACCGTGAAGGCCTGCGAGCGCGCCGCGCCTGACGAAGCCGTCGACGATTCCATGGCCTATCTGATCATCGAGTCGCAGCCCAAGGCCGCGCCGGGCAAGCCGACGCCGGCGGCGCGCCAGGCGTTCCGCGGCTGGATGTACGCCTCGTCGCCGGGGCTGAACCCGCTCGAGCATCCTGTCTACGACGCCTGGGTGATCACCTGCAGGGCGACCGCGCCCGTGGTTGCGGCCGGCAACGCGCCGAAGTCGGCGTCGTCGACGCCCAAGGCCCGCCCAAGCCTGCGCTGATATTCGGCGCGCGGGATCTCCTCGACGCCGAACTGGGCCAGGTGCTCGGTCATGAACTGGCAATCCAGCAGGACGAATCGACCGGCCAGCAGGCGGGCCACCAGATGCGTCAGCGCCACCTTGCTGGCGTCGCGGGCGCGCGAGAACATGCTCTCTCCGAAGAACGCGCCCTCCAGGGCCACGCCGTAGAGCCCGCCCAAGAGCACGTCGCCGCGCCAGCACTCGACGCTGTGGGCGTAGCCAAGCTCGTGCAGCTCGCCGTAGAGCTGCTCGATCGGCTGGTTGATCCAGGTCTCGCCACGGTCCGGCGTCGCCTCGGCGCAGGTGCGGACGACCTGGTCGAAGGCGGTGTCGATGCGCACCTCGTAGGGATCGGCGCGCACCGTGCGGGCCAGGCGGCGGGACAGATGGAAGTCCGTCAGCGGCAGCACCCCGCGCTCATCGGGATCGATCAGGAACACTCGTTCGTCGTCGCGGGCGTCCGCCATCGGAAACACCCCGCGGGCGTAGCAGGCGAGCAACTCTCGCGACGAGAAGCCGTACATGGCCGACCCGGCCTCAGGCCGTCTGCTGGGTCTTCATCCAGGTTTCCAGCCAGTGGATGTTGTAGTTTCCGGCCAGGATGTCGGGCTGCTGCAACAGCTCCTGGAACAAGGGGATGGTCGTCTCGATGCCGCCGACCACCATCTCGCCCAGGCACCGGTTGAGCCTGGCGATGCATTCCTCGCGGTCGCGCCCGTGGACGATCAGCTTGCCCGCCAGGCTGTCGTAGTAGGGCGGGATCACGTAGCCGGCGTAGAGCGCCGAATCCAGGCGAACGCCCAGGCCGCCCGGGGCATGGAAATCGGTCACCAGGCCGGGCGAGGGGATGAAGGTGCGCGGGTTCTCGGCGTTGATCCGGCACTCGATGGCGTGCCCTTCGAACACCACTTCGGACTGCTTGAACGACAGCGGCAGGCCGGCGGCGATGCGGATCTGTTCCCGCACCAGGTCGATGCCGGTGATCGCCTCGGTGACCGGGTGCTCGACCTGCAGGCGGGTGTTCATCTCGATGAAGAAGAACTCGTCGTTCTCGTACAGGAATTCGATGGTGCCGACGCCCAGGTAGCCGATCGCCTTGACCGCATCGACCACCACCTTGCCGATCTTGGCGCGGGTCGCCGCATCGATGGCCGGCGAGGGGGCTTCCTCCAGCACCTTCTGGTGGCGGCGCTGCAGCGAGCAGTCGCGTTCGCCCAGGTGGCAGACGTTGCCGAAGCTGTCGGCGATCACCTGCAGCTCAATGTGCCGGGGCGTCTGGAGATAGCGCTCCATGTAGACCGCGTCGTCGCCGAACGCGGCGCGCGCCTCGCTGCGCGCAGTACCGACGGCTTCAGCCAGGTCGTCGGCCGACTGGGCGACCTTCATGCCGCGTCCGCCGCCGCCGGCAGCGGCCTTGATCAGCACCGGGAAGCCGATCTTGGCGGCGGCCTCGAAGGCCTCCTCCTCGGTCGTCAAGGCGCCATCGGAGCCCGGAACCACAGGGATGCCGGCGTCCTTCACCGCCTGCTTGGCGGTGATCTTGTCGCCCATCATGCGGATGTGCTCGGGCTTTGGCCCGATGAAGGTGAAGCCGTGCGCACCGACGATCTCGGCGAAGCGGGCGTTCTCGGACAGGAAGCCATAGCCCGGATGGATCGCCTGGGCGCCGGTGATTTCGGCGGCGGCGATGATCGAGGGGATGTTCAGATAGCTCTTGGCGGCCGGGGGCGGGCCGATGCAGACGCTCTCGTCGGCCAGCCGCACCCACATGGCGCCGGAATCGGCCTCGGAATGGACCGCGACGGTGGAGATGCCCATCTCCTTGCACGCGCGGTGGACCCGCAACGCGATCTCGCCGCGATTGGCGATGAGGATTTTATCGAACATCGCCCTACTCGATGACGACGAGCGGATCGCCGAACTCGACGGGCTGGGCGTCCTCGACGAGGATCTCGACGATCCGGCCCGACTTGGGTGAGGGGATCGGATTCATGGTCTTCATCGCTTCGACGATCAGCAGCGTGTCGCCGGCGGTGACGTTCTGGCCGACGGAGATGAACGGGTCCGCGCCGGGCGTCGCCTGCATGTAGACGGTGCCCACCATCGGCGAGTTGACGGTGTCGCCCCGGGCGCGGACCGGCGCTGCGGGCGTCTCGGCTGCGGCCGCCGGCGCAGGCGCGGCCGGCATCATCGGGGCCTGGGCGTACATCTGCGTCGTGGCGAAGGTCTTGGCGACGCGGATCTTCAGGCCGTCGCGCTCGACCTCGATCTCGCTGAGGCCGGTCTCCGTAAGGATGTCGGCCAGCCTACGCACCAGGCGCGCGTCGATCGGGTCGGCGGGGGCCTTGGGAGTAGCCATGGATACGTTCCTCAACTCTGCGGGGCGTCAGGTCGAGAGGCCCGCGGCCGCCTCGACGGCCAATGCGTAGCTGGCGGCGCCGAAGCCGGACACTAGCCCGGTGGCCGCCAGGGAGACATAGGTGTGGCGGCGGAAGCTTTCGCGCGCCGCCGGATTGGACAGGTGGCATTCGACGATCGGCAGGTCGACCGCTTTCAGCGCGTCGAGGATCGCCACCGAGGTGTGTCCATAGCCGGCCGGATTGATCACCACGGCCGACCCGTGCTCGCGGGCTTCCTGGATCCAGTCGATCAGCTGGCCTTCATGGTTGGATTGGCGAAACACGATCGTGCGGCCAAGCGCACTGGCGCGCGCCTCGCACAGCAGGCGCACGTCCTCGAGCGTGTCTTTCCCATAAATCTCCGGCTCGCGGACCCCGAGCAGGTTGAGGTTGGGGCCGCTCAGCACATAGATCGGTTTCGACATTCGGCTCCGCCGTCGATTCCGCCGTCTTGTAACGAGGCTCGGGCGGGGTCACAAGCATGCCGACCGGGAGCCTGGTGATGAACCTGACCATCAACGGCGAAAGCCGCGCCGATCTGGCCGTCGCCCACCTTGCAGAACTGGTGGCGCGACTGGGGCTGGACGCACGCAAGGTTGCGGTGGAGCACAACCTGGAGATCGTGCCACGGTCGGCCTATGCGGCGACGCGGCTCAGTGACGGCGACCGGATCGAGATCGTGCATTTCATCGGAGGCGGCTGACGTGGACGGGTCACAAGACAACTCCGCCGAAACCTGGACCGTCGCAGGGCGGACGTTCCGCTCACGCCTGATCGTCGGCACGGGCAAGTACAAGGACTACGCCCAGAACGCCGCCGCCGCCGAGGCCGCGGGCGCGGAGATCGTCACCGTGGCGCTGCGCCGGGTGAACCTGTCGGACCCGACGCAGCCGATGCTGGCGGATTTCGTCAAACCCGACCGCTTCACCTACCTGCCCAACACCGCCGGATGCTTCACCGGCGAGGAGGCTGTACGGACCCTGCGGCTGGCGCGCGAGGCCGGCGGCTGGGACCTGGTGAAGCTGGAGGTGCTGTCGCAGACCAAGCACCTGCTGCCGGACATGGAGGAGACCCTGCGGGCGTTGAAGCTGCTGATTTCCGAGGACTTCCAGGTGATGGTCTATTGCTCCGACGATCCGGTGTACGCGAAGAAGCTCGAGGATGCGGGTGCGGCGGCGATCATGCCCGCTGCGGCCCCGATCGGTTCGGGGCGCGGCATCCAGAATGCGCTGAACCTCGGCCTGATCATCGAACAGACCAGCGTGCCGGTGCTGGTGGACGCGGGCGTCGGCACCGCCTCGGATGCGGTCGTGGCTATGGAGCTTGGCTGCGACGCGGTGCTGATGAACACCGCCATCGCCGAGGCCAAGGACCCGATCCGCATGGCGCGGGCCATGAAGCACGCGGTCATCGCCGGCCGCGAAGCCTATCTGGCCGGGCGCATGGACAAGCGGATGTATGCGGATCCGTCGTCGCCGCTGTCCGGATTGATCTGAAGGACTGCCTTTCCCGCAAAGCGGGAGAGGGGGACCGCGCCCCGCAGAGGGCGTGGTGGAGAGGGCGTGCCCCATCCACGGCGTCTGGATCGGAGGATCGCTCCGCCGCGCCGGCCGCTTGCCCTTTCCACCCTTCGCTCTTCCCCGCCGGTCGAGCCGGCGGGTCGGCGAACGGTCCCGCTTTCCCACGAGGTGGGAAAGGAAGAGCGGGGATTCAGGCGGAGCTGCGCCAGATCGACGGGCCAGTGGTGGGGGGCAGGCGCGGGAAGCTTGCCGCGCCGAAGAGTTCGGATCGTCGGTTTCGCCGTTGTGGCGTGGTCGGGGGACGGTCCGCGTAGGTGAGAGCTGATTCCGGGTCGTCCGGCGCCAGCACGCCAGCCTTCACCAGCAAGGCGTCGGCGGCAATATCCTGGCGCAGGCGGGCCATGGACGCATCGACCGCCTCATGAACGGCGTCCACATCAAGGTCTTCCGCCTCCAGCAGCTCGTCGAGCGCATCCAGAGCCTCGTCGGAGTCGGGACGTTCGTACTCATTCCAGCCGACGCGCTCGGGCGAGATTCTGGGCTGGTATGGTGCGGGCGGCGTGGCGGTCGGCCTGGGCGTCGGCGATGGGGCCAGGGCCTCGCGGCGCGCCGCCTCGGCCAGTCGGAATTCCAGGGCCAGGGTCTGGCGCACGGCCCGCGAAACGCGATGGAACGCCAGTCCGATCTGGGCCTCGGTCCGGACATCCTGCGTCCGCAACATGGCCTCGCTCAGCCGGCGCACCATGGCCATGCCGACCTCGGCCAGCTCCGCCAGGACGCGGCCGTGCCGCTCACGCATGTCGCCTTCGGTGACCATGAACAAAAAGAGAACATAGAAAGGGTGGATTGTCAAACAATAGCGTGTTCATACGCCTTCAAGGGGCACGCCGACGTCGGGGGGCTGGGAGTCGTGGAACGGCTGCTTGCTGGCGATGAGCCGACGGGTGGCATCGACCCGAAGCGGAATCTCGCAGGCTCTCACGCCTCAATCTGAAGCGCCTTAAATTTGCAGCCCTTTCGCCAGTTCCGGGAAATGGCTCATCAGACGTGTGACCTCGCAACCCCGGCGGCCTGAATTCCAACGCCTGACAGTAGAACGCCGCAGGTCTCGCGACCGACGACGCATGTCTGTCGGGCGGGATTCACTACGCGAACGAGGCCTTCCGGCGACGAAGCATTGCACCGGCCATGCCGAAACCGCCGATCATCAACGCCCAGGTCGAGGGCTCCGGAACGACGCCGACGTTGATGTTGAGGCCACTGCCGTCGGCGAGCGCCAGGTTCGGCGCGAGCTCGGTCTCGATCCGCGACTGGAACTGCGGGGCGATCGTGACGTTGAAGGTGTTGCTGGCGTCGGTCACGCCGAAGCCGCTCCGCAGCACGCCGAGCGTGGCCCAGACGTAGAAACTCTCGCCCGGGTTCAGGACATGGTCGGCCGCGCCTGTGCAGGAGGTCGCCGCGACGCTCAGGAACTGCGTGGTATTCGGCTGGCCGATGGGGCTGACCGAGGCTGTTCCCATGGCGAGCGCCCCGGTGGAACCGCATGTCCCGGTCCACTGCCCGCTGGCCGACAGCCCGGTTCCCGCCTGGAAGTACTGCGCTGACACCAGGGGGTCGAGGATCGCGCCTGTGGTCACGGCCAGCGTCGCGCCGACCCGACCCCCGGCCTGCGCGCCCCCCGCGAGGTAGTCGACCAGGCCCTGGAACGCGTTCAGGGGAATCACCAGCGCCGTTTCGCCCGTGTTGGTGTAGCCTTGGATGGCGTGGGCCGCCGCAAAGTTCACGGCCGGGACGAACGCGTTGTTGGGCAGGGAGAATCCACCACCGCTGGCATAGGCCTTCAGAACCGGAAGGCCGAGCGCGCCATCGCCGGCCTGGGCCGAGGCGAAGGCCTGGCCGAAGTTGACCG
>NZ_JAUXZW010000307.1 GCF_030693805.1 Phenylobacterium sp.
TCAAGGCGGGCGTGGCGCATAGGAAGCCTACCTTCCAGCCGGTGAGCCCGAACATCTTGCCCGCCGAACCGATCTTCACCGTGCGTTCGCGCATGCCCGGCAGCGCCATCAGCGGCCGGTGCGGGCGTCCGTCGAAGGTGACCTGCTCCCAAACCTCGTCGCACACGGCGATCAGGTCGTGGGCGATACAGATCTCGGCCAGCAGCGCCAGATCCTCGGCGGGCGACACGGCGCCTGTGGGATTGTTAGGGTTGTTCAACACCAGGAGCCGCGTCTTCGGCCCGATCGCGGCCTCCAGCGCCGCGCGGTCCAGTCGCCAGTGCGGCGGCTGCAGGGTCACCAGGCGCACGACGCCGCCAGCGCGACGGATGAGCGGCAGGTAGGCGTCATAGAAGGGCTGGAACACCACCACCTCGTCGCCCGGCTCGATCAGGGCGAAGAAGGCCGAGGCCAGAGCCTCCGTAGCCCCCGACGTCACCGTAACCTCGGTGCTCCAGTCGAGGTCCAGACCCTGGCGGCGGCCGTAGTGGCCGGCGATCGCCTGGCGCAGGTCCGGCAGGCCGGACATCGGCGGATACTGGTTATAGCCCTCGAGCACGGCTTCCGCGGCCTTGGCGCGCACGCCCAGCGGCCCCGGATCGTCCGGGAATCCCTGGCCGAGGTTCACCGCACCATGGAGGCGCGCCAGACCAGACATCTCCTCGAAGATGGTGGTCGGCATGTCGCGGTAGACGGAATGGGCCACGTTCGGCGAGGGTTCAGGCGGCGACGCCGCGCAGAGCCGCGTCCAGATGCCGCCGAGTGACCGGCTTGGCCAGGAACCCGAGCGGCTCGATCCCGGCCATGTCATTGCGGAAGGCTTCGGTGATGCTGCCGCTGACGAACAGCGAGCGCACGCCCAGGCGGCAATAGAGCGTGCGGGCGAGCTTGCCGCCGTCGGTGTTGCGCGCCAAGCGAATGTCGATCACCGCCATATCGGGTTTGGTCTGCTCGGCGGCCTCGAGGCCGGTGAAGGCGTCGGCGGCCTCGGCGCAGACTTCGTGCCCGAGATCCTGCAGCAGCCACGCGATATCGAGAGCGATGAGGGCGTCGTCCTCGACGATAAGGATCCTCATGTCAGGCGAGGCTCCTGGGGAACTCGACCTGGAACGTGGCGCCGACAGCGTTGTTCTCCACGCTCAAGCTGCCGCCGAGCTGGCGAGACAGCGCATCCACCACCCTCATGCCCAGACTCGTCTTGGAAGCCATGGAGAACCCCGCCGGAACACCGTCGCCCTCATCCGATATGCTCAACTGGTGATGGTCGCCCACGGTTCGTAAACTAATACGCAACTTGCACGGACGATTGGGAGGGCAGCCGTATTTCAGGGCGTTGGTGATAAGTTCGTTCAGGATCAAAGCCAAAGGCGCGGCCTGGGCCATGTCCAGCACCAGCGGCTCGACGTCGGTTTCCAGGGTTATATCCTCGCGCCCCATGGAGTCGACCAGTTCGCGCGCCAGGCCGGCGGCGTAGCTGCCGGCGTCGAAGTCGCCGACCTTGCCGGCGTTGCCGTAGATCTGCTCGTGCACACGTCCCACCGCGACGATGCGGCCCAGGGTCTTGTCCAGCGCCGAGGCGACGACCGGATCGTCCGTCGTACGCGACTGCATGCGGACGACGCTGGCGATCTGCTGCAGCGAGTTCTTCACCCGGTGGTTCACTTCGGCGAGCAAGAGGGTGCGTTGCTGCAACAACCCGCGCAGCCGCTCAGCGGTCTCCGCCTCGACCTCGCGATCGACGTTGATGTCACGCAGCGCCTTGATGAAAAGCCAACCCAGGGCCACGGCGAACACCAGCAGCGCCAGCGCGCCGACCAGTCGCAGCGTCGCCGCCCGCGCCCGGCGCTCAGCCTCCAGGTGGGCCTCGACGCCGTCGAGCACGGCGATCTGCGCGCGCACGGCGCGCATCACCGCAGTCCCCTGGCCGCCTCGCACAAGCGCCAGCGCATCTTCGCCTCGGCCTTCATGGGCCAGTCCGACGCCGCGTTCCAACAACGCCAGCCGCTGGCGCGTCAGGTCGCTCAGCGCCTGCGCGCCGCGTTGTTGGGAGGGATTGTCGCGGGTCAGGAATTCGACCTCGGCGACGCGGCGGCGCGCACGCTGGTCCGCATCGTTCAGTTGATCGAGTGCGACGGGCGTTCGGGTCAGCAAATACAGGCGGTGCGCCGCTTCGGCTTCGCTCAGCGCCTGGTGGACGTCGCTGATGCCTTCGCGCACCTCGCGGGTGTGCAGCACCATGCCAGTGGCGTTGTCGTACCAGACCAGCAGCCCGCCGAGGATCGCGAAGGCGCCCAACAATGCAGCGACGGTGGCGGCGAGCAGACGGAAGGCGCGCTCGCGGGCGGCTTGGCGATCGCGCCCGCGCAGGCCCTCGACTTCGCCTTCCTCCACCGCGTCAGACCTTCATGTCGCTAGGCTTTCCGGACCCTTAGGCTTCGCGGACGCGTTTCTTGCGGAAGCTCGGGTTCAGCACCTGCTTGCGCAGGCGGATCGCCTTCGGCGTCACCTCGACCAGTTCATCTTCCTCGATGTAGGCGATGGCCTGTTCGAGCGTCAGACGGCGCGGCGGAGTGAGGCGGATCGCCTCGTCCTTGCCGGAAGCGCGCACGTTGGTGAGCTGTTTGGCCTTCATCGGATTGACGTCGAGGTCGTCGGGCCGGGAATTCTCGCCGATGATCATGCCCTGGTAGGCCTTCTCGCCGCCGCCCACGAACATCGTACCGCGCTCTTCCAGGTTCCACAGCGCATAGGACGCGGTCTCACCATCGGAGTTCGACACCAGCACGCCGTTGCGACGGCCTTCGATAGCCCCCTTGTACGGCTCGTAGTGGGAGAACACCCGATTCAGCACGCCGGATCCACGAGTGTCGGTGAGAAATTCGCCCTGGTAGCCGATCAGCGACCGCGACGGCGACTGGAACGACAAACGGGTCTTGCCCGCGCCGGACGGTCCCATGTCCTTCAACTCGGCCTTGCGGGCCGACAGCTTTTCGATGACCACGCCGGAGTAGTCGTCGTCGACGTCGATGACCACGTCCTCGATCGGCTCCAGCCGCGCGCCGGTGTCCGGGTCGGTCTGGAACACCACCCGCGGGCGGCTGATCGACACTTCGAAGCCCTCGCGGCGCATGGTCTCGATCAGCACGCCGAGTTGCAGTTCGCCGCGGCCGGAAACCTCATAGGCGTCCTTTTCCGCGGTCTCGGCGACGCGCACGGCGACGTTCGACTCGGCTTCGCGCAACAGGCGCTCGCGGATCACCCGGCTCTGCACCTTGTCGCCGTCGCGCCCGGCCAGCGGGCTGTCGTTGACCGACACGGTGATGGCGATGGTCGGCGGATCGATCGGCTGAGCCGGCAGGGCCTCGGTGACTTCCGGCGAGGCCAGGGTGTCGGCGACGGTGGCCTTCGACAGGCCGGCGATGGCGACGATGTCGCCGGCTTCGGCCACTTCCACCGGCTGGCGGCGCAGGCCGCGGAAAGCGAGGATCTTAGTGATCCGGCCTCGTTCGATTTCGACGCCGTCAGGGCCCATGGCCTTGATCGCCAGGCCGGGCGTCGCGCGCCCCGACTCGACGCGCCCGGTCAGCAGGCGGCCCAGGAACGGGTCGCTCTCGATCAACACCGACAGCAGTTGGAAGGGCGCGTCGACCAGAGCTTCGGCCTTGGGGGCCGGCACGTGCTCGACGATCTTCTCGAAGATCACCGACAGGTCCTTCTGTTCGTCGCCCATGGCGGCGACCGCCCAGCCCTGCTTGCCGCTGGCGTAGAGGTGGGGGAAGTCCAGTTGGTCGTCGGTGGCGCCGATGTTGGCGAACAGGTCGAAGACGTCGTTGACCACGCGGTCGGGATCGGCGTGCGGCCGATCGACCTTGTTCAGCACCACGATCGGGCGCAGGCCCAGCTTCAACGCCTTGCCGAGCACGAACTTGGTCTGCGGCATGACGCCTTCCTCGGCGTCGACCAGCAGCAGGCAGCCGTCGACCATGCCCAGGATGCGTTCCACCTCGCCGCCGAAGTCGGCGTGGCCGGGGGTGTCGATGATGTTGATCCGGGTCTCGCCGGTTGCACCCTTCCAAAGCACTGAAGTCGCCTTGGCCAGGATGGTGATGCCGCGCTCGCGCTCCTGGTCGTTGGAGTCCATGGCCCGTTCGACGGTCGCCTCATTGGCGCGGAACAGGCCCGACTGGGCGAGCAGTTGGTCGACGAGCGTGGTTTTGCCGTGGTCGACGTGGGCGATGATAGCGATGTTGCGGAGCGACATGGTGCGACTTCGGAAGGGGGCGACTTCAAGGGGTCGGGAGGGGCGGCTTGTAGGCGACGCGAGTGCGGTTCGCCAGGGGTCATGGCGACTCATGATGAAGGCGAGTCGCCGGGTTCCGAGGCCATGAATTGTGCGGCGCAGCACGCGACGCCGCGTCGCTATACCCCTCAACGAGTTGAAAATGAAGCAAAAACGATGATTCAGGTGCGAAAAGTGAGAGTGCTCTCAGAATTTCTCTTGGTGTTTTGTGCAGCGCACTCTATAAATGAACTTGTGAGGCGTCCCTGACGTCTCTGCCCTTCCTGGGCGTTTCCTCCCTAATGAACTGCCGCGCCTTCGGGCGCGGCTTTTTTTTGGTCTGCAGGGTAGCGCTGGCCGTCACCGGCTCAGATGGCGCGCAACGCGCTCCAGTCGGCGAGCGCCAGCCGCTGGGTCAGCCGCTCCAGATGGCCCTTCAGGCGGCCGAAATCGGCGGTCTGCGCGAGGTTCGCCTCGTCGAGGTAGAGCGCGCGATTGATCTCGATCTGCAGCGCATGCACGCGGCCGGCGGGGCGGCCGTAATGTTCGGTAGTGTAGCCTCCGGCGTAGGGCGTGTTGCGCGCCACCCGGTAGCCCAGGTCCTGCAACTCGCGCTCGACCCGCGCGGGCAAAAGGTGCGAGCAGGCGGCGCCGAAGCGGTCTCCCAAAACCATGTCGCTAGGCCGCCCTCCGCCAGGCGACCTCGCCGCGGCGGCCGGCATCGAATGCCAGTCCACCAGGATCGCAAAGCCATGCTCTGCCTGGGCCTCCGCCAGCAGGCCGCTCAGCGCGGCGTGATAGGGGCGATGGGTGGTTTCGATGCGGCGGCTGGCCTCGGCGAAGGTCAATTTGCGCGCGTATATCTCCTGGCCTTCCGAAACCACGCGGGCGATCGCGCCCAGGCCCGCGGCGACGCGGGCGGTGCGCGCGCGGGCGAATTCCGGCAGCTCGTCGGCGAACATGGTGGCGTCCAGCTCGAACGGCTCGCGGTTGACGTCGATATAGGCCCTGGCGAGCTTGGCCGCGATCACCGCCGCGCCCAGCGCCGGCGTCTCTGCGACCAGGGCGTCGACGAACGCGTCTTCCGAACGGCGGATCGCGAGCGCGTCCAGCGCGGCGGCGACCATCATGTCCTGGGGATAGCAGCGTCCCGAGTGGGGCGAGGCGTAGACCAGCGGCGTCGGCGGGGGTTTGCCGGCGGGCGCGGCGCGCTGCACCTCGAAGGCCGCAGGCGCGACCTGGGGATGTTCGGCGGCCAGCGCCGGCGGGGGATTCATTGCGCCGTATTGAACGCCGCGCCGTGACCATGGTCAAAGGGTTCATCGCGAGTTTACATGTGCCCGCCTAATCTGCCCGCGAAACATCCCCGACGCCCGACTGCACGAGCGCCCATGCCCCGCATACTCCTGGCCGAAGACGACGACTCGCTGCGCGGCTTCCTCGCGCGTGCGCTCGAACGCGCGGGCTATGAGGTGTTGGCCTGCGCCGACGGCGACACCGCGGCGGCCGCCCTGGACGAGGTCTGGGACCTGTTGCTGACCGATATCGTCATGCCGGGCCTGGACGGCATCGAGGTCGCGCGCCAGGCCGCCGCCCGCCATCCTGGCCTGAGGATCATGTTCATCACCGGCTTCGCCGCCGTGGCCCTGGCCGCCGGCGACGCGGCCCCCGCCGGCGCCAAGGTGTTGTCCAAGCCCATCCACCTGCGCGAGATCGTCGCCGAGGTGGAGCGGATGATGGCCGCCTGACTTTCGCAAGCCCAGGCCCTCGGGCCGGGTTGCGCGCCCAGCGCCGCGCCGGTATATCCCCGCCTTCGCGCTCCCCAAGGGGAGCCGGCGGACGCGTAGCTCAGCGGGAGAGCACTACGTTGACATCGTAGGGGTCACAGGTTCAATCCCTGTCGCGTCCACCATTCTTTTCATAGCGTTAGTCGGTACTTGCGCCCGCCGGGGGCGCCCAAGGCGTGTGCGCCGACTTCATATCGTCGTGGCTGGCGACGCCGCGCATTGACTCGGATGTTCTAATTTTGTTCACGTTCGGAAGTTGCTTCCGGAGGTGCAGTTGGTCCATCGAACGTACCTTGGCCTAGGCCTCGAGGCCGCCGCCGTCCGCGAATTCGACACCCTCGCGCCCTATGTGGCGCAGATGTTGGCGATGCGGGACGAGTGCGCGCCGGAAGGTTCCGACTATCTGGCGATGGAGATCGCGCTCAATGGGCTGGAGACCACGGCCTACCATTTCACCCGCCGGCGGAACTTCTATCACGTGCTCGGCGAAGGGCGGTCGCACCACGGCGACGGCAATGGTCGGCTAGGTGATCTCGCGGAGGCCGTCGCGGCCTTCAATGCGCTGAGACCATACGTCGACAGGCTGAAGGCGATGCAGTTCAAATGCCGCCCCTTCGGTCTCGACTATCTGGCCATCGACATCGCCAAGCGGAGCGTGGAGACGGCGGCTTTCCACTTCACCAGGGTCGATGCGTTCTACGCGGCGCGCGGCGACTCGTCGGGCCCGGTCGGTCCGAGGTTGTGACGCGGCCCGTCACCGCCACGACGATTTAACCAGTCGTTAGCAGAGCAGGGTGATGTTACGTATAGTGACCATTGTGAGTCGACCGTAAACAGCCATTTGGTGGCGCCATGTTTCGTGTAGATCAACGATTTTCCGGTCAGGGGCTGTGGAACACCTCCGCGCTTCCGATGAGCCTGCAAGCGGCGATGGGCATGGCTAAGACCCGAAGTCAGAGCCGATTCGCCGACGATGTCCGGATCGTGCCATCGGAAATCCGCACCATCGATCTGCGCGTGTAACATCCTGGATCGCAGGATTTCCGCCGGCATGTAACTATAAGTTGTGACGTTAGGGCCGACCACGTCGCGCGGCGCGGGCTTCGAACCGCGCCGGGTCGACCAGCGCGGCCAGGTCGCCTGGCAGGGGGCTGGGTGCGCCGAGCGCCAGCGCCGCCACCTGTTCCGCGAGCAGCGGCGCCAAGGTGAAGCCGCGCGAGCCGAGGCCCGAAAGCAGGTACAATCCGGCCTGACCCGCGGACCCTGCCAGCGGCAGGCGGTCGGGCGTCACCGCGCGCAACGCCGCACGCCCTTGCAGGCGGGCGCCCGCCAGGCGCCGCGCTAGCGCGGGCAGGGTCGCGGCCAAGGTCTCCAGATTGCGGCGATGATCGGCGTCGCGCACATCGAGGCCCACGTCGCCCCTGTCGTATGTGGCCCCGAACAGCACGCCGTCAACGGTTGGCGCAGCATAGCCGCCCCAGGCGGCCGCCTGCACCGCGGGGGCGTCCAGCGCCGCCCAACTCACCTGGCCGCGGACGCTGGACAGCGCTGCGCCGGCGACCAGATCGCCGCTCTGCGCGCCGGCCGCGACGATCACCGCGTCGGCCTCGCCGACGGTTTCGCCGTCGGATCCCAGCAGCCGCCATCCGCCAGCCGTGGCCTCCAGACGCGCCACCTGCACGCGGCTCTGACCGCCGATCCAGGCGCACAGCACGGCGGCGGGCGCAATCGTCAGCGCGGTCTCCATGGCCAAGGCGGCGGGCGCCGCTTCGCCCAGTCGCTTGCCGACCGCGTCAGGTTCAAGCAGCTCGAGGTCGCCGGGCTCGAACAAGTTGCTGGCGGCGATAGTCGCAAACCGTCCGGGATCGCGCTCGGACACGGCTAGCTGCAGAACGCCCCGCGCCAGCACCGCGCCAGGCGTTGCTTCGTAGAGTTGGGCCGCGCGGGCGAAGGCCTGGGCGAACAGTCGGGCGGGAGGACCGAGGCCGGCGTCGAGCCTCGGCGTCGCCAGCGCCACGGGGTTGCCGGAGGCTCCGGCGCCTGGAGCATGCGCTTCGTAGACCACCGCCTCGCCGCCCAGGACGCGGACGGCGCGCGCCGACGCCGCGCCCGCGACGCCCGCGCCGATGATCGCCACGCGGCGGGATGGGCTGGTCGTCGCACCGCCTTGCGGCTCGAACCAAGCTTCGAGGCGCTCTCGTTTGCGGCCATAGCCCGGCTGTTTGGCGATCGTGAAGCCCGCTTGCGCCAGGCCGCGCCGCACAGCGCCGGCCACGGTGAACGTTGCCGCCCGCGCGCCTGGCGCCGATCGCGCGGCGACCAGGTCCAGCACCTCCTGGCGCCACATCGCCGGGTTCAGCGCCGGCGAGAAGCCGTCGAGGAACCAGGCGTCGGCGCGGCCTGACCACTGGCCCAGCGCTTGGGCGACATCCAGCACGGCGACGTCGACGATCGCGTCGAACCCGGGCAGCTCCAGGCGGTGGAAGCCCGTGGCGCGGCCAGGCCACTGATCCAGCAGCGCCTGGGCGGCGTCAGCCAGCTCGGGCCAGGCGGCGAGCGCGCGGACGGCGTCGGCGCGACCTAGCGGGTGCGCCTCGACGCTGAACACGTGAAGGCGGGCGCCTGGCGGCCGGTGCGCGCGCCACAGGTCCAGCAGTGCGGCGACGTTCAGGCCGGTCCCGAAGCCCAGTTCGCCGACGACGAAGCGTTCGCGTCCGCTCCAGGCCTGCGGCAGGCCACAGCCCTGGAGGAACACCGCGCGGCTCTCAGCCAGGCCGTCGGCGGTGGAGAAATAGATGTCGCCGTAGAAGCGCGACCGCGGTCCGTCGTCGGCCCAGATCAGCGGGTCTTCGGCGTTGGCGGCCGGGGGAGGGATCATGTCCGACAGTGGGCGCGCCATGGGTCAGCGGGCAAAGGAAAAGGGCCGCCCCCGGAGGGACGGCCCTTTAGACTTCAACGTGTCTGGTGAGACGCGCTTAGTGCTTTTCAGCCGGGGCCGCGGGAGCGGCCGGAGCCATCGCGTCGGCCTTGGGGGCTTCAGCGGCGGACATCGCGTCGGCAGCCGGAGCAGCGGCGGCGGCGTCGGTCGCGGCCTTGCTGGCGTCAGCGGCG
>NZ_JAUXZW010000308.1 GCF_030693805.1 Phenylobacterium sp.
TCCACGGCGTCGACGCCCGCCACCGCGCGCACCGGCATTTCGCTGCGCCGAAACCCCAGCAGGACCACCTCCGCGCCGCCGGCGCGCAGCATTCGCACCCGGCGGTCGACGGCCGGGTCGCTCAGGTCATGCACGAAATAGGCTATTCTCAACGGATGCTCACGCACCGCGCTGCGCGCGGGGCCGTTCAGCCCGCCGCGAGCCGGCTGCGGTTCTTTACTTCGACCCAGTTGGCGGGATCGTCCGGACTTTGGCGCACCAGCCAGCGGTAGTCGAGCGCCGACCAGTGCGAGACCTTCGACGACAGGCTGTCCAGCACCATCGTCCCGCGGTCGGTTTCGACCAGCAGCACGGCGTGGATCTCGTCCCAGCGGGTGCGCACCAGGGCGATCGACAGCGCGCTTTGCGGCAAGCCGGCGTGGAGCAGCGCGCGGCGCTTCTCCAGCACATAGTCCTCGCAGTCGCCGCGGCCGTCGCCGTCGGTGATCGGCAGAGCCCAACGGTCCTCGACGCCGTAGTTCGTCCGGTCCGGCATCGAAACCAGTCGCCGGTTGACCTGGTTGTTGACGCGGTTGAGCTGCGTCCAGAGCGTCGATGAGAGGGCCACCTTCGGGGCGTTGTCGGCCGCCGGCGTGTTGGTGGCGAAAGGACCGACATAGGCTTGGGCCCGCTCGGCGCGTCCCACACCACGGAGCGCGCTGGGGGGGCCCGGCCGCACCCGGGTGGCGGATTGCGGGGAGCGCGCCATGTTGAAAGCGAGCATCCAGTAGGTCTGGTCGAATCCCGCGCTCGCGCGACTGGCTTCAGGACACTCCCGAGGTTGGCTTTGACAGAATTCGACGTATCCGACCGGCGGCGCGGTGAGTGCGCCGAGAGTCATGTCCGCGGGCGATGGCGCGGCGAAGGCGCATTGTGCGCCCAAGGCCACGCTTGCGGCTGTGAAGATGCCCAGGCGTTGATGCATGCTGCGTCCCTGCTTCACGCAAGGACTAGCGATTATTGTTGAGCGTATTCTTAAGCAGCGTCGAAATCCCCGTATTCGGACTCAGTCAGATCGTCGCATCGGCGATGTTCTCGCCCTGATCATCGCAACCTGTCGGAAATCAGCTTGGACTATCCTAGCTGGCGTCAACTTGTGTCAAAACGACACATGGGGTGCAAGCAGGGGATGGGCGTGACCGGGATTCAGTGGAGAAATGCACACGCCAAGGCAGGCGGGCGTGGTCGCTGATGGCGGTTCAGGCGTGGTCGAAGAGCTTTCGGTCGGCGCGCGCGCTGCGCATCGCGCTGGCGGTGACCTGGGGCGTGTTCGCATTGGGTGGCGCCAAACTGTTCTGGGACATGACCTGGGGCGAGCGTGACAACCCCACCGCGCTGGCGCGCCACAGCCTCGAGTTGGCCAAGGGCGCTTCCAGTCCGGCCAAGCTGGCGGAGGCGGAGCGGCTAACCCGCAAGGAACTCCAGTTTGGTCCTTACCGGGTGGACGCCTGGTGCCGCCTGGCCTTCATTCAGCGGCGCAGAGCCGGACGCCTGGACAACGCCGCGATCCAGTCGATGCGGCGGGCCTATGAGGTCGCGCCGTTCAGCACCGAGGTGTTCCTCTGGCGCACCGAGTTCCTGTTCGACAACTGGTCCCAGGCGCCCGACGACCTGAAGCAGCGCGCCCTGGCCGAGACACGGGCCTTCTATGCGATGTGGCGCAATCGTCAGGCGGTCGAGCTGATGGCCGCCCGCGTAGAGGATCCGGCCGGACGGCTGGCCATCGAGCTGGTGTTGCTGTCGGCCCCCATGCCCAAGGTCGGATGACGCCAGCGCGCTGAGGTCGGCCTGGGTTGCGCGGAGCTCGCGGCCCCGGCGCCGAGACCCAGCAGCAAGGCCCACAGCATGGCGATCGCCGGCACTTGGATAGAATAGTCCACGGCGTTGTGGATCAGCAGCACGGCGCTGGCCGCCAGCGCGATACTGGCTCGGCTGCGCCCCGAGCGCCCCGCCACGCGGCGGCGCGCCACGTCGGCCAACAGCAGCGCCAACGTCAGGGCCATCAGCGAGAAGCCGATCACGCCGCCTTCTAACGCCCATTGCAGGAAGACGTTGTGGGCCGAGCCGAGGCTCCAGAACATCTGGAAATTCTCCGGCGCGATCAGGGTGCCGTTCAGCGCGCGGAAGCTGCCCAACCCCATGCCGGAGATCGGCGCGTCACGGGCGGTCTGCAGATAGGTCGCGAAGATGGCCTCGCGCACCGAGCGATCCTCGCTGAGCGAAGAGAACTGGCCGATGAACTGCTGGCCGATCGTGGCGGTGAACACCACCACCATGCTCAGGGCGGCAGGGAAGGTGTAGGCTAGGATCTTGCCGGCCCCGGCGCGCTGGCGCAGCAGGAACTCGATGATCTCCACCGCGGTGATCACCACGAGGCAAAGGATGGTCGCGGCCATCGCCGCGCGAGACACGGTGAGGAGCAGGGCCACCCAGAACAGACCCGCGAGGGCAAAGCGCACGCCGGCGCCGACCAGCGGGCGACTGAGGGTGAGGTCCAACTCGCCGTGGCGCAGGTGGGCGCGGAGGTTGCGCAGGCCTGATATCCACGCGATGCACGCCAGCACGCCGAACAGGCTGGCGGCGCTGTTGGCGCTCATGAACGAGCCGGTCAGCCGCAGCACGTGGTAGGTCTTCTCCACGCCCATCACGAGCTGGGAGTTCTGTGCGAAGCTGACGATGGCCCACAAGGCATAGAGCGCGCCGCCGATCAGCAGCGCGTTGATAGTCCGCTCGGCGCGGCGCTCATAGCGCGCCAGCACCAGGCCCGTGAACACCATCGCGCCGAGGCTCGCCAGTTTCAGCACCTCAATGAGCGTGGCGCCCTTGTCGAGGGTCAGCGCACCGGGTCCGCCGACCAGCCGCCAGGCCTGGTCGACGCTGAACGGACCGTAGGGGGTCAGCGTGAACAGCGCCCAGGCGAGGGTGAAGGCGAAGGCGATGCCGGCCGCGGCCTGTAGCGGGGTGAAGCGCAGGGTCTGGCCTTCGCGCATGTGCATGAGGCTGAGACCCGCGGCCCAGGCGCAGGAGAGGGTGGCGAAGAACACCGCGGGCTGCGCCCAGGTGGCGCCGAAATCGAGGACGGCCGCGGCGATCAGCAGCAGCGGCGGCGCGATCAGCGCCGCGTCTTCGATACGCGCATACGGCGCGGCCGTCGGCTTGCGCCGAACCGCCTTGGCCATGGATACGCCTTGGCTCACCTCTCGTCCCCCGGTCCGCCGTGACTGATCAGGACGTGTAGTAGTCCTTGTAGGCGCGATAATAGTAGGCGCTGTCGCCGTAGCCTTCGCTGCTTTGGCGACGCAGGTCGACCTGCGTCAGGCAGACGCCCGCCACACGCGCGCCGGACTTGATCAGCGTGGCGATGGCGTTCTGCGCGGCCTTGGCCGGCGTCTGACGCCACTTGGCCAGGAACACCACCTGGTCGACTTTGGTGGCGATCAGCCGGGTCTCGGCCAGCGCCAGCACGGGCGGGGTGTCGATCAGCACATAGTCGAAGCGCTTGCGAAGCGCGGCCAGGAACACGTCCATGTCGGACGAGCCGAACAGGTCGCCGGACGACGGCACGTCGCCGACCACCGGCAGGATCATGGCCTCCGAGCGAGTGTCCTTGACCATCGCCTGGTCCAGGCGGCTGGGGTCCTCGATCGCCTCCAGCAGGCCGATGGCCGGGGCCTCGACCAGTTTGCTGACGGCGCGGCGACGCAGGTCGGCGTCGACCAGCACCACGCTCGAGCCGGACATCGCCAGTGTACGCATCAGGCAGAACGAGGTGATCGTCTTGCCCTCGTGGGGCAGGGCCGAACAGATGGCGATCATGCTGGGCGCCGGCGCACCGTCCGCCGCGCCCAGTAACAGGAAGGCGCGCAGGCTGCGGAACGCCTCGGCGAACACCGAGAACGGGTTGTCCACGAGGAAGTCCTGAGGCGATTGGCCGGCCCGCAGGTCGGTGGGCGACAGCTTCGGCAGCGACGCCGCGTACGGCAGGCCCAGACGGCTCTCGACGTCGTCACCGGTCGAAAGCCCGCTGTCCAGAAGCTCGGCGGCGATGATCGCGGCAAGCCCGCAGACCAGGGCGAGCGCCGCGCCGAACGCGATCACCAGGCGCATGTTGGGGTAACTGGGCGTGCGGGGCACAGTCGAATAGGAGATCACCCGCGCGTCGGGTTGCTGGATCCCTTCCTGGCTCGACGTCTCCTTCGAGCGGTTCAGGAAAGACTCGTAGATCGCACGGCTGGCCTCGGCCTTCCGCTCCAGTTCCAGCAGACCGACCTGGGCTCGGCTGTTGGAGACCAGCGAGCCGCGGGCGCTGCCCTGGCTGCCTTCGAGAGAGGCTAGGCGCTGGGACGAGACCGAAACCTCGGCTTCGAGGCTGGAGATGATCCGGCGGATTTCGGAGTTGATCTGCTGCTGGATATCGGCGAGCGCGCCGTTGGCCTTGATCACGTCCGGATGGGCGGGGCCGTAGCGGGCGTTGAGGTCTGCCAGCTGACGGCTGGTGTCGGCTTCCTGCGAACGCAGGCTGCTGATCGTCGAGGACCCGAGCGCCGCGCCGACGTCCGCGCCGCCGCCGCCGCGCTGGATCTGCGTGCGGGCGGCCTGCAATCGGGCCATCTTCTCGGCGCGGTCGGCGCGGGCTGCGGCAAGCTGCTGATTGAGGGTCGACACCTCTTGCTCAGCCATCGTCGCGCCCTGGGCGCTCATCAGGTTGTTGGCGATCTTGTATTGCTGGACGCGGGCGTCGGCGAGCTCGACTTCCTGACGCAGGCCGGTCATCCGCCCGGCCAGCCAGTCGGACACGACGCGCGCGGCGTTGTACTTCGCCTCAAGCTGATCGGTGATGTAGAGGTCGCCGATGGCGTTCGCGAGCCGCGAGGCGGTCGCCGCGTCAGTCGAGGTGTAGCTGATGGTGATGATGTAGGTCAGGCCCGCGCGCTGGACGGACATGCCGTTTTGCACGGTCGCCACGGCCGCCTCTATGCCGGCGGCCGTCGAGCGGCGTTGGGTCGGCGCCGCCTTCTTCAGGCCCAGGCGCGTCAGCAGGCCCGGCTTGGCGTTGAGCGTCGGGTTGAATTCGGGGTCGAGCTGTAGGTTCAGCTTGCGCACGACCCGCTCAGCCAGCGAGCGTGACGTCAGGATGCGCACTTCGGTGTCGACGGCGCTGGAGTCTGCCGGGAAGCCCGACATGATCTGCTCGCTGCTGACCATAGGCTTCTGCCGGGTGTCGATCAGCACGTCGGTGGTCGCCGTATAGCGCGGCGTCAGCTGCATCGCGTAGAGCAGGGCCGCCACGAACACCAACACGCTGACCGCGAGCAACAGCTCCAGCCGGCGGCGGATGAAGGCGAGCAGCTGCAGGGGATCGAAGCCCAGAGCGGCGAACTTCTCACGGAACGAGAGGTCCGCGCTGGTCGAGGGCAGCGGCGCGAAATTCAACATGCAACACCTTTGGCGCCGTTTTGGCGACGTGAGGCGACCCCGCTCCAGGAGCGCCGGCCGGGCCGGCGTCTGAAGTCGAGGTCAAGACAGACATCGAGCGTGGGAATGCGCGCTGCAAGGCTTGCGCCGCCAGCGCGGCATCTCATCGAACGTCCGCTGCGAGCCTGACCGGATACGATGGCGAAATCCTGAATCGCTGAGACTAATACTGCAGAGTGACGGTCGCCAGCAGCCGGTTGTCGTCGAAGCCGGCGCCCTGATCCAGGCCGTCTGATTCCTGGTTGAGATAGTTGTAGGTCAGGCTCAGCCCGACCTTGCGGTTCACCAGATAGGTGCCGCCGAGCGACAGGTTGTAGCGGTCGTCCTCGCGGTCGATGCCGCGATAGGTGGCGTGCTCGTAGTCGCCCCGGCCGGTGATGATCACGTTGCGCAGCAGCTCATGGTCGAGCTGCAGGCCAACGGCCGTCGACAGATAGCCAGGCGAGGTGGGAATGCCGCTGTCCTGCACGTCGCGCGACGCCGCCAGGGTGACGGTGGTCAACTGCGTCGGGAAATACTCCAGGCGCCCCCGCACCTGCAGGCCGGTGAACGAGCCATAGATGGCGGTGTCGTAGTCCTGACGAAGGTAACCCACCTCCATCTGGCCGCGCATCAGGTTGGTGACGTCGAAGTCGGCGCCGGCAGTGAACTCATAACCGTCGGAATCGCGGGTCAGGCCCTGATTGAACCGATGCTCGTGGGTGTTGTAGGCGCCCTTCACGAACACGAAGGTGTCGGGGCTGATGGTGTAGTCCGCGCGCAGGGTGCCGGTGGTGATCTTGTCGTCGCGGAATTTCAGGTTGACGAGCGCGCCCGTGCGCGTGCGCCCGTTCCTGAAGATGTAGTCGCTGTAGTCGAGGGTGCCGTTGAAGCGCAGGCGGTTGAACGTCTTCACCCCGCCGACCGTGATGTCGCGGCGATCATAGCGCACAGGCCGGGAGACGTTCTGGAACGCCTCGATCGCGGTCCGGGGCTCAACCATTCGGCTATAGCGGCCAAGAGCGCTCAGATAGAAATTCCGGTCGACGTCCAGACGGCCGTCGGTGGACACGGTCCAGGTCGTGAAGTCCTCGTCCGAATTGTCGCCGTAGACCGTGCGGTTGAGGCTCGCGGAGGCCTCAAGCATGTGCCGGTTCCAGTCCGACGTGACCTGCACGCTGGGCGTCAGCGAGTACAGCCAGTCCGACTCCTCGTTGTTCGCCGTGGCGAAGATGTTGTCGTCGTAGGTGAGCCCGCCGGTGATCTTCGGGAAGATGTAGAACGCGCCGGCGTGGATGCCCAGGGCCTCGTACTCGGGGCGCGGACGTTCACGGACGCTGACGTTGCGCGATCGCGAGAACGCCGATTCGCCGGCTGCGTCGCCCGCGGAACTACCTTGTGCGGCGGCAGGCTGGTGCATGGAAAGAATCAGCACCGCCAGGATGGGGCAAAGTCCCCTAGTCATGTATCTGCCCCTGCCGAATCGATCGGACGCGCGTCTGCGCCGCCAGGCGATCATCCTGGCGGCCTACCCATTAAGGAAGGACTATTGCAGTTCGTGATAGTCGGTGCCGCCGCCGGCATCCAGCCCTGGCGGGTCGCCGATCGCCGCGGTGCCGGGACCGTCGGTGAGCGCCGCAGTCTCCGAACCCTCGATCAGCGCGTTCACCGTAGTCAGCACGTCGCGCACGCCGTCGATTCCGGCGCTCGTGCCCGGGCAGTTGAAGGTGTAGCGCTTCACTTCAGCCGGTCGGATGCAGACATAGACCACCCGTTGGAGCGCCAGGCGCACGTTGGCCGGCGGCTTGGCGGCGGTGACCACCAGTTCCTGAAGGGTGGTCGAGACGGCGTGTTCCACGCGGCTCGCGTCGCCCGGCAACGCCGAGGCTTCCGCGGAACTCGCTGCAGCGGCGAGGGAGCGTGCGAAGGCTTCCACTTCAGGGCCGGCGCTGACGCCGCCCGGCTCGACCGTGGTCGCCGATGCGATCGGCGCCATCTGTCCCAGCGCCACGGCGGTGACCGCCGCTACGACAAAAAGACGTCTTTTCATCACGTTTCCCAGCCTTCTTCTCGATCGTGTGAGTACCACAGGGCGAGGCGCCCACCTAGCATCAACTGGCCCGACTGCTGTGGAGTTCAAAAAAAGCGCTCAGAGATGCGCAGGATGTCGCCTGGCGCCACCGGAGTGGTGCTGGTCAGGCTGTAAGGCTGCTCGGCGGCGTTATCGCCTCGCTTGATGTAGACCCGCTTGGTGTTCGCCCGATAGGTGAACCCCTGAGCGGTCGCCACGGCCTTCAGCACCGTCAGGCCGCTGGTGTAGGGATACTGTCCGGGCCGGTTCACCTCGCCCAGGATGTAGAAGGGGCGATAGGTCAGCACCTCGGCGCTCACCTGCGGCTTGCGCATGAAGCCGTTGGACAGCTTCTTCTCGATATCCGACTGGATCGCCTTGACCGTCAGGCCGCTCGAGGGGACGTCGCCGATCAGCGGGAACGAGATGGTGCCGGAGCTGGAGATCGAATACTCGCCGGTGAGCGTCGGCTCGCCGTAGACGATGATGCGCACCTTGTCGCCGGCGCCGAGCTGATACTCCGGCACCACGTCCGGCGCTACGACCGGCTCAGGCGCGCGCGCCTCCGCGGCCCAGGCGGCCGGGGTCCCGATCGCCAGCGCGCTCAGGATCAACGCAAAAAACCAAGCCTTCATTCGTCAAACTCTCCCAAGGATCGAGCGTCCCTCGAAGTCGTCCCGAGACGACTCTATCACCACACAACGCCGGCGGCGCCAAATCTCATGCCGATCCTTTTTGCAGCACCACCGCATTCACGGTCAGCACCAGGATCTTCAGGTCCAAGGTCAGGCGGCGCGCCTTGACGTAGGCCACGTCCATGGCGACCCGCTTGCGGAAGGTCAGCCGGTTGCGCCCGCTGACCTGCCACAGTCCGGTGAGGCCGGGCCGCACGCTGCAATAGTATCGGAAATAGCGGCCGAAGCGCGGAATCTCGGCTTCGACGATGGGGCGCGGGCCGACCAGGGCCATCTCGCCCCGCAGCACGTTGATCAATTGCGGCAGCTCATCGAGGCTGGTCAGACGCAGGAAGCGGCCGACCGGCGTCACGCGCGGGTCGACGGGCAGCTTGCGATGGGTCCCCCAGAACGCGCGCGCCTCAGGGTCGCGCTGCAGCACATGGGCCAGCCGGCTTTCGGCGTCGCGTTGCATGGTGCGGAACTTCAGGCAGTTGAACGGCCGGCCGCTGCGGCCGATTCGCTTCTGCACGAAGATCGGCGAGCCGCCCTCGCTGGCCGCGATCAGCGCGGCCACGGCCAGCATCAGCGGAGCCAGGAAGATCAGCAGCGCCAGGGCGAACGCCGCGTCCGCCATGCAGCGCGCGGTGTCCACGCTCAGGCGCGGACCAGTCTTGCGGGTCAAGAGAATTTCGGAGAGCGGCGGGTTGTCGCTGTGCATCGCCTGTCCAGGTTCGGTACGTCACGGTCTTGCCGGGAGGGTGTCTGCACGGTGCGGGCCAAGACGCGCCGGCCGCCGGATCAACCATTCTCGTCAAAGGCCTGGAAACCTTGCGCGGTCACAGTGTTGCGCGCGGCGATCTACGTCGCACCCAGATGGCGAGGGCGACATGGCGAGACGTGAGGCGACGGCACGGGCGTTCGTGCATCAAGAGGCTGCGCCGAAGACGTCGCCTGCGGCGCAGCCCCCCATGCCCAATCCCTCCCACGCCCTGCAGCGGGAGCTGGCGCAAGCGGTGGCGGCCGGCGTGTTCGAGCCCGGCGCCTACGACATGACCCAGCGCTGGTCGTCGAGACGCACCGCGGCCTTTGTCGTCGTCACCTGCGGCGCGTTCTGGGCCGGCGTGGGCTGGATAGCGTCGCGGCTGCTCTGACCTGATGATGCAGCAGTATATCTCGTTGAAACATGTCGTTAAGCTTGATTGAAAGTGAACAACGATCGCGCCTTGATTCAAGACTGCGACAATAACGGTCAGTTTCACAGCGGACTATAAGCATCCTGTTCACCTAAGACCCATAACGTCACCATCAACGGGATGGGGCCGGCGCCGTGCAGATCGATGTGCGCGATCGTGGAGTCTGTTGATGGCGATTGATCCGACTAATCTAGCGAAAACCGCGACGCTGACCTTCAGCGATGATTTCAATACGCTGAGCCTGTGGAACGGGACCAGCGGGACCTGGTCCACCAACTACTGGTTCCTCGACGGCTGGGGCGGATACAGCACCAGCAACGGCAGCAACATGAGCGGCGCGGCCGGCGAGCAGCACTGGTATATCAACGCCAACTACGCGCCGACTGACGCCGTCAACCCCTGGACGGTGTCCAACGGCGTCCTCACCATCCGCGCCGAGCCGGCCTCCCCCGAAATTCAGCCGCTGATCGACAACGCCAAGTACACGTCTGGCGAGATCAACACCTTCACCTCATTCTCGCAGACCTACGGCTATTTCGAGATGCGCGCCCAACTGCCGGCGGGGCAGGGTCTGTGGCCGGCGTTCTGGCTGATGCCCAAGGACGGCTCCTGGCCGCCGGAGCTCGACGTCATGGAGGTGCTTGGGCACGACATGACGACCCTCTATACGGCGCGTCACACGACGGCGCCGGGCTTCCTGACGGCCGACGGCGGGATGATCAAGGTCGCCGACATGTCGCAGGGGTTCCACACCTACGGCGCCGATTGGCAGGCCGACTACATCACTTGGTACTTCGACGGACGCAAAGTCTACCAACTGGCCACCCCGCCCGACATGAACAAGGCGATGTTCATCCAGGCCAACCTCGCGGTCGGCGGAAACTGGAGTGGCCCGGTGGATGCGACCACCAAGATGCCGGCCGACATGAAGATCGACTATATCCGCGCCTATAAGGCGATCGACGATGCGCCGACGACGCCCGCGCCGACCACTCCGGCGCCCACGACGCCGGCGCCGACTCAACCGGTCGTCAACCTGAAGGCCACCTCGGGCGCCGACCTGCTGACCGGCACGACCGGGGCGGACACCATCAACGCCGGCTCCGGTAATGACACGGTCAACGGCGGCGGCGGCAAGGACTACCTGCGCGGCGACTCCGGCAACGACCGGATCGACGGCGGCGCCGATTTCGACGACATCAACGGCAACGCCGGCGACGACTTCATCTTCGGCGCGGCCGGCGACGACTGGGCGGTCGGCGGGCAGGGGAACGACTCGATCAACGGCGACGACGGCGCCGACCTCGTTTACGGCAACCTCGGCAACGACACGCTGCTGGGCGGAGCGGGGAACGACATCGTGCGCGGCGGTCAAGGCGCCGATTCGCTGAGCGGCGGCGCCGGCAACGACTGGCTGACCGGCGACCGCGACGCGGACACCATGAGCGGCGGCGCAGGCGCGGACACCTTCTACACCTTCACTGGGGCCGGCGCCGACCGGGTCATCGACTTCAAAGCCGCCGAGGGAGATCGCGTACAGGTGGACGTCGGCGCCCGTTACACCGCCCACCAGGTCGGCGCGGACACGGTCATCGACATGAGCAGCGCCTCGATCACCCTTGTGGGCGTGTCGATGTCGTCGTTGCCCAGCGGTTGGCTGTTCGCCGCCTGAGGCGCAGCATGAGCGGCGCAGCGCCTGTCCGCGCGAGCGCCGTCCTGCTAAGCGTGCCGCAAGGCCGGTGACGTCGGCCGCGGCGAGGGTTGCGCATGCAAACGGTTCTGGTCAGCGGCGGCGCGGGATACGTGGGCTCCCATGCTTGCCTGCGGCTGGCGCAAGCGGGGTTCCGCCCTGTCGTCTACGACAACCTCTCCAACGGCTCGGCGGACTTCGTTCAGTGGGGCCCGCTGGAGACCGGCGACATCCGCGACCCAGCCCGTCTGGACGCAGTGTTCGCCGCTCACCGCCCGGTGGCGGTGATGCATTTCGCCGCCCTTATCGAAGTGGGCGAATCGGTGCGCGATCCCGGCGCCTTCTATGACAACAACGTCGGCGGCTCCCTGTGCCTGATCCAGGCCGCGCGCCGCGCCGGCGTCGACAAGCTGGTGTTCTCGTCCACCTGCGCCACCTATGGCCCGCCGACGGACGGCCAGCCGCTGCGCGAGGACAACCCGCAGGATCCCGCCAGCCCCTATGGCCGCAGCAAGCTGATGGTCGAGCAGGCGCTCACCGATCTTGAGCGGCATTCCGGCTTCCGCTCGATCCGCCTGCGCTACTTCAACGCCGCCGGCGCTGACCCCCAGGGCCGCATCGGCGAGCGACATAGCCCCGAGACCCACGCCGTGCCGCTGGCGATCCTGGCGGCGATGGACCCGGCGCGAACGTTCAAGCTGTTCGGCGACGACTATCCGACGCCCGATGGCACGGCGGTGCGCGACTACGTCCACGTGCTGGATCTGGCCGACGCCCATGTGGCTGCGCTGCGCCGGCTGCTGGACGGGGCGCCGGGCGAGGCGCTGAATCTCGGGCGGGGCGAAGGGATCAGCGTGCGCGAGCTGATCGCTGCAGTCGCCGCCGCCGGCACGGCTCCGAAGGTGGAGCAGGCCCCGCGCCGCGAAGGCGACGCCCCGATGCTGGTCGCCGACAACGCGCGCGCGCGCGCCGTGCTGGGCTGGTCGCCCAAGCACGACCTGGCTGACATCGTCGGCAGCGCCTGGGCCTGGCACCGCGCGGAGCGGGCGCGGGTTGCGAGCGCGGCCGAGTGAATTTGCACTGATGTTCGACGACCTGAAAAGCGCCGCCGCCTGGTTCGCCCATTGGCTGGACCACGACGCCCTGCCGCTTTGGTGGCGGGCCGGCGCCGACCGCGCGGGGGGCGGGTATTATGACGCCCTGAGCCTTGACGGCGCGCCGCTGGACCAACTGCCCCGTCGCGCCCGGGTGCAGGCGCGACAGGCCTTCGTCTACGCCACGCTCGGCCCGGCCGGGTGGGACGGTCCATGGCGCGACGCGGCCTGGCAAGGCCTCGACGCTCTGGCTGCGCACCATCGCCGCGACGACGGCCTGTACGCCTGCCTGGCCGGTCCCGACGGTGAGATCATCGACCCGGCCGCACCTCTCTACGAGCAGGCCTTTGTGCTGTTGGCGCTCGCCGCCGGCCACGCCGCCGGCCTGGGCGAGGGCAGGCTGGCGACCGAAGCCTTGCGTCTGCGCGAGGCTCTCGACGCCTATCGCCATCCCGCAGGCGGCTTCCGGGAACTGGGCGAGCAACCATTCCAGGCCAATGCGCAGATGCACCTGCTGGAGGCCGTGCTGCTGTGGGACGAGACCGGCGAAGCGGGCTGGGGCGCGTTGGCCGATGAACTGGCGGGTCTATGCCTCGATCGGTTCATCGATCCCGACGGCGGCTTTCTGCGCGAATTCTTCGACGCCGACTGGGCGGCGCGCGCCGGCGACAATGGTCGGCTGGTCGAACCCGGCCACCAGTTCGAATGGGCCTGGTTGCTGGATCGCTGGGGCGCGCGACGCGGCGACGCCAGGGCCATGTCGGCCGCACGACGGCTCTATGCTGCAGGCCTGCGCGGCGTCGACGCCGGTCGCGGCGTCGCCGTCAACGCACTCTGGGACGACCTCTCCGTCCGAGAAGCAGAGGCCCGCCTGTGGCCGCAGACCGAACATCTGCGCAGCGCCCTGGTGATCGGCGACGAAGCCCAGGCGCTGGTCGCCGCCCGCGGGCTCGCGCGTTATCTGCAGACGCCGGTGCAGGGCGTGTGGCGCGACAAGCTCAAGGCTGACGGGAGCTTCGTCGAGGAGCCGGCGCCGGCGAGTTCCCTCTACCACATCGTGGGCGCCTGCATGGCGCTGCGTCAGGCCGTCTCGCCGTAGTAGTCCAAGTACCAGTCGACGAACCGCCCAACGCCCACCTCGATCGGCGTTGAGGGCGCGTAGCCCAGGGCCGCGCGGGTGTCGCTGACGTCGGCCTCGGTGCGGGCGACGTCGCCCGGTTGCATCGGCATCATGTTGAGCAGCGCCTTGCGGCCGAGCTTCTGCTCCAGCACTTCGATGTAGCGCATCAGTTCAGTGCGCTGGCTGGCCCCCAGGTTCAACACGCGCCACGGCGCAACGCCGCTGGTGGCGGGATCGGGCGCTTCGGGGTTCCAGGCGGGGTCGGGGTTCGCCGGTCGGTCCAGCGCCGCCAACACGCCTTCGACGATGTCGTCCACATAGGTGAAGTCGCGCTGCATGCGCCCCTCGCCGTAGACGTCGATCGGCTGGCCCGCGAGGATCGCGGCGGTGAACTTGAACAGAGCCATGTCCGGGCGCCCCCACGGGCCATAGACTGTGAAGAACCGCAGCCCCGTGGTCGGGATGCCGAACAGGTGCGCGTAGGCGTGGGCCATCGCCTCGTTGGCGAGCTTGGTCGCCGCATAGAGGGTGATCGGGTGGTGCGCCCCGTCGTGCACGGAGAACGGCAGCGTCCCGTTCGCGCCATAGACCGAGCTGGTCGAAGCGTAGACCAGGTGCCGCGGCTTCACGCTGCGGCATCCCTCCAGCACGTTGAGGAACCCAACCAGATTGGAGTCGCCGTAGACCGCCGGCTGCTCGAGGCTGTAGCGGACGCCGGCCTGAGCGGCGAGGTTGACCACCGCGTCCGGCTTGGCGTCTTCGAACAACGCCAACACCGCTGCACGATCGGCCAGGTCAATCGTGGCGTGGCGATAATCGTCGTGCGCCTGCAGCCGGGCGAGACGCGAAGCCTTCAGCGCCGGGTCGTAGTAGCTGTTGAGATTGTCCAGCCCGACCACCTGGTCGCCGCGCGCCAGCAGGCGGCGTGCGGTGTGGAAGCCGATGAACCCGGCCGAGCCGGTGACCAGGACGCTCGCCATGCCGCTGAGCGGGGCGTCAGCGGTTGGCGACGACGCGCAGGTTCGGCGCGGCGCCGGGCCTGTCGCCGCGGATGTGGCCCACCAGATCGAACAGCGCGCGGCGCACGTCGTCGGCGCGGCTGCGCTGGGCCAGGGATTCCAACTCCAGAAGATGGTTGGCATGGACGCGCAGAGCCGAGCTCGACACCACCTCCAGCACCTTGGGCGCGCAGGGGACGGATTGCTCGGTCTCGTCCAGCAGAGCTTCGGTGAGCTTCTCGCCGGGACGCAGGCCCGTGACTTCGATCTCGATGTCCTTGCCCACCGTCAGGCCGGACAGCGCGATCATCTGGCGCGCCAGGTCGATGATCCGGACCGGGGCGCCCATCTCCAGCAGGAACAGGCGCGCGCGGCTGGCGTCGCCTTCGGCCGAGGCCGCCGTGGCGTGCAGGACCAGTTGCGTCGCCTCGGGGATGGTCATGAAGAACCGCGCCATGTCCGGGTGTGTCACGGTGACCGGTCCGCCACGTTCGATCTGCGACTTGAAGATCGGCACGACGGAGCCTGCGGAACCCAGCACATTGCCGAACCGAACGGCGCTGAAGCGCGTGCCCTGACCCGTCTGCTGGCCCTGGATGACCGCTTCGGCCAGGCGCTTGGTGGCGCCCATCACATTGGTCGGGTCGACCGCCTTGTCGGTGGAGATCAGCACCATTTGGGCCGCGTCGCAGGCGCGCGCCGCCTCGGCCACATTCCAGGTGCCGATCACATTGGTCAGCACGCCTTCGCAAGGATGCCGCTCGACCATCGAAACGTGCTTCAGGGCGGCGGCGTGGAACACCAGGTCCGGCCGTTCGTCGATGAAGGTGTTGGCCACGCGGGCGGCGTTGCGCACGTCGCACAGCACCGCTTGCCGCGAGAGCTGCGGCATGGTCTCGGCGATCTCGCGGTCGATCTCGAACAGCGCGGTCTCGGAGAAGTCGAGCAGGGTCAGGTGCGCACATTCGAAGGCCGCGACCTGGCGGCAGAGCTCTGCGCCGATACTGCCGCCCGCGCCGGTGACCAGCACACGACGACCGCGGATCAGGTCGCCGATGGCGCGGCGATCCAGCTCGATCGGCTCACGGGCCAGCAGTTCCTCGATGTTGATCTCGCGCATCGGCAGCAGGGTGACGCCGTCGTGCTGGGCGAGTTCGACGATGCTGGGCAGGCGCAACAAGCGGATGCCGTCATTCTTCAAGCGGCCGAGCAGATCGGCGGTGAGGCCCTTCAGGCGCGCCGGCTCTTCCAGGAACAGGATGGCGCGCGGATAGCGGTTCCAGCGGCGCAGGTCGGCCAGAGCCGCGTCCAGGTTCTCGAGACTCTCGATGATGCATACGCCGCGCACCTGCTGGCCGACGTCGCGCGCGTCGGTGCCGACGATGCCGACGGCGGTATAGTTGCGGTCATGGCTGCGGGCGACGTCGCGCAGGTAGGTGTCGGCCAGAGACGGCGGGCCGATCAGCAGCAGGGAAGGGGCGAGCGCGGCGCGGTCGCTGGCGGTCTTCAACGGCGCGAAGCTGTCCAGTGCATGTTCGTGCAGGGCGCGGCGCAAGATCCGGCCGCCCATCGAGCCGACCATCTGGAAGATCGGCGCCATGAACAGGATCGAGCGCGGCAGGCCGCGTCCGCGGTCGAGCACGAACGCCAGCAGCAGGAACACGCCCACGGTGAGCAGCGCCACGCGGGCCAGCACCAGGGCGTCGGGAATGGAGGCGTAGCGCCACGGCGACAGCTCGCGGCGGAACAGCATGGTGAAGCCGCCGGCCAGGGCTGCGTACAAGGCGACGAGCTGGACGACGTTCATCGCCGGCAGATCGCTGACGCCGAACAGCGGCAATCTCAAAGGAGAAACGATGTAGGCCAACATGAAGGCGGCGGCGGCGATCAGGACGTCCGCAAGGATGGTCTGGGCTCGAAAGGCCATCCGCTCCATGAGTCGCGCTCCATTACTTGATCGAGTCGCCAACATAGACTTGACCGTACGACCGTCCAAGGAAACCGCGCAAATCGGCGATTTGCTCCATTGAGCATCCGATTCGCACTTTCATTGTGCGCTCCTGGACGAGGAGACGCCCGACCTTAGAGCGCGTCAGTGGGAAGTGGAAGTCCGCGTCGCTGCAGCGGAAATAGAAAAGCCGCCGCCCGAAGGCGACGGCTCTCCAACAGCCCGTGAATTGAGGCCTTTAGAAGGTCGCTTTGAGCGAGATCACGCCGCGGCTGTCGAACCCTTTACCGTAGCTGTGTTCATCGGTGTCGTGATAGCGCAGGTCGAGGCCCAGGTGGTCGTTCAGCGCGAAGCCGACGCCCACATTCCAGGTGTTGTAGGAGAAGTCGCCCGGGACATCGACGTCCTGGTGGCCGATCGCGGCGCTGGCCGTGACCTTTTCGGCGAGCGGGATCGAGCCGTTCACTTCGTAGTACAGGGCGTCGTCGTCGTCGCCGCCGCCGGTGAAGTCAGGCGAATAGTAGACCGCCGCGCCCAGCGTGCCCGGGCCGACCGCGACCGAACCGGCCGCCTTGGCTTCCCAATAGGCCCAGTTCGCGTTCGAGGGTTCGTTCAGGTAGCCGTAGTAGATCACGCCCAGGTCGAGCGAGACGGGGCCGACGGTCGGCTTGAAGCCGGCGTACAGATCGACTTCAGCGTCGGTGTCGTCGCCGAAATCGACGTTCGACGCCCACACGCCGCCGTAGAACTGGCCCATAGAGACGTCGGCGCCGCCGAACACCTGAGGGCTTTCCGACGTTTGGCTGACGCCGCGGAACACGTAGTCGCTGGCCACGCCGACGTTGAAGCTGAAGGCCGGCGCGGTGTCGTCCTGGGCGAAGGCGACGCCGCTGGTCGCCACAGTGGCGGCGGCAGCAATCAGCGCGAGTTTGAATGATTTCATGATAATCCCCTTGTTATTCGATCCGGTTTGGCCAGACCGCTGCCGGATATCGTCTAGTGCGACGCCGCAGATCAATGAATCGCGACCAAGGCGGGAAGGCCGTGGACAGCGGTGGCTAAAAACCAGGCGGAACCTTGCTACCAATTGGTTAAAAATTCGGCGCCAACTGGCGCTCTGAGCTAGGCGTTCGAATCGTCTTTAAGGCCGGCGGCGTTGCCCTTGAGCTGCGTGACGACTACATCGGCGGCCGATGGAAGAGTTCGAACTGACCCAACTCGGGCGCGACGCGCGATCCGCCGACGACCCCAAGGACGCGGTGCTGGAGCGCGTTCCCAACCCGCATCCCGACGACCTCTATCTCGCGCGTTTCACCGCGCCGGAGTTCACCTCGATCTGCCCGGTGACAGGTCAGCCCGACTTCGCCCATCTGGTGATCGATTACGCGCCAGGCGAATGGCTGATCGAGTCCAAGTCGCTGAAGCTGTACCTTGGCGCCTTCCGCAATCACGGCGCCTTCCACGAGGACTGCACCGTGGCGATCGCCAAGCGGATGGTCGAGGTCGCCCGGCCACGCTGGCTGCGCATCGGCGGATACTGGTTCCCTCGCGGCGGGATCCCGATCGACGTGTTCTGGCAGAGCGGCCCGCCGCCCCAGGGCCTGTGGCTTCCCGACCAGGGCGTGCAGCCTTATCGCGGCCGCGGCTGAGCGCGCCGGGCTAGCCAGAACAATTGTGACGGTGTAAACCGACACTCGCCCAACTCTCCTCGGGCGTGTCACACCTCAGGCCGGGCGGCGCCGACGCGTCGTCCGGCCGTTGTGTGTCTGGTGTTTAGCCGCGCCAGCGGCTGATCAGGCTCTCGACGTTCGGCCGCTCGCGTTCCAGCGGCGGCTCGTTCGGGGTGCCGATGAACACATATCCCGCCACCCGCTCATTGTCGGCCAGGCCCAGGATCGTCGCGGCGTCGCGGTCGTAGGCGTACCAGTCGGTGATCCAGTTGGCGCCGTATCCCATGGCGATCGCCGCATAGAGCAGGTTGGTGCAGGCTGCCCCTGCTGAAAGCTGCTGTTCCCAGGCGGGAATGTCGCCGCGCGTCTCGCGCGAGATCACCGCGACGCCCATCGGCGGGGTCTTCAACTTGACCAGCTTGGCCGCGGCGCGGGTGTCGCCGCGTCCGTGCGCCAGCGCCTCGAGCTTCGCCGCAAACGCCGCCTTGCCTTCGGCGTCCAGCACGATGAACCGCCAGGGCGCCAGCTTGCCGTGGTCCGGAACCCGTGCGGCCAGATGCAGCAGCTGATCCAGCTCCGCGTCCGACGGCCCGGGCGCGGCGAGCGTCACCGCCGACGACGAGCGCCGCGCGGCCAGGAATCGCAGGGTGTCGGGGGAGGGCGCTTGCGTGACCGGCTTGCCGAACACTGGCTGGGGCGGGAGGATGACGGTCACGGGCGCCTCGTTGGCTAGGCCGATAGGTAGGCCATTTATGGGGTCGGGCCTGACTTCCGCAAGCAAGTTGAGAGTATGTCGCAAAAACCGAACTGGCTGCGCGCTCATGGAACCCCCTGGAAAAGCGCCGCCGAACGGGTGGTCTATCACAACCCGTGGATCCGCCTGACCGAGCACGACGCTGTCGCGCCCACCGGGAACGCAGCGCTGTACGGGGTCGTGCGGTTCGCCAACCACGCCATCGCCATCCTGCCCGTGCACGATGACGGAACGATCATCCTGGTCGGCCAGAACCGCTTTCCGCTGGGCGACTATAGCTGGGAGATCCCCGAGGGCGGCGCGCCGCTCAGCGAAGCGCCTTTGGACGGCGCCCGCCGCGAACTGCGCGAGGAGACCGGCCTGGAGGCGGCCGAGTGGCGCGAGGTGCTGCACCTGCAATTGTCCAATTCGGTCACCGACGAGCAGGCCTTCGGCTACCTCGCCACCGGCCTCAGTGCCGCGTCCGGCGGGGCCGCGCCGGACGCGACGGAGCAGTTGGCCACCGTGCGCGTTCCGTTCCGCGAAGCGCTCGACGCGGCGCTGGCGGGACATATGCGCGACGCCTTAACGGTGGTGATGTTGCTTCGCGGCTACCATATGGCGCGTGAGGGAGCGTTGCCGGACGCATTGGCGCGGGCCATGTTAAGGTAAGGCTGAGGGATCAAGGAGTTCAGCATGGGTCGTGAAGAGCCGAAGAGCCAGCGCCTGGAGGTCATAGACCCGGCCACGCCGCCGCCGGTCTGGCCCTCCCTGCGCAACGAGGCCGAGCGCGCCGCGCGTAGCGAGCCTGCGCTGGCATCGCTGCTGAACGCAGTGGTCCTCAGCCACAACAACCTTGGCGACGCCCTGTCCTATCAGATCGCCCGCAAGCTCGGCGACCAGGAGCTGCGCGCGATGAGCCTGCGCGAACTGGCCGACGCCGCCTACCGCGCCAATCCGCACCTGGTGGACATCGCCGAACTCGATCTGAAGGCGGTGTTCGAGCGCGACCCGGCCTGCAAGGGCTATGTCCAGCCATTCCTGTTCTTCAAGGGCTTCCAGGCGCTGCAGACCCAGCGCGTCGCCAACTGGCTGTGGAACCAGGGCCGCGAGACCATCGCCCTTTATCTGCAGAGCCGCATGTCGGAGGTGTTCCAGGTCGACATCCATCCGGCCACCAGCATCGGCCATGGGGTGTTCATCGACCACGGCACCGGCATCGTCATCGGCGAGACCGCGGTGATCGGCGACAACGTCTCGATGCTGCAAGGCGTGACCCTCGGCGGCACCGGCAAGGAGCGCGGCGACCGCCACCCGAAGATCGGCAAGGGCGTGCTGTTGGGCGCCAACGCCACAGTCCTCGGCAACATCGTCATCGGCGACTACGCCAAGGTCGCTTCGGGCTCGGTGGTGTTGAAGCCGGTTCCCCCCGGCTGCACCGCGGCGGGCGTGCCCGCGCGCCTCACCAACTGCCCGACTTGCGCCGAGCCGGCGCGCAGCATGGACCACACGCTCGCCGAAGAGGTCTACGACTACGTGATCTGAGGTAGGAATGCAGCAAGCGAGCCGCTAGGTTCGCCCCGCTGAGTCCCCAAGGAGCCCCGTCGTGGACGAGAAAACTATCCGCAAGGTCGAAGGCCACCTGCGCGGCTCCTTCGCCAACGCCCGAATCACCCTGGTGCCCAGGCCGAAGCAGAAGGATTCCTGCGAGGTCTACATCGGCGAGGAGTTCATCGGCGTGGTCTATCAGGACGAGGACGAGGACGGATCGTTCATGTTCGAGATGGCTATCCTGGCGGAAGACCTGTCCTAGATTCCACACATCCGTTCGCCCCGCGAAAGCCGGGGACTAAGCTGACCCTGGTTTTCGCGCGGATAGTCCGCATGGACCCTGGGTTCGCCTTGATGGTCGGGTGAGTCTGGCGGCGACAAACCGCGGAGCCTTTCGACCCCGCGGTCTTCATCTCCTCAGAGAACGCTGAGCATCTCGGCGACCAGCGGGTGGCGGACGATGTCGCGGTCCTGCAGGCGCACCACCGCGATATTGTCGATCGCTTCCAGCTTCGCCGCCACGGGCCCCAGTCCCGACAGCTCAGGCAGCAGGTCCGACTGGTTCGGATCGCCGGTGACCACCATGGTCGAGTGCCAGCCCAGCCGGGTCAGCAGCATCTTCAGCTGCACGTAGGTGCAGTTCTGCGCCTCGTCGATCACCACGAAGGCGTTGTTCAGCGTGCGCCCGCGCATGAAGCCCACGGGTGCGATCTCGATCGCGCCTTCGGCCATGAGGGCGCGCACCCGCTTCATCGACAGCCGGTCGGACAGCGCGTCGTAGAGCGGCC
>NZ_JAUXZW010000340.1 GCF_030693805.1 Phenylobacterium sp.
TATGTGGGCCGGCCCTCTCCGCTCTATTTCGCCAGCCGCCTGACCGACCATTTCGGCGGGGCGAAGATCTATCTTAAGCGTGAGGAGCTGAATCACACCGGCTCGCACAAGATCAACAACTGCATGGGCCAGATCCTGCTGGCCCGGCGCATGGGCAAGACCCGGATCATCGCCGAGACCGGTGCCGGCCAGCACGGAGTGGCCACGGCCACGGTCTGCGCCCGCTTCGGCTTGCCCTGCGTGGTCTATATGGGCGCGGTCGACGTCGAGCGGCAGAAGCCGAACGTGTTCCGCATGAACCTGCTGGGCGCCCAGGTGGTCCCGGTGACCTCGGGGTCGGCGACGCTCAAGGACGCCATGAACGAGGCGTTGCGCGACTGGGTCACCAACGTCCACGACACCTACTACCTGATCGGCACGGCGGCCGGCATGCACCCTTATCCGGAGATGGTGCGCGACTTCCAGGCGGTGATCGGTCGCGAGGCGCGCGCCCAGGTGCTGGCGCTCGAAGGCCGGCTGCCCGACGCGGTGGTCGCCTGCGTCGGCGGAGGGTCCAACGCCATCGGCCTGTTCCATCCGTTCCTCAACGACGAGGGCGTGAAGCTGTATGGGGTCGAGGCTGCGGGCTCCGGCATGGATACCGGCCGACACGCTGCGGCGATCAACGGCGGGCGCCCCGGCGTGCTCCACGGCAACCTCACCTACCTGCTGCAGGACGGCGACGGCCAGATCAAGGAAGGCCATTCGATCTCGGCCGGCCTCGACTATCCGGGCATCGGGCCGGAGCATTCCTGGCTGCACGACGTCGGCCGCGCGACCTATCTCACCGCCACCGACACCGAGTCCCTGGAGGCGTTCAAGCTCTGCGCCGAGTTGGAGGGCATCCTGCCGGCGATCGAATCCGCCCACGCGCTGGCCCGCCTGCCCGATGTGGCGGCCGAGGTCGGCAAGGGCGGCATCGTCGTGCTCAACCTGTCGGGCCGCGGCGACAAGGATGTCGCCACCGTCGCCGACTACCTGGGACGTTCGATTTGACCACGGCGCGTATCGACGCCTGCTTCGCCGCGCTGAAGGCCGAGGGGCGCGCAGCGTTCGTCGCCTATGTGATGGCAGGCGACCCGGATGCGGCGACTAGCCAGAAGATCCTCGACGGCCTGCCCGGCGCCGGCGCCGACATCATCGAACTGGGCATGCCGTTCTCCGATCCGATGGCCGAGGGACCGCCGATCCAGCGCGCCGCGCAGCGCGCGCTTGCCGCCGGCATGACGCTGAAGGCGACCCTGGGCATGGTTCGCGCGTTCCGCACACGCGACGACGCTACGCCGATCATCGCCATGGGTTATATGAACCCGGTTCTGAATTGGGGCGTCGAGGCTTTCGCTCGCGACGCCGCCGAGGCGGGCGTCGACGGCGTGATCCTCGTCGATGTTCCGCCGGAAGAGGCCGACCCCATCGCCGACGCCCTGAAGTCGGCCGGCCTGTCGCTGATCATGCTGGCGACGCCGACCAGCGACGACGCGCGTGTCGGCACGATCGTCCGACGCGCCTCAGGGTTCGTCTACTACGTCTCGGTGGCCGGGGTGACCGGCGTCAAGGAAGCCGATGCGGACGCTGTCAGGCCGGCGGTGGAGCGGGTGCGCCGAATCTCTGGCCTGCCGGTGGCGGTCGGTTTCGGCATCCGCACGCCCGAGCGCGCGGCCGCGGTCGCCCGCGTCGCCGACGCCGTGGTCGTGGGCTCGGCCCTCGTCGAAGAGGTGGCCAACGGCCTGCAGATGAACGAAGACGTTACCTTGAGCGTGCTTTCAAAAGTCGAATCGTTGGCTAAGGCTGTCCGTTCCGCCCGATTCGGCCTGACGGTTTAGAACCATGGCGATGGCTGACCAAAAAGACGACAAGCCCGGCAAGGGGCCCCAAACCCCGAGAGAACGTCGCGGCTGGCTGGCGCGGATCGCGCCTGGCGTGCGCAACGCCTTCGCCAAGCGCGAGACGCCCGAGAACCTGTGGGTCAAGTGTCCCGACACGGGCGAGATGATCTACCGCTCGGACCTGGAGGCCGCCCACTGGGTGACCCCGTCCGGCAGCCACATGCGCATCGGCACGCAACTGCGCCTGCGCTACACGTTCGATGACGGCAAGTTCGAGAAGATCGCATCCCCGGTGGTCGCCGACGACCCGCTGAAGTTCCCCGACGAGCGCCCGTACGCTGAACGGCTGAAAGCCGCGCGCAAGTCGACGGGCGAGCAGGACTCCGTCGCCATAGCCTTCGGTCAGATCCAGGGCCAGCCGGTCATCGTGCTGGTGCAGGACTTCGCCTTCATGGGCGGCTCGTTGGGCATGGCTGCGGGCGAAGCCTTCATCAAGGGCGCTCAGGAGGCCGTGCGGCGCGGCGTGCCGTTCGTGGTGTTCACCGCCTCCGGCGGCGCCCGGATGCAGGAAGGCACGCTGTCGCTGATGCAGATGGCCCGAACGACGCTGGCGGTGAACGAGGTCAAGGCGGCGGGCCTGCCCTACGTGGTGGTGCTGACCGATCCCACCACCGGCGGGGTGCTGGCGTCGTACGCCATGCTGGGCGACATCCACCTGGCCGAGCCCAATGCGACCATCGGGTTCTCCGGGCGCCGGGTCATCGAGCAGACCATCCGCGAGACCCTTCCCGCCGCCTTCCAGAAGTCGGAGTTCCTGGTGGAGCGCGGCATGGTCGATCGGGTGGTGACCCGCAAGGACCTGCCCGAAGTGCTGGGCTCGATCCTCAAGACGCTGATGATGGGCCGCTCACGCGCCCAGGCGGCCTGACCGCCACCCTAGGACCCGCTTGGCATGTACGATGAGATCCGCGCCTTCGACGCGTTGATCGCGAGGCTGCGCGAACAGTTCCCCTCGCTCATCGACCTGTCGACAGGGCGGGTCGAACGCCTGCTCGAACAGCTTGGCCGCCCGCAGGACCGGATGGGGCCGGTGGTCCATGTGGCCGGCACCAACGGCAAGGGATCGACCTGCGCCTTCCTGCGCGCCATCGGCGAGGCGGCGGGCCTGCGGGTGCACGTGCTGACCTCGCCGCACCTGGTGCGCTTCGCAGAGCGGATCCGCATCGCAGGCACGCTGGTGTCGGAGCCGGAGCTGCGCGAGCTGATCGACCAGGTGATCGCGGTCAACGCCGGCCAGGAGATCAGCTTCAACGAGATTCTGACGGTCATCGCCTTCGAGGCGTTCGGCCGCCAGCCGGCCGACCTCTGCGTCATCGAGGTGGGCCTGGGCGGCCGTTTCGACAGCAGCAACGTGTTTCCCGCACCCGCGGTGAGCGTGATCACGCCGGTGGACTATGATCATCTGGAGATGCTGGGACCCGAACTCACCAAGATCGCCTGGGAGAAGGCCGGGATCATCAAGGCCGGGCGCCCGGCGATCGTCGCCCGCCAGCGCCCCGAGGCCGCCCAGGTGATCGAGGCCGAAGCCGAGGCGCTGAGAGCGCCGGTGTGGATGATGGGCCGCGAGATCGACGCCTGGGAGGAACGCGGCCGTCTGGTGGTGCAGACCCCCGACCGGCTGCTCGACCTGCCGGCTCCCAGCCTCGGCGGGCGGCATCAGGCGGAGAACGCCGGCCTTGCGGTCGCCGCAGCGGTACGTTTCGCCGGCGCGCGCATCGACGATCAGGCGATGGCGGGGATCGCCAATGCGGTGTGGCCCGCGCGCTTCCAGCGCCTGACGACCGGCCCCATGGGCGCGCCAGCCAAGGCGCTGGGCGCTGAGTTGTGGCTGGATGGGGCGCACAATCCGCACGGCGCGCTGGCGCTGGCCGAGACCGCTCAGCGGATGGCCGCGCGCGATCCCCGGCCGCTGACGCTGATCGTGGCTATGTACGGCCGCAAGGACCCGCAGGGCTTCTTCCAGGCGGTGGCGCCGCTGGGCGCGCGGATCATCACCACGACGTTCGAGTCCGCCACCGCCATGACCCCGGAGGCGCTGGCTGCTGCGGCTGTCGAGGTGGGATTGCAGGCCGAGCCGGCTGAGGATGTGCAGGCGGCGCTGGACCTCGCGCTGGCGGCGAAGGGTCCCGCGCCGCGCATCATCATCTGCGGTGGGCTGCATTTCGCCGGCGAGGTCCTGGCGTTGAGCCCCGAGACCTGGCCGACCTAGAAGCCCGCCCCGGCTTTCACCGGGGACGGGCGCAATCCGTTCAGGCGACGCTTTGCACGCCGGCTTCGGAGAGCCATTCGAGGATCTTCTGCTTGGGCATGGCGCCGACCTTCATCGAGGTCATCTGGCCGCCCTTGAACAACATCATCGTCGGGATGCCGCGCACGCCGTAGCGCGACGGCGTGGTGGGGCTTTCCTCGATGTTGAGCTTGGCCACGGTCACCTGGCCGCCCAGCTCGTCGGAGATCTGCTCCAGCGCAGGCGCGATCTGCTTACAGGGGCCGCACCATTCAGCCCAGAAATCGACGAGCACCGGCCCATCGGCCTGAAGAACGTCCCGGTCAAAGGACTCGTCGGTGATTTGCACGGTGCTCATTTGAAGGCTCCTCTTGCGGCCGGACCATCAACGCGGCGACCGCATTCCCGATCCGGCATGTAAGCGGGTGACGCCACGGTATCAACCACTGCGGCCAAGCTCGACCAATGATTGGGCCATCAGGTTTTCTTGAACCGGCATCAGCTTAGGGCCGTCGGTCCACACCAGGGCCGCTTCCACCGTGCGTCCGGGAAACACTTCGCGCAGCACCGCGGCGTACATCGCCATCTGGCGGATGTAGGCGGGGTCGGCCGCCTGGATGGTCGCCGGCGACGGGCGGTTGGTCTTGAAGTCCACCACCAGCACCCGGTCTGGCAGCACCACCAGCCGGTCGATACGGCCCGAGATCGCCAGGCCGGCCGGCAGGCTGGACGCCCCGCCGGTGATCGCCACCTCGGCGCGGCTCCCGGGACCGAACACCTCGGCGAAGCGGGGATCCCGCAGCACCGACAAGGCGGCGGTGGCCATCTCCGCGCGTTGGACATCGTTCAGGTCGGTCTCGCGGCCCAGGAGGGTCGCCGCCGCGGCGGCGCGGTCGGACGCTGGCAGGTCGGGCAGGATCTGCAGCAGGCGGTGGATCAGATCGCCCCGCCGGAAACGCCCCAGCCCGGCGGTCTCGATCAGCGGGGAGGGCGCGCGCCCGGCGTCGGACGCAGTCTCGGACGGCTGGGCGAAGCGGGCGAAACCTTCGGCCTCGGCGTCTTCCCCTGCCCAGGACGGCAAGGCGGAGGGACCGGAGTCGCTGCGCTGCGACGCGCCCAGCGCGCGCGGGTCCGGGCCGAAGCGCAGGGCGGTGACTGCACCGCAAGCCGCCGGGCGCACGTGCGGCGCCACCTGCTCGTGATCCAGCGCCGCCTTCAACAGAGGCCACCAGCCCTTCAGGCCGTCCTCGCGCCGGTTCGCCGCGATCCGCCCGCAGATCACCAGCCGGTCGCGGGCCCTGGTCAGGGCGACGTACAGCAGGCGCAAGGCCTCCTCGTCCTCCTTGCGGGCGCGGCGCTCGCGCGCGGCGGCGGAGGCCTCGCAGTCGGTGGCCTTCGATGCGCTCCACAGGAAGCCGCCTTTGTCGGTCTCCATCAGCGGCGATCCGCGCGCGCCGGCCTGGGCGGCGGCCTCGGGCAGGAAGACGATCGGCGCCTCCAACCCCTTGGCGCCGTGGGTGGTCATCACCCGCACCTCGTCGCGCCCGTCGCCCATCTCGCGCTTGACGACGATGTCGAGGTCGGCGAACGCCGCGATCAGGCTCTCCAGGTCGTCGACGCCGCGCGCCTCGGCGGCCAGCACCTGGTTGAGGAACTCGTCCAACGCGTCCTCCGCCTCGCCGCCCAGCCGGCGCAGCAGCCGGCTGCGCGTCGAGCGCCCCTGCGCATCGCGCAACGACAGCATGCGGCTGAAGAACTCGAAAGGCCGCCGCTCCCCCGCCAGCGCGCGCGCCTGGGCCAGCAGCGCGGCGGCCCCCTGCCAGTGCGGCCGTTCAACAGCGCGCGCATGCAGCAGGTCCCAGAGGTTCAGCTCATCCCGGCCATGGGCCAGCGCGTAGAGGCTGTCGTCATCCAGGCCGCACAGCGGGCTCTTCAGCAGCGCCGCCAGGTTCAGCTCGTCGCGCGGGAATTGGACGAATCGGGCCAGCGCCATCAGGTCGTCGAAGACGATGTGCTGCGACAGCGCCAAGCGATCGGCCCCGCCCACCGGCACGCGGGCGTGCTTCAGCGCGCGCAGGATGTCCTCGAACAGCGCGCCGCGTTTTCGCACCAGGATCAGCACGTCGCCAAACCGCGCGGGGCGCCAGGCCTGGGAGTCCTTGTCGAACACCGCGTCCCCGCGCGCCACCAGATCGCCGATCTCGCAGGCGATGGCCTCGGCGAGCCGCCGGTTCGCGCCGGTCTCGGCCTCCGCATCCAGCGGCGCGTCCCAGGCGCCGCGTTCCTCGCCGCGGATCTCCTGCACCAGCGGCCACACGTCGACGCAGCCGCGATGGTCGGCGCGCATCGGCTCGTGGCGCAGCGGTTCCAGCCTCGGCGGCGCGCCGGCGATGAACACCGCGTCGACGAAGCGCAGCACCTCGACCGTCGAGCGCCACGAGGCGGTCAGCGGCGCCACCACGCCGCGCCGCAGCGCCGCCTCGATCCGCAGCATGTAGTCCTGGGTCTCGAGGATCAGGCGTTCAGGGTCAGCGCCCTGGAACGAATAAATCGACTGCTTGTCGTCGCCGACGATGAACAGGCTGCGTTCGATCTGCGTGTCGCGCGGGCGACCCTCGCCGGAGAAGAACTCGCCGGTCAGGGCGCGGACGATGTCCCACTGCTCGGGCGCGGTGTCCTGCGCCTCGTCGACCAGCACGTGGTCGATGCCGCCGTCCAGCTTGTAGAGCACCCAGGCCGCCGCCGGCCGCGTGGCCAGCAGCTTGCCCGTGCGCTCGATCAGGTCGGCGAAGTCCAGGGCGCCGGCGGACTGCTTCTCCAGGCGATAGGCGGTGAGGTAGGCGTCGGCCAGGGTGAGCGCATAGACGCTGTCCCAGGCCACCCGTGCGGCGCGCACCTTCTCGCGCCCGATCTCCAGCGCCCGCTGCGCGTCCAGCAGGCGGCCGCGCAGTGCCTCGTGCGCCTTCAGGCCGCTGGTCTTGGCGACCCACGTGGCCGGCGTTCCTTCGCCCTTCTCGGTGAACAGCACGGCCAGGGCGTCGGCCAGGGTCGGCGCCTCAAGTTGGGCGAGGGCGCGTAGTTGCGCGGCGCAGCGCTGGTCGGTCTTGCCGCCGGCGTCCAGCACCGCCGCCGCGGCCAGGCAAAGCTCGCCATCCAGAGCCGCCATGGCTTCGGCCGCCTCAGCCTCGGCGTCGGCCGGCCCGTCGAACCCGCAGGCCTCCCAGATCCAGGACTGCGAGCCGCGTAACCCGCCCTGGACGTCCAGGAAGGCGGCCAGTGCGCCGCGCCGCGCCTCGAAGGCCTGGAACATCGAATTGAAGGCGTTGAAGTCGAGGGCGACCGAGAACCGGGCGTAGGCCTCGGCGACCGCGCCGGTTCCTTCCAGGGCGTAGTGAGCGACGCCGCGCCGGGCGCTGGCGGCGACTGCGGCGGCGGCCACGTCGTCCATCACCCGGAACCCAGGCGAGACCCCGGCTTCAAGGGGAAAGCGCCGCAGCAGCTTCTCGCAGAAGGCGTGGATGGTCTGGATCTTCAGGCCGCCGGGCGTCTCCAGCGCCCGGGCGAACAGCGCGCGGGCCGCCGACAGGCGCGCCGGCTCGTAGTCGTCATTCGCCGCCGGACCTTCAAGCTCGGCGAGCTGATGCGACAGTTCGAGGTCGTCGCACACCGACCAGCGGCCCAGGCGCTCGAACAGCCGCCGCTGCATCTCGGCGGCGGCGGCTTTGGTGTAGGTGACGCAGAGGATCGCCGCCGGCTCGGCCCCGGCCAACAGCAGCCGCGCCACCCGATCGATCAGGGTCTTGGTCTTGCCCGACCCGGCGTTGGCGGTGACGAAGGCCGAGAGCGTCGGGTCGGCCGCGACACGCTGCGGGTCGGCGATGGCCGCGTCGACGATCAGGTTCACGCTTCTCCCTCCCCGTCATCGCCGCTGGTCGACCACTCGAACACGCGGGCCAGGTGATCGTAGTCGCTGGCGTACTGGTGGACGAACTGCGGGGCGGTGCGCGAGACATAGGCGCGCAACGGGTCCTCGAACTGTTCGATCAGGTCCTTCAGGCCGATCAGCGCCAGTTCGGCCGCCTCATGGGCCCGTTCGCCGGCCACGGCGCGCACCTCCTCGCGGCCGGCCGGCTTGCGCCCGGTGACCTCCAGATAGGTGAGATCGCCCGGGATCACCTCGCCGGCCTCGGCGAACCCGCCGGCGCCCAGGATCGCGGCGGTCAGGGTGAGTTGCGGCGAGAAGCCCGCGTCCACCACCTTCTGCGACGGCGCCTTGCCGGTCTTGTAGTCGAGGATGTGGCCGAACCCGTCGGGGGTCAGTTCGATCCGGTCGGCGATGGCGGTGACGGTGAACAGGCCGCCCGCCGTCTTGAACGTCAACTTGCCCTTGGCCTCGATCAACAGGGTCGGTCCGACCTTGCGGCGGCGGCGCTCAAGGTCGGCCACCCACATCGCCGCCTCGCGCGCCAGGGCGCGTTCGCGCGCCAACGCCGCGCGGGGCATCCCGGCCGCCTCCAACGCCTCGACGTAATAGCCCTCGAAGACCTGCGCCGCGTCGTCGGGCACCTCGCGCGGCCAGGTCTTGGCGAACCGCTCGAACGCCGCGTGGATGGCGGTGCCACGAGCGCGCGCCTCCACCGGCTCGTCCGGCCGCTCCAGGCGCCGCAGCTTGAGGATGTCGCGCGCCCAGACCGCATAGGGGTCGCGGGTCAGGGCCTCGACGCGGGTCACCGCCAGTACGCGCGGCCGATGCTCCACGGGCGGCGCGGGCGCGGGCCGGCGGGCCGGGGCGTACTCCCCAGGGGCGTCGAGGTTGCGCGCCCAGTCGAGAAGTTCGGGGCGTGTGGCGATGGCGACGCCCGCGCCGCGGGCCAGGGTCTCCAGCCGCCACAGCCAGCGCGACTTCACCGCCGGCGCGCCTTCGCGGCGCTCGGCGTGCAGCAGCACCACGTCCGGCGCGCAGGCCGCCTGGGCGAAGTCGTGCGCGGCCAGGCCGACCCGGCGCTCCGGCGGCGGCAGGCCCAGCTTCTCGCGCATGGGGCGCGACAGGAACGGATCCAACGGCGCCCCTCGGGGCCAGACGCCCTCCTCCAGGCCGGCCAGGATCAGGCGATCGGCGCGCACCAGCCGGGCCTCGATGGCGCCGAGGATGCGCAGGCGCGGATGAGTCGCGCCGCCGGCCCGCACCGTTTCGCCCTCGACCAGCCGCGACAGCAGATCGGCGAAGCGGTGGGCGGTGACCGCCGGCAGACCTTCGGTTTCCCGCATCAGCGACGACAGCAAGCGCCCCATGGCCTCGCCGCCGTGGCCGGCCCAGAGTTGGCCAGGTTCGCCGCTGGCGTCGGCGGCGATCGCCTCCATCGCGGTGGCCAGAGCGCGGGCCGCGTCGCCCGGCGTCGCCTCGTCATCCGCGAAGGGCGTGCAGAGCGCTTCGAGCACGACGCGCAGGCGTGCGGCGAGGTCAAGAGCGGCAGGATGGGCGTCGCCCAGGCGCGCCTCGATCACCTCCCAGGCGTCGGGCCGCGGCCCGCGCAACGCACGGCGCTCCAGCGTCTCGCGGGCGGCGTCGAGCGCGGCAGGCTCCAGCCCGAAGCGGGCGAACGGGTGCTTGAGGATCGCCAGCAGCACCACAGGGTCGAGCGGGTCGGCGCAGGCTCGCGCCACAAGGCCCGCCAGCACGCCGCAGCGGCATCCCGACAGCGCCTCGCCAGCCGAGGAGTCGGCGATCACGCCCCAGCGCGCCAGCTTGGCGGCCACGCGGCGGGCCAGGCCCTGGTCCGGCGCGACCAGCGCGGCGGTGCGCCCCGGGGTCTCCAGCGTCTCACGCAGCAGCAGGGCGGCGACGGTCGCCGCCTCCTCGTCGCTGCGCGCGCTGATCAGGCTGAGGCCCTCGAGGCCGGCGGCGATCGGGTCGATCTCCTCCTTCTCACCCTCAAGGCGCAGCTTGTTTATCACGCCCAGCCAGTCGGCGGTGGATTCGGCGGGGCGCAGCGCCTCGTTGACCACCCGGCGGCGCCATCGGCCCCGGGCCTGGAACGTGGACGAGGCCGGCCATGTGGCGACTGCGCCGCGATCCACCTCGGCCCGCAGCAGCAGACGGCGCATGGCGCCCTGCGGATGCTGTTCGCCGACATTGTCCCACGCGTCATTCGCCAGGCTCTCGTCGAGCCCCGGCAGCACCACTGCGCCCAGCGGCGCGGCGGCGATCACCGCCAGCAGGTCGGCGGTGGCCGGCGCAGTGCCGGTAGACCCCGCGGCGATCAGCACGCCGGGCGGCGGACGCTCCCGCCAGCTCTGCGCCAGGCGCCGCAGCAGGGCGACGCGGCGCGCGCTGACGTCCACCAGGCCCATGGCCTGCAGCCGCTTCGGCCACGCGTGAAGCGCCGCCTCGAGGAAGCAGCTGGACAGCCGCCAGTGTTCGGCGAGATCGGCCTCGACCAGTTCGTCCAAGCGGTCCTGGGCGTCGATCTCCTCGATCTGCAGGCTGTCGAAGAAGCTTCCCAGGGCGTCGGCCAATTCCAGCGCCTGGGCCGCGCCCGGCGCGCCGCCGGCCAGCAGATGCGCCTGGTCGTGGACCAGCCGGGTGAGTTCGAACCTGCGCCGCAGCGGCTCGATGGCGGCCGGCAGGTCGAGGGCGATGTCGCCCGGTTCGAACGGCGGTTCGCCCTCGTCCAGGTCGCCCAGCGGGCGCATCTGCGGCGGCAGCACCGCACGCCCTTCAGCGGCGGCCAGGAAGGCGTCGGCCAGCGCTCGCGCGCCGCGCCGGGTCGGCGTCAGCACCACGGCCTGCGACAGCGCCTCCGGCCCCAGGTCCACGAGCGCCGCCTGCAGGCCCTGCGCCAGATCCAGGGCGAACGGCCGGTGCGCCGGGATGTTGAACCAGCGCGGTCCGGGACGGCCGAAGATCGCCTCCCAGCTCACCTTAGCCTGGCCTCCGCCGCCTCCTGCGCAGCGAGGTCGCCGACGTGCATCCAGAACGCCTCCATCGGCACGCCGAACAGCCGTCCTTGCGCCGACAGCCGCCGCCAGGTGGGCAGGATCGAGAAGGCCGCGTCGGTTTCCATTTCGAGGATCTGGGGCTTGAGAATCTGGAAGCCGACGTTAGCGAATGGCGTCGGCTTAAGCGGATCGCGCGAGTGCACCAGCCGCCCGTCGGCGTCGCGCCAGAATCCCTCCGGCCCCTCGAAGCCGATGCCGCGTCCGCGCTGCACCAGCAGCAGCAGGCAGTCCATGACCTCTGGATCCCAGGCGGCCTTCATCGCCTCCAGCGGCGGTAAGCCCTCGTCGATCCAAAGGGAGTCGATGTTCGCCACCCAGATCGGGTCGTCGCCTAGTAGCGCGCGGGCGCGATGGATGCCGCCGCCGGAATCCAGCAGACCGGCGCGCTCGTCGGAGATCTGCACGCTGGGCCTCGATCGGGCGGCGAGGTGGGCCTCCAGTTGCTCGGCGAAGTGGTGCACATTGACAACCGCGCGCTCGACGCCGGCGTCGGCCAGGCGGTCCAGCACGTGGTCGATCAGCGGCTTGCCGGCCACCTGCACAAGCGCCTTGGGCTGGGTGTCGGTCAGCGGGCGCATGCGCGACCCGACGCCGGCGGCCAGCACCATGGCGGTGACGGGCGCGCTCACTGGCGCGCGTCCCGCGGCACGTTGCGGTCGAACCAGGCCTTGAGCGCGGCAAGCTCGGGATCGCCCAAGCAGCGGTCGAGGTATTCCCACAGCCTTGGCATGAAGGCGGCGTAGCGGGGCTTGGCGTCGCGGGTCACCAGGCGGGCGAAGATGCCGAGGATGCGGCTGATGTTGAGCGCGCCCAGCGCATGGTAGTCGGCCGTCAGAGCAGCCCGGTCGGCGTCGGGACGCAGCGCGAAATACCGGCCCAGCGCCGCGGCCTCAAGATCGGCGGAGACGTCGCGGCGCGCGTCGTGCAGCAGCATCGACAGGTCCCATGCCGGATGGGCGCGCAGGGCGTCCTGGAAGTCCAGCAATCCTACACGAGCCGCGCCCTCGCGCCCCGGCAGCCAGATCAGGTTCTCGGCGTGGTAGTCGCGATGGCAGAACACCGAAGCCCCGGCCGCGCCCCGCGCGTAGATCGGCGTCCAGAGGGCGTCCCATTCGGCGGTCGCGTCCGCGCCGAACGTGAGGTCGGTCTTCAGCTTGGGCAGCCATTCGACGAACAGGTCGCCGGCGGTGCGCAGCGCCACCGCGTCGTAGTCCAGCAGCGGCCAGTCTGCGCCATCGGCGCTGAGCATGGCCGGCGGGGTGATGGCGTGCAGGCGCACCAGCGCCTCGATGGCTCCGTCGTACAGGGGCCACTCGTCGGCGCCGTCCTCGATCAGCCGCGCGTAGAGGTCGTCGCCGAGGTCTTCCAGCACCGCCAGACCGTGCCCGGCGTCGTGGGCCTCGATGCGCGGCGCCGACAGACCCTGGGCGCGCAGCCAGCCGGCGGCGGCGACGAAGGCGTCCACGCGACCGGCGGCGAGCCGGGCCAGCGCATTGTATCCGCCCGCACGGCGCTGCTCGGGCGTCGCGTCCGGCGGGCAGGGATCGCTCTCCACCGGCGGCTGGTCCATGAAGATCAGGCTGCCGCCCATCGCCGGGTACAAGCGCTCGTAGCGGCGCGTGGAGGCGTCTCCGCTCAGCGGTTCCCGCCGCGCGGCGTCCAGCCCGGCGCTGCGCAGGAATTCGGCCTTCAGCGTTTCGCGATCAGAACTCAAGCTTGCGTCCTTCCCAGGCGCCGCGGGGCGCCAGCCGCGCGCGGCGACCGGTTCCCTCCAGGGTGATCTCTATATCGAGTCGCGCCGGTGGCAGGCGACCCTGCAGGCGCTCGGGCCATTCGATGACCGCCGCCCCGTCGTCCAGCGCCTCGTCCAGGCCGATCTCGTAGGCCTCGTCGGGCGAGTTCAGCCGGTAGAGGTCGAAATGGGCGATCTTGAGTCGCGCGCCCTCGTAGAACTGCACCAGGGTGAAGGTCGGGCTGGGCACCTCCTCGTCCGGCGTCGTCAGGGCTCGCACCAGGGCGCGGGCCAGCGTCGACTTGCCGGCGCCGAGCGGCCCGCTCAAGCAGATCGCCTCGCCTGGACGCAGCGCCGCGGCCAGCGCAGCCCCCAGCCTGGCGGTGGCCGCCTCGTCGGCGAGGGTGAGTTCACGGGCGCCGCTCATGCGAACGGCCGGTCAGGGCCGAGCGGCAGGGTCTGCTCGACGTAGCGTTTCAGGGCGGCGCTCACCTCGGCGGCCTCCCCGTCCAGCGCGTCTGGCGCGATCGTCGGCCCTACGGTCAGGGTGAAAGCTCGGCCTCGCTTGTTCAACAGCTCGTGGAACAGGGTGATGTCCCGCAGTTCGCTCGAAAACCGGTTGAACAGGTGGAACAGGGTGGAGGCTGGCCCGTCCAGGTGGATCGGGACCACAGGCGCGGAATACCGGCGCGCCAGCGACACTGCGCTCGCCGCCCACCGCGGATCGGCGAGGGTCCCGTCGGGCCCGCGGCG
>NZ_JAUXZW010000341.1 GCF_030693805.1 Phenylobacterium sp.
TGCCGCGGGACGCCTCGGGCGTTAAGGTCGAAGCGCCGAAGGGCACGCTCGGCCTGCGCGCGCTCGAGCTCGCCGAAGTGAGCTTCGACGGCGTCAAGGTTCCCGCCTCGATGCGCCTCGGCGAAGGCAACGGCGCGGACATCCAGAAGATCGTCGACAGCGCCCGGGTTGGCCTGGCCTCGATCATGGCGGGCCTCAGCCGCGGCGTCCTCGAATACGTCGTTCCCTACACCAAGGAACGCATCGTGCATGGCACTCCGCTCGCGCAGAAGCAGAAGGTCGCCTTCGACATCGCCGACATGAAGATCGATGTCGACGCGATGCGCTGGATGAACTGGAAGGCCGCTTGGGAGCTGGAAAGCAAGCTTCCCGCCACCCGCACCGCCCAACTGGCCTACACCTACGCCAGCCAGCAGACGATGCAGATCGCCGACAACGGCCTGCAGGCGTTCGGCGGCCACGGCTTCGTCAAGGCTCACCCGATCGAGATGTGGTATCGCAACGCCCGCTCGCTGTCCGTTCTCGAGGGCGTGGCCGGCGTCTGAGCCGCACGCTTCGCATCCCCACATTTCGAGAGGAAACCGACATGGTTGATTTCAGCCTCACCGAAGGCGACCAACGCTTTCTGGACCTGATCCAAGAAGAGTACGAGCTGGGCCGCAAGTTCGCCCGCGAAGTCGATCGCGAGGCCGAGCACAAGCCGCCGGTGGTCAAGACCCTGCACCCCGCGCTGGAAGGCAAGCCCGATCCCTACCAGCTGCTGCACGAGAGCGACGAAGGCACCAGCGGCGAGATCATGGTCGACGCCCTGATGCACATGGTCAGCGCCAAGGACTTGGACATGCGGCCCGAGGGACTGGGCTTCGGCTCGATGGTGCTCGAGGACTTCGGCACGGACGAACAGAAGGCCAAGTTCGGCCACCTGCGCCTGGCCATCGGCCTGACCGAGCCGGGCGCCGGCTCCGACCCTGGCAACATGGCGTCGACGTGGCGCTATGACGCGGCGACCGACGAATACGTCCTGAACGGCGAGAAGGTGTTCATCTCGGCCATCAACAAGCTGGACGGCGCAGTCACCCTGCTGCGCGGCGTGCCTGACGAACAGGGCCGGCGGCTCTTCAGCTCCTTCATCATCACGAAGGACATGAAGGGCTTCCACGAGATGCAGCAGTTCCAGAAGCTCGGCATGCACCAGTTCGACATCGCCGGCTTCACGATGGACGACATCCGGGTTCCGGCCATCAACCGCCTGGAGGCCGATTTCGGCCGCACGATGAGCCGCTTCAACCACAACCGCCCGCTGGTCGCGGCCGGCGCGCTGGGCCTGTGCCGTTCGATGCTGGACTTCACCAAGGCGAAGCTGGCCGAAGGCGGCATCGAAGTCGACTATGCGCGCGGCGTGAAGGCGCGCAGCGCGGCCGAAGACAAGATCATCCGCATGGAAGCGCTTTGGGAAGCGGCCTGGGGCACGATCATGGAAGTGAAGTGGAAGCAGACCCAGCTGGGCACCACCTCGCTCGGCTATCGCACCGAAGCCTCGATGGCCAAGGCCATCGGCGGCAAGGCGGCGCGCCAGATCACCCAGGGTTGCCTGGAGCTGCTCGGCCCGGAAGGCCTCTCTGAGGACTACCTGGCCGAAAAGTGGTTCCGCGATGCGCGTATCGCCGACATCTATGAGGGCGCCGGCGAGATCCAGCGCATCCTCGTGGCCCGCGACGTGCTGGGCTACAAGAAGGGTGAGCTGAACTAGGCGCCCTTTTACGACGTGCACATCGACGGCTCCCCAAGCAATTTGGGGAGCCGCTTTCGTCTGTGGTCAGGTCGACGCCTCGGACCCCGTCGCGGCCTCGGCTTCGCGCAGCATGTGGCGGCGGATCTTGCCGGTTGCGGTCTTCGGCAACTGATCGGTGAATTGGATCAGCCGAGGATACTTGTAGGGCGCGAGCCTAGCCTTGGCGTGCGCCTGCAGCTCAGCTTCCAGCGACGCGCCGGCGGCATGGCCGGGCTTGAGCACCACGAAGGCCTTGGTGCGCGTCAGGCCGTGGGCGTCCGGCACGCCGATCACCGCGGCCTCCAGCACCGCGGGGTGGCCCAGCAGGGCGTTCTCGACTTCGCCGCGAGACACCCAGTTGCCGCTGACCTTGAGCATGTCGTCGGCCCGTCCGCAGTGGGTGAGGAAGCCGTCGGCGTCCATGGTGAACTTGTCGCCTGTGCGCATCCAGCCGTCGACGAAGGTGGCGTCGGTCTTCTGCGGGTTGTTCCAGTAGTAGGACGCGCAAGTGGGGCCCCGCACAAACAGCTCGCCGACCTCGCCCGGTCCGACGCTGTCGCCAGCGTCATCGACCACGCGGACCTCATAGCCCGGGACCGCCTGGCCAGTGGTCCCATAGCGCACCGCGCCCGGCCGGTTGGAGACGTAGATGTGCAGCATCTCCGTCGAGCCGATGCCGTCGACGATCTCCACCCCGGTGCGCGCTTCCCACGCCTCGCCCAGTTCCTGGGGCAGGGCTTCGCCTGCCGAGAGGCAGACGCGCAGGCTGGAACTTCGCCCAGGCGCGTGCGGAGAGGCGAGCAGGCCGGCATAAAGCGTCGGGACGCCGCAGAAGACGGTGACGTCCTGCTCGGCCACGGCTCGGCCGACCACCTCCGGCGTCACCCGCTCGGCGCGCAGCACGGTGGTCGCGCCCGCCGCCATCGGGAAGGTGAGGGCGTTGCCGAGCCCGTAGGCGAAGAACAGCTTGGCGGCGGAATAGACCACGTCGTCCGCGCGCATCCCGAACACCTGGCGGGCGAACAGGTCTGCCGTGAGCATCAGGCTTTCGTGCCGATGGACGGCGCCCTTGGGCCGGCCAGTGGAGCCGGACGAATAGAGCCAGAACGCTTCGGCCTGCGGCGTGGTCAGGTGCGGCTCGAGCGGTGCGGTGGTCGGAGCGAAGTCGTGGAGTCCGACCTCGCCGGGCAGCGCGCCGTCCCCTGCGATCACCAGCCGGCCCGTCCAGCCGGCCTGCGCGGCAGCGGCGCGGAACTGATCGGCAAGCGATGGCGAGACCACGGCCGCCCGCGCGCCGCTGTCGGCGAGGATGTAGGCGTAGTCGGCGACAGGGAATAGGGTGTTGAGCGGGATCGGGATCAGTCCGGCCTTCATCGCGCCGAGGAAGCAGGCGACGAAATCCACACCGTCGAGCAAGCCCAGCGCCACCCGGTCGCCAGGTGCGAAGCCAAGGCCCAGCAGGCCCGCGCCGCAGCGGTCGGCGCGCCCAGCCGTCTCGGCGTAGCTGTAGCGGCCCGCGTCGTCGATGATGGCGATCTTGGCAGGGTTCGCGCGCAGATTGCGCTCGATAAGGTCCACGGCGGCGTTGTAGCCGCCCGCGCTGGACGCATGGTCCATGGCCTTCCTCCCTTGCGCCGTTGTCTGTTCATCCGGGGACGGCGCGCCCAGGCGGAAATGCAGTTTATTGCCTGTTGCGCGATATGGTACATGAACGTCGCACAGGAGCGAGACTGAAAGCATGGCGTCCAACCCTGACTTCGGCGCCGGCCCTTCGGCTTACCTTGAGGGACTGGGCGAACGGGTCCGCGGCGCGCGCCTGCTGGCGGGCCTGTCGCGAAAGGCGCTGGCCCAGCGCTCGGACGTCTCCGAGCGATATCTTGCGCAGCTCGAGCACGGTCAGGGCAACATCTCGATCCTTTTGCTGCGCCAACTGGCCGACGCCCTGCAGATCCCGGTCGAGCGTCTGGTGTCGGACCGCGCCGAGCCGGTCGACGCACTGTCGAGCACACTCGATCTGCTGCGCTCGCTTGGCCCCGAGCAGCTCGACCAGGCGCGGCAGTCGCTGCTGCGCCAGTTCGGCCGCGCCGATCCGCAGGCGCGCCGCGCCCGCATCGCGCTGGTGGGCCTGCGCGGCGCGGGCAAGTCGTCGTTAGGCGCCTCGCTCGCCCAGCGCCGGGGCGTGGCGTTCATTGAACTTGACCGTGAGATCGAACGCGAAAGCGGCCTGTCCCTCAGCGCCATCTTCGACCTCTACGGCCCCGAAGGCTTCCGCCGCCTGGAGCGCGCCAGTCTCGACCGGGTGCTGGAGCGCGACACCCAGGCGGTGATCGCCACCGGCGGCGGCATCGTGTCGGAGCCGGCGACATTCGAGCGCCTGCTCAGCACGTGCTTCACCGTCTGGATCAAGGCCTCGCCGCGCGAGCACATGGACCGGGTGCTGGCCCAGGGCGACACCCGGCCGATGTCCAACACCCCGGAAGCGATGGCCGACCTCGAGGCGATCCTGCGGCGGCGCGAGGGGCTCTATGCGCGGGCCGATGCGATGGTGGACACCGCGGGCCGAACTCAGGAAGCGAGCCTGGAAGACCTGAACACGGCCGTGCAAGCGTCCTAGGCTTAGGCGTCGATATGCATTATAACGACGGTTGAGCGAGATAGATGCATTATAATGCGCGACGCCAATCGAATGGGAAGGAAGCCACCCCCTTGATCACCTTTGATCGGCGACCGGAAGATTACCGGCACTGGAAGCTTGCGGTGGACGGCCGCCTGGCCACGCTGACGCTGGACGTCGACGAGGATGCGGGCCTGGCGCCCGGCTACAAGCTGAAGCTCAATTCCTACGACCTCGGCGTCGACATCGAGCTGCACGACGCGCTGCAGCGCATTCGCTTCGAGCATCCGCAGGCGGCCTGCGTGGTCCTGGCCAGCGGCAAGGACCGCATGTTCTGCGCCGGGGCCAATATCTACATGCTGGGGGCGTCCAGCCATCAGTGGAAGGTGAACT
>NZ_JAUXZW010000346.1 GCF_030693805.1 Phenylobacterium sp.
GGCGTTCCTGGCGGCCGGGGCGCCGGAGGTGCGGCTGATCAACCGCACGCTGTCCAAGGCCTGGGTGGTCGCCACTCTGCTGGGACCGAGGGCCTCGGCGTTCAAGCTCAACGACGCCGCGGCCGGGTTCGCCGGCGTGAATGCGATCGTCAACGCCAGCTCCGCCGGGTTGCTGGGGGAAGGGTCCGAGCTGCCGTTCGACGCCGCGCCGTCTACCGCCGTAGTGATGGACATGACCTACAAGCCGCTGCTCACGCCGCTATTGCGCGACGCCCAGGGGGCCGGTCTTCGCACCGTCGACGGCCTGGAAATGCTGATCGGCCAGGCGCGGCCCTCGTTCGAAGCCTTCTTTGGCCGTTCGCCGCCGGCGGAGGTCGATGTCCGATCACTGGCTCTGGCTGCGCTGGGGGCTGACGCGTGAAGGTGATCGGCCTCACCGGATCGATCGGCATGGGCAAATCGGCGACGCTGGCCATGTTCGCCGAGGCCGGACTGCCGGTCTATGACGCCGACGCCCAGGTGCATGCGCTCTACGCCAGGGGAGGCGAGGCGGTCGCGCCCGTCGAGGCCGCGTTTCCCGGCGTGACGAAGGATGGCGCCGTGGACCGCCAGGCGCTGGGACCGCGGGTGCTATCCGACCCGGCGGCTCTGGCGAAGTTGGAGGCGATCGTCCACCCGCTGATGGTGGATCGCCGCAGGGCTTTCCTGCGCGAGGCGGAGGCGGGGGGCGCCGACCTTGTCGTGCTGGATATTCCCCTGCTGTTCGAGACCGGCGGCGAGAAGGCCGTGGACAGCGTTGTTGTGGTCAGCGCGCCGAGCGACGTGCAGCGCAGCAGGGTTCTGGCGCGTCCCGGCATGACGCCCGAGAAGTTCGAGGCGATCCTCGCCAAGCAACTGCCAGACGCCGATAAGCGCACGCGCGCCGACTTCGTCGTCGACACCAGCCAGGGCCTGGACGTCGCGCGGCAGCGGGTGGGCGAGATCATTGCGACCCTGCGCGGGAAGGCCCGCGACGCCGCGCGCGGTTGAAGCGACTCGCGAAACGCGGCATGGAATCGGTATGGCCCGAGAGATCGTCCTCGATACCGAAACCACCGGTTTCGAACCGCATCTAGGTCACCGCCTGGTGGAGATCGCCTGCCTGGAGATCGAGGATTTCATCCCGACCGGGCGCTCGTTCCACGCCTACATCGACCCTGAACGCGACATGCCGCCGGACGCCCAGAAGGTGCACGGCCTGTCGGAAGAGTTCCTGCGCGGGAAGCCGAAGTTCGCCGAGAGTGTGGTGGTCGAGGCGTTCCTCGAGTTCGTCGGCGATGCGCCGATCGTCGCCCACAACGCCGGTTTCGACCGCGCCTTCGTCAACCACGAGCTGGGCCTCTGCGCCCGCGACGCGTTGCACGAAGCGCGCTGGGTGGACACGCTGGCGCTCGCCCGCATGCGCTTTCCGGGCATGCACAATTCGCTCGATGCGCTGTGCAAGCGCTTCAAGATCTCGCTGTTGGAGCGTGAGAAGCATGGCGCGCTGATCGATGCGCGGCTGCTGGCCAGCGTCTACCTGGAGCTGAAGGGCGGGCGCGAGCGTCGGCTGGAGCTGACCGCAACGGCGGCCACGGTGGCCGTCGCCGTGGCAGGCCAGACGACCTACGGCGAGCGGCCCAGGCCCATGGCTATGCGATCCACCGACGCGGAACGCGCGCTCCACGCCGCCTTTGTCCGCGATGCGATGAAGAACGACGTGCTCTGGACGCGGTTCGGGCTCTGACCTGCGTCAGGCGTGACCGATGACTTCCTCGGCCTTGCGCGAAGCGTAGACGGCGGCGAAGTCGATCGGGTCCAGCAGGAAGGGCGGGAAGCCGCCCTCGGACGTCACGTCGGCGATGATCCGCCGGGCGAACGGAAACATGAAGCGCGGGCATTCGGTGAGCAGCACCGCCTCGACGCTCTCCTGCGGCACCCCGTTCAGCGCGAACACGCCGCCGTACAGCAGCTCGACGACGAACAGCGGGCCGTCCTCACGGTTGGCGCGGGCCGAAAGCTTCAGGTCGACCTCGAAGAAACCATCGTCGCGGCCCCGGGCGTTCATCTCGACGCCGACATCGATCTGCGGCTGCGGTCCGGTGGAACGGAGCGCATCGGGCGCTCGCGGGTTCTCGAAGGACAGGTCGCGGATGAACTGGGCGAGGATGCGGATGCCCGGCTCTTCGGTGAGCTGGCCGTTTTGGGTTTGGGCTGAGCCAGCGTCGGTGTCGGTCATTTAACTTGATCCGTGCTAAGGGCTGTCGCGGGTTCGGCTTCGCTGCACCTGCGGAGGCGCTGAAGCGGCGCCCGTCGGCTGGGCGGGGCAGCTATCACGCGCTACCTGCTGATGCAATGTCGCCCCTGACGCGGGCGTTCCGGGGTCCTATATTGGGACTTGAGCCCGAAAGCGTATGAACTGAGAGCGTTTTGCAGATCCTGGAACTCATCATCTTCGCCGGTTTGGCCGCCATCGTGCTGTACCAGCTCTATTCGGTGCTCGGCCGCCGTGTCGGCCGTCAGCCGGAAGACGCAGCGGCGGCGGAGGCGCGCGCTGGCGCGCCCGAGCGCCCGACCGACCGGCCGGCTGATCCCGCCGACGACGGCGTGGCGCTGAGCGGCCTGGCGGCGATCCGCGCCCGCGACCCCAGCTTCGACATCGACCGTTTCCTCGCGGGCTGCAAACAGGCTTACGAGATGACCGTGCGGGCCTTCGCCGCGGGCGATCGCGCGACCCTGCGCAACCTGCTGGCGCCCAACGTCATGGCCAGTTTCGAGACCGCCATCGCCCAACGCGAGAACGAGGGCGGCAGCGAGACGGTCGAGTTCCTGCACCCGCCTCGCGCCGACCTCGAAAAGGCCGACGTGGAGGGCGATTTCGCGCGCGCCACCGTGCGCTTCCTGGCCGAGTTCCGCAGCCGCACCAAGGGCGCCGAGGGCGAGGCGGTCGACGACCGCCGCACCGCCGAGCTCTGGACGTTCGAGCGCAATCTCAGCAATCGCGATCCCAACTGGATCCTGGTCCACGTCGACGCCGCGGAGGCCTGAGTGCGTTTCGGTCCTGCGAGGGCCGCGATGGCGGCCCTCATCGTCGCGGCGTGCGCCACCCAACAGCCGGGACCTAGGCCATCGTCGCCAAGCCGCCCGCAGCCGACGCAGCCTGCGCCGGCGCCGCGGCTGGACCTGTCACATCTTCCCGGATGGCGCAGCGAAGACCACGCCGCGGCGTTCGCGGCGTTCCAGGCCACCTGCGGCGCCGCCGCCGACTCCGCCATGGCCGAGGTCTGCCGCCGGGCCCGCGCCCGCACGGCGCTGGACGACCGCCAGGCGCGCGCCTTCTTCGAAGAGAATTTCCGCGCTGAGGCTTCCGCCGGCGAAGGCGTGCTGACCGGCTATTTCGCGCCCGAGTATCCCGCCAGGTGGCGACCCGACGCCGAGTTCAGCGCGCCAGTGCGCCCCAAACCCAGCGATCTGGTTGTCTCGACGCCGTCGCCCGGCCGGCCGGCGGTGTCGCGCAAGATCGGTTCGCGCCTGGAGCCCTATCCTGACCGCGCCGCGATCGAGGCGGCGCCGGTCGGCCGCGCGCTGGCCTGGATGCGACCCGAGGAGTTGTTCTTCCTGCAGATCCAGGGTTCCGGGGTCCTGACCATGGAGGATGGGCGACGGATGAAGGCCGGGGTCGCGGCGACCAACGGCCTGCCGTTTGTGGGCATCGCCAATCCGATGCGCGAGCGCGGACTGCTGGCCGGGAACAACACCTCGGGCGATGCAATCCGTAACTGGCTGGCCGCCCACAAGGGCCCCGAGGCCGACGCGGTCATGAGGCTCAACCCGCGCTACGTGTTCTTCACGCTGGGCCCTGACGACGGCCTGCCGCCGATGGGTTCGGCGCGCGTGCCGCTGCCAGCCGGCTATTCGATCGCGGTCGACGCCTCGCAGCATCGCATGGGCGAGCTGTTTTGGCTGGACGCCGAAGCCCCGACCTTGGCCGGCGCCTTTCCCGCCTACCGTCGCCTGGCGATGGCGCTGGACACCGGCGGCGCGATCAAGGGCGCTGTCCGCGCCGACCTCTACCTTGGGCAGGGGGCTCGCGCCGGTGCGGAGGCAGGCCGCGTGCGCCATACGCTGCGCATGTACAAGCTCGCGCCGCGGGTCGGGCCGCAGCCGCGGTGAAACGGCCGCTGAAGCCGGACGAGCAGCGTCTGTGGTCTTTGGTCGCGGCGACCATCCATCCGCTCGCCGGCAGGGTTGTTCCGGAGGCGCTGCCTGCGCCGGAAGTGACGATGAAGTCCGCCGCGGCCAAGCCGTCACCGGCGCCCTCGAAAGGCGCGCATCCGTTGAAACCGCCTGCGCGGACGGCGCGTGAAGCGCCCGAGTTCATCGAACCGCGCCGCAAGCACCGCATCGCTAGGGAGCGCGACCCGATCGGCGCACGCATCGACCTGCATGGCATGGATCAGGACCGCGCCCGCGCCGCGCTGGACGGTTTCCTGCGCCGGGCCTGGGACGAGGGGTTCCGCGCGGTGCTGGTGATCACCGGCAAGGGCATGATGGGCGACGGGATCCTGCGTCGCCGCACGCCGGAGTGGCTCGCCGCGCCGGGACTGCGGGACATCGTCGCCGGCATCGCTGAAGCCCACCGCCGCCACGGTGGTGAGGGCGCGCTCTACGTGGCGCTGAAGCGAAAACCGCGGGGGTAGGGCGCGCGCGCCTACTTCGCGATGCGTTTGTCGCGCTGGGCCTTCACGCGCAGGCGTAGCGCGTTGAGCTTGATGAAGCCGGCGGCGTCGCGGTGGTCGTAGGCGACGGCGCCTTCCTCGAAGGTCACCAGGTCCTGATCGTAGAGGGAGTAGGGGCTGGTGCGGCCGATGACGGTGACGTTGCCCTTGTAGAGCTTCACCCGCACCTGGCCGGTGACCATGGCCTGCTAGTGGTCGATGGCGACCTGCAGCATCTCGCGCTCGGGCGAGAACCAGAAGCCGTTGTAGATCAGCGTGGCGTACTTCGGCATCAGCTCGTCCTTCAGGTGCATCGAGCCGCGATCCAGCGTGATCGACTCGATGCCCCGGTGGGCGGCCAGCAGGATGGTCCCGCCGGGGGTCTCGTAGACACCGCGCGACTTCATGCCGACGAAGCGGTTCTCCACCAGGTCCAGGCGGCCCACGCCGTTGTCGTGGCCGAGTTCGTTCAGCTTGGTCAGCAGGGCGGCCGGCGACAGCCGCTCGCCGTCGACGGCGACGGGGTCGCCCTTCTCGAAGTCGAGGGTGAACACGGTCGGTTTATCGGGGGCGTCCTCCGGCGCGATGGTGCGCATGTGGACGAACTCCGGCGCCTCGACGGCCGGGTCCTCCAGCACCTTACCCTCCGACGAGGAGTGCAGCAGGTTGGCGTCGACGCTGAACGGGGCCTCGCCGCGCTTGTCCTTGGAGATCGGGATCTGGTTCTTCTCGGCGAATTCGATCAGCGCCTCCCGGCTCTTGAAGTCCCACTCGCGCCACGGCGCGATCACCTTGATGTCGGGCTCCAGCGCGTAGTAGCCGAGCTCGAAACGGACCTGGTCGTTGCCCTTGCCGGTGGCGCCATGACAGACGGCGTCGGCGCCCATCCGGCGGGCGATGTCGATCTGCCCCTTGGCGATCAGCGGCCGGGCGATCGAGGTGCCGAGCAGGTACTGGCCCTCGTAGACGGTGTTGGCCCGGAACATCGGGAACACGTAGTCGCGGACGAACTCCTCGCGCAGGTCCTCGATGAAGATGTTCTCGGGCTTGATGCCCAGCATCAGCGCCTTCTCACGGGCCGGCGCCAGCTCCTCGCCCTGGCCGAGGTCGGCGGTGAAGGTGATCACCTCCGCGCCGTACTCCTGCTGCAGCCACTTCAGGATGATCGAGGTGTCCAGGCCGCCGGAATAGGCGAGGACGACCTTCTTGATCGACGTGTCGGCGGCCATGGGCGCGGGTCCTTGGGGAGGGGCAGGGGGAGGAAGCGGGTCGCGCGGGCGTTTAAGGGCGAACGCGAGCGGGGTTCAAGGCCAAAGCGGCATGACCGACCTAGGACTTGAACTGCTCCTCGCGCTGCATGGTCTCAAGCGCGGCCTGCAGATAGCGCAGATAGCCGAGCGCGAAGAGCGCGGCGGTGATGGCGCGCAGGCAGAACCAGACCAGCGATTCCGGCCCGACCGGCGCCGTGCTCCGGTGCAGGAACAGCAGGACGCCGCCCAGGACCAGGCCGACGCCGGGACCCACGGCGAGCGCGACGGTGCGGCTGACCCGCATTCCCGGCATGAGCGGCGGCGGCACGCGGGCGTCCGGCTTTGCGCGTTCCCACGCCGCGCGGCTGGCGCTGGCCATGATCGACAGGGCGATGATCCAGAGGGCGTCGGCCGCCAGCGAAAGGACATTCATCGGCTAGACGGTTACCTGGGCGCCCAGCTCGACCACGCGGCCGGGGGGTATCTTGTAGAAGTCGGTCGGGTTGGCGGCGTTGCGCATCAGGAAGATGAAGATCTTGTCCTGCCATAGCGGCATGCCCGACTGGGCGGACGGCACCACCGAGCGGCGGCCGAGGAAGAAGCTGGTGGCCATGATGTCGAATTTCAGCCCCTGCTTGCGGCACAGCCCCAGCGCGCGGGGGATGTTCGGGCTTTCCATGAAGCCGAACGCCACGGTCACCTTGGTGAAATCCTTGTTGATCGGCTCGATCAGGATGCGGTCCTCGTCCTTCACCCGCGGCGTCTCCGCGGTGCGGATGGTGAGGATGACATTGCGGTCGTGCAGCACCTTGTTGTGCTTGAGGTTGTGCATCAGAGCGACGGGGGCGACCTCCGGATCGGAGGTCAGGAAGATCGCCGTGCCCGGCGCCCGGTGCGGGCTGCGGGCGCGCAGGATCTCCGACAGTTCGGCCAGCGAGATGCTGTCTCGGCGGGTCTTCTCGCTGAGGATCTGGGCGCCGCGCGTCCAGGTCCACATCATCACCACCAGCCCCGCGCCCAGCACCAGCGGCAGCCAGGCGCCTTGCGGGATCTTCAGCAAGTTGGAGCCCAGGAAGGCGATGTCCAGCAAGCCGAAGGCCGAGGAAGCCAGCGCCGCCTGCCAGGTCGGCCGCTTCCACATATGCTTCACGATGACGTAGAACAGCAGGGTGTCGATGAACATCGAGCCGGTGACCGCGATTCCGTAGGCGGCCGCCAGGTTCGACGAGCTGCGGAACATCACCAGCAGGATCAGCACCCCGATCAGCAGGAAGGTGTTCACCTGCGGCACGTAGATTTGACCGGCCTGGGTCTCGCTGGTGCGGCGGATGTCGATGCGCGGGAACAAGCCCAGTTGCACCGCCTGCTGGGTCATGGAGAAGGCCCCGGTGATCACCGCCTGGCTGGCGATCACCGCTGCGCAGGTGGCCAGCACCAGCACCGGCCAGTAGGCGAAGTCAGGGATCATGTGGAAGAACGGGTTGGCCGCGGCCGACGGGTTGGACAGCACCAGAGCGCCCTGGCCGAAGTAGTTGAGCAGCAGGCAGGGCAGCACCAGCACCAGCCAGGCCGCGCGGATCGGGGCTTTGCCGAAGTGGCCCATGTCGGCGTAGAGCGCCTCGGCCCCGGTGACCGCCAGGAACACGCTGCCCAGAATGATGAATCCCAGCAGCCCGTTCTCGAAGAGGAACATCACGCCGTAGTGCGGCGACAGCGCGCGGAAGATCGACGGGTCGTCGCTGATGTGCACCAGGCCCAGGGCCGCCAGCGTCAGGAACCACACCGCGGTGATCGGCCCGAAGAACCGCGCCATGCTGGCCGTGCCGCGCGATTGCACCATGAACAGCACGATCAGGATGCCCGCCGAGATCGGCAGCACCATCGGCTTCAAGGCCGCGCCCACATGCGGCGCCTCCTTCAGGCCTTCGATGGCGCCGAGCACAGAGATCGCGGGCGTGATCACCCCGTCGCCGTAGAACAGCGCCGCGCCGAGCATGCCGAGGACGAAGACCACGCCGGAGCGTCGTCCCAACGCGCGCTGGGCCAGCGCGGTCAGTGCGAGCGTGCCACCTTCGCCCTTGTTGTCGGCGCGCATCAGGAAGACCACGTACTTGATGGTCACGATGAGGATCAGCGCCCAGGTCACAAGGGACACGACGCCCAGCACCTCCAGGGCCTGAGTGCCGCCGGCGCGGGCGTGATGCAGCGCTTCCCGCATGGCGTAGAGCGGGCTGGTGCCGATGTCGCCAAAGACGACGCCCACGGAGCCCAGCGCCAACGCCCAGAACTTCTCCTTGTGGGCGTGAGGAGCGCCCTCGCTCGAATCGAGGGCGCCGCCGGCCGGGTCTGCCATCCGTAGTCTCCGGAAACCCCACCGGTCCCCTAGGCGGCGCCATGCCGTCACGCGGCGGGCGCGATACACCCAATCCGACGGCGGTTCAATCCGCCGCCACGTCGCAAGGCGATGCTGAACGTATCAGGTTAACGTCGCTGTTGCTTGGTTGGGCTTGGGCGGGTTGAACCGTGGCGCGGCTTTCGCCACCCTGCGACTGACGGCGAGGGGGCCTGGATGGATCGCAGACTGGCGTTGGTGACCGGCGCGTCGGCCGGGATCGGCGCGGCGTTCGCGCGGATCTACGCCAGCCATGGTTACGACGTGGCCTTGACTGCGCGGCGTCAGGACCGCCTGGACGCCGTCGCCGCGGAGATCGGCCAGCGCTACGGGGTCGAGACCCTGACCTTCGCCGCCGACCTCGCGGACGCCCAGGCCCCGGCCGCGCTGCTGAGTCACCTGACCGCCCACGGTCGCGTCGTCGACGTGTTGGTCAACAACGCCGGCTATGGCGTGCCGGGCGTTTACGCCGACGTCCCCTGGGAGACGCAGGCCGATTTCCTGCAAGTGATGGTCACCGCCCCCTGTGAACTGGCGCGCAAGGTGCTGGACGGCATGGCCGATCGCGGCTTCGGCCGGATCGTCAACGTCGCGTCGCTTGCCGGCCTGGCGCCGGGCTCGGCTGGATCCACGCTCTATGGCGCGTCCAAGAGCTTCCTGATCCGCTTCTCGCAGAGCCTGCACCTGGAGACCCTGAACAGCGGCGTGCACGTCAGCGCCCTGTGCCCGGGCTTCACCTATTCGGAATTCCACGACGTCACGGGTTCGCGCGCCCTGGTCGGCAAGTCCGTGCCGGAGTGGATGTGGCTGGACGCCGAGGCGGTGGCCGCGGCCGGCTTCGAGGCGGCGGAGGCGAACCGGCCGATCTGCGTCCCCGGCGCGCCCAACAAGGCGATCGCGGCTCTGGCCAGACTGGCGCCGGAGGAGTGGATGCTGGCGCTGATGGCCTGGCAGGGCGCGCGGTTCCGCCACATCTGAGCGACGAAGCCGTTGACCCCCAGGCCCGCCTGGCTCATGCACGGGCCTTAGCCCAAATCGCCAACCGCGCCGCCCGGCGCATGCCAACGGAGCCTCCCCATGGCCGCCGCCGACCCGCGCCTGATTGTTCCCCTGGACCTGCCCAGCGTCGACGCCGCCCGCGGCATGGTCGACACGCTGGGCGACGCGGTCAGCTTCTACAAGGTGGGTCTGGAGCTGTTCGCCTCCGACGGCATGACGCTCGCCCGGGCGCTGAAGGCCGAGGGCAAGCAGGTGTTCCTGGATTGGAAGCTGCACGACATCCCCACCACGGTGCAGCGCGCCGCCAGCGTGCTGGCCGAAGCCGGCTGCGACCTGCTCACCGTGCACGGCGAGCCGCAGGTGATGGCCGCCGCTGTCGCCGGGCGGGGGACGTCGCGGCTGAAGGTGCTGGCGGTCACCGTTCTGACCAGCCTGTCCGACGAGGACCTGGGCGAGATGGGTTACGCCGAGACGGCCCGGGCGCTGGTCGAGCGCCGCATCCATCAGGCGCTGGCCGCCGGCTGCGACGGCGTCGTTGCGAGCCCGCACGAGGCGGCGCTGGCGCGGACCATCGGCGGCCCGGACTTCCTGGTGGTGACGCCGGGGGTGCGGCCCGACTGGGCGGCGAAGAACGATCAGGCCCGCGCTTCGACGCCGGCGCAAGCGCTGCGCAGTGGAGCCTCCCACATCGTCTGCGGTCGGCCGATCACGGCGGCCAACGACCCGCGCGAAGCGGCGCTGCGGATCGCCGCGGAGATGGCCGGGGCCTAGTGGCCCTTGCCGCCGCCCTTGTGGCCGCCGCCCTTGCCGCCGTGGCCGCCGCCCTTGTACCCGCCGCGATAGCTGATGCTGGCGCTCGAGGAGGCGCTGGCATGGGCGCGCGCTGAGGCGCCGGCGAAGGCGCCCGCGCCGACGAAGCCATAGCCGCCGCCACCGCTCCAGTAGTCGCCGCCGCCGATCGGGCCGACGCCGCCGGTGTCGGCGAAGAAGCTGTCGTTGATCACGCCGATCGTGGACCAGCCCCCGGTCGAGGCGCCGCCCCAGGCCATGCCGCCGTTGCGGCAGAGGCAGTCGCGCGAGGCCGGCGAGGCGCGGTGGCCGTACATGAACCAGCTGCCGTCCGGCTTTTCCCAGATGCGTTCGGCCGAATAGCCACGATCGTCGTAGCCGTAGGCGCGCTCGTCGGCGTAGTCCCCGTCGCGATCTTCGTAGCCGCGATCGGCGGCGTAGCTGTCCTCATAGCTCCGATCGTCGTCGTAGCGCCCGTCATAGCTGCGCTGCTCTACATAACCGTCGCGCCAGCTGCCCGCGTCGGCGCCGTCCACGCGGCTGTCGTAGCTGTAGGACTCGTAGTCATAGCCGCGCTGGCCGCCGTCGCCGCAGACCTGCGGACAGGCCTGGGCCGCGCCGGCCAGGCCGAGGCCGATTACTAGAGAAATAGCCGCCAAGCGCATGGTCGAACTCCCGGTCACGTCGCACAGCCATAGGCGGCGACGGGGGAGCGGGCGAACGGTTGCAAGCGTGAGGCGAGCGTTGTGGTTACCGGTTCGCGTCGGCCCTCAGAAGTCGACGGCGATGCCCTTGCGCTCCCAGTCGCCGAACCGCGTGGGCTCCGGGCCCTTGGGGCCGCCGTCTTCGGGGAGCGTCGGTTCGGCCTGCGCCTGGGCGGTGCGGCGCGCCTCGGCCTCTTCCAGCGCGCGTCGCGCGGCCGGGGTCAGCACCTTGCCGGGCGCTGCGTTGGGAGCTGTGTCGTCCATAGGAACGCATCTAGTCCCGCAGGGGCCGCGACGCCAGGGTTCGCGAAACCGCTTGCGGCCCGCGCCGTGAGCGGGCACGCCGCGCGGCGTGAACGACACCGACGCCGGACTACCCGCACGCGCCGCCGCGCTCGACCTGCTGACCGCCGCCCTGAGCGGCCGCACCGGCCTGGACGACGGGCTGAGCCATCCCGCCCTGCAGGCGCTGAGCCCGCGCGATCGCGCCTTCGCCCGCGCGGTGGTGATGGCGACCCTGCGCCGGCTGGGGCCGATCGACCGGGCGCTGGACGCCAAGCTTCAACGTCCCCCGCCCGACCGGGTGCGCAACATCCTGCGCCTGGGAGCCGCCCAGGCGCTGGGCCTGGAGATCGCGCCCCACGCCGCCGTGGCCACCAGCGTCGACCTGGCGGACGCCCAGGCGGGCAGCCGCCGGTTCAAGGGGTTGGTCAACGCCGTGCTGCGCGGCCTGCTGCGCGAACCGCCGAAGCTCGATGATCCGAACGACCAGGCGCCCCCCTGGCTCTACGCCCGCTGGCGTGCGGCCTATGGCGGGGCGGGCGCCGACGCGATTGTGGCCATGGTGGCGAAGGAACCTGCGACCGACCTGACGCTGAAGGATCCGGCGATGTCGGCCGCCCTGGCCGACGACCTGGAGGCCGAGCCGCTGCCGGGCCGCGGCCTGCGCACGGCGCGACGGGGCGAGCTCTCGACCTGGCCGGGCTTCGCCGAGGGGGCCTGGTGGGTGCAGGACGCCGCCGCGGCC
>NZ_JAUXZW010000123.1 GCF_030693805.1 Phenylobacterium sp.
TTCTCTTTGCGCGCCACGTCCATCAGCCGTTGGTCGGCTTCCGTCAGGCTAAAATCGACCATCTTTCAACTCCGATCCGAAATCTTGTGCTTTGAAAAACGATTGGAAATTCAGACGCCGATGGCGCCTTCGAGCACCGACAGCGCACGGGCGTTGCGGTACCACATCTCCATCGGGTGGGCCTTGACGAAGCCGTGGCCGCCCATCGCCTGCACGCCGTTGTCGGCGATCTGCATCGCCTGCTGGCTGGCGTAGGTGTAGGCCAGTTGCGCCGAGCGCGTCGCCGGGCGGCGCGCCTCCAGCTCCCACGCCGCGTTCCAGGTCATCCCGCGCATGCACTCGATGCCCATGTGCATGTCGGCGATGTTGAAGGCGATGGTCTGCTTCTGGGCGAGCTTGACGCCGTGGACGTGGCGTTCCTTCGTATAGGGAATAACGTAGTCCATCACCGCGCGGCTGACGCCGACCATGATCGCGGTCAGCCCGACACGGGCGGAGTCGACGATCTTCTGGATGTCCGCGCCGTTGCCTTCGCCCAGGCGCATGGCGCCGGACAGCTTGACGTCGTTGAAGCTCACCTGCCCCAGTTGCGCGGCGCGCAGGCCGAGCGTCGCCGGCGATTGCTCGACCCTGACCCCTGCGGTGTCGGCCGGCACGATGAAGGCGTCCAGCGCGCCCTCGTTGTCGGCGATGACCAGGAAGTGGCTGCAGTTGGCCGCCATCGGCACCATCGTCTTCACCCCGTTCAGGGTGTAGCCGTCGCCCGAGCGCTTGGCCGTGGTCGAGGGCTTCAGCAGGTCGTTGCCGGAGCCGCGCTCGACGAGGGCGATGGCGCCTTGGTTGATCTCGCCGGCGGCGAAGGTGGCGAGCAGCTCACGCTGCGCGGGCGAGCCTTGCGTGGCGATCGCCTGGGCGAATCCCAGCGACGCGGCGAGCGAAACCGCCATCGCGGCGTCGCCGGCGGCGAGCTCTTCCAGGACGATCGCGTTGGTGACCGACGATCCGCCTTCATCCTCGTCGGCCTGCGACTGGACGAGGCCCGTCGACCACAGCGCCGCAAGCACCTCGTCGTCCAGCTTCGCATTGTCATCCGACTTGCGGGCTTCCGGACGAAGCACGTTCTTCGCGAATTCGCTCATCGTCGACTGAACGATCTTCTGCTCTTCAGAAAGCTCAAAACTGATCAAACCGTACTCTCCCTAATATTTTTGCGGCTTCTTACTTGATCACTTGAAAATAACATTCCGCATGGATGAGAACCTGGCATAAGCGGGCTCTGGCGAGCGCGGCCGCTTTGTCCCCCGGACTGAGATGCAGCGCTCGACACGCCGAGCCACTTTCGCCTTTCGTGCGCCACAAACGAATTCATATGACGCCCACCGCCTTGAACTGCGCGCGACCATGTGAAGGGAGACCGCTCGGCTTACCCAGCGATCCGACCAGGCGAAACGCCGCCCAGTTCCGCTTTCCGAGATCGCATATGGTTCTTTATTACACAATAAATTTTTGTTATCGACGTGGACAATTCGCGGGCCGATAGCCGGCTGACGCCGGCCACCGGCGACACGGGGAGCCGTCGGGGAAACCAACAAGAGGCGCTAATGGTAGAACAGATTGGCGAAACGGGCGACGCTGCAAAGGCCCAACCCTTGTTTCAGCCCTTTGAAATGCGGGGCTTATCGCTGACGAACCGCATTGTCATGGCGCCTATGACCCGCTCATTCTCGCCTGCAGGCGTACCTGGTCTGGATGTGGCTGCGTACTACCGTCGACGCGCCGAGGGCGGCGTCGGATTGATCATCACCGAAGGCACCTGGGTTCCACATCCAAGCGCATCGAACCTCCCCGACGCGCCCTGCTTCTACGGCGAAGATGCGCTGGCGGGCTGGAGCCATGTTGCCGATGAGGTGCACGCTGCGGGCGGAAAGATCATTCCGCAGTTGTGGCACGTCGGTCAAATTGAACGCAGAGGTGCTGACGCGGCGCCCAATCGGGACCAGCGCGTTGGCCCGTCAGGCATGGTCGGCTCGATGGGGTCGCCGCCAACGGCTCAAGAACGTCCGTCGACGGTGGCCGAGATAGAGGCCGTCGGCCAAGCCTATGTCACCGCCGCGATTTCCGCCTACCGACTGGGATTCGATGGCGTCGAGTTGCATGCTGCACACGGTTATCTCTTCGACCAGTTTTTCTGGCACGTCACAAACCTGCGCGACGACATCTACGGCGGCGATCTGGCTGCTCGGACCCAGTTTGCGGCTGACGTAGTTCGCAGCATCCGCGCTAACACTAGTCCAACGTTCCCCATCGTGCTTCGCATCTCGCAATGGAAGCAGCAGGACTACGGAGCCAAACTCGCCGAGACGCCACAGGCGTTGGAAGCGCTGCTCGCGCCGCTTGCAGACGCAGGCGTCGACATTTTCCATTGTTCCCAGCGGCGGTTTTGGGAAGGCGAATTCGGCACAGACCTGAACCTGGCTGGTTGGGCCAAAAAGCTGACGGGGAAACCAACCATCACCGTCGGTTCAGTGACGCTTAAGCAGGATCTCATCGCCAGCCTTCACGGCGCAGCCAGTGAGACGGCGAAAAATCTAGATCAGCTACTCGCCCTCTTTGAACGTGGCGACTTCGACCTCGTCGCCGTTGGGCGCGCTCTCATCGTCGATCCAGATTGGCCGATCAAGGTGAAAGCAGGATTCGAGAACGATCTGCTTCCATATACTCCTGAAGCGCTTCGCAAACTTGTTTGAAAACACGACGCCCCGGCAGGAAGGCGCCTGCCCTGTGGTTGGCATCCTACCGCGCGTACTTTCTAGGCGGCCTTTTACTTTCGAGTGATTTACACAAAACTCCGACGCAGCTGTCCGAGCGCCGTCGGCATGAAAGGCGTTGCGTCGCATTGCCGATGATATACTTTATCGACGTTCAGTAAATATTGACTGCTGAGGCATGTCGAGCGCCTTTAAGTCGCGAGTCGCGCTACCGATTAGGAACGACACACATAAGTGGGTAAGACGATAAACATGAGTGCTCAAAGTAACTTCAAGTCCGCTTGGTATTGCGTCGGCTTTTTTACCATCCTGTATACATTATCCTTTGTTGACAGATATATTTTATCACTAATTGCTGAACCGATTTCAAAAGATCTTGGATTAAGCGATCAACAAATCGGATTCTTACTGGGCGCAGGGTTTGCGATCACCTATTCTATTATGGGCTTGCCGGCGGCGCACCTGATCGACACCACCCGCCGCATTCCGATCGTGGCGGCCGGCGTGATGCTCTGGAGCCTGTCGACGATCGCTTCCGCCTTCGCGGTGGACTTCACGACTCTGGCGATCTGTCGCGCCGGCATCGCCGCCGGAGAGGCCGTACTGACCCCGGCGGCGATTTCCCTGATCGCTGATTTGTTTCCACGCGAGAAGCGCGCGACGCCGGTGTCGGTGTATTCCGCCACGGCGGGGATCATGGGAACGGGGGCGCTCGTCGTGGGTGCAGCAACCCTGAACCTGGCGTCGGTGTTGGCGCCGATGACGGGGATCGAACCATGGCGCATGACGATGATCCTCGTCGGCTTGCCTGGCGTGTTTCTTTCAGTCCTGCTTCCGTTGACCGTTAGGGAGCCTGCGCGGGTATTGTCGGAAGGCGACGGCCAGCGAAACGAGGCCGATCTTGCCAGCTTTCTTGCGGAGCTACGAGAGAACTGGCGGATGTACCTCCCCTTCTACCTCGCGATCGGCGCGGCTGCGATGTACATCCTCGGTTTCCTGAGTTGGGCCCCGACGATCCTCGTGCGCCTGTACGGGTACGAGGCAAGCGCAGCCGGCTATCTTCTCGGGTTGATTGGCATTCCTGCGGCGCTGGCGAGCGCGTTCTTTTGGCCCTGGATTTCGAACCGCCTCGCCGCCAAAGGCCGCGAACACGCGTTGCTCGCGACAATCCTGATCTCGGCGCTGATCCTAGCCCCGGTCTTCATCATCGCTCCGCTAGCGGGCTCAGCGATCGCCGTTGTCTTGGGAGTGGGCTTTATCAAACTGGCGAACGGCTCAGGTACGCTGGCGCCGCTGATCATTCAACACTACGGGCCGAGCCAAATGCGCGGCCGACTTATGGCGATCTATACTCTGTCCGCAAGTGTCGTGGGACTCACAGGCGGCGCATCGCTGATTCCATTTTTCGCAAGCTTTTGGCCGAACGATCCACGGGCTCTTATTTACGGCGTATCGCTATTGGGCGTGATTGCAGCCGTGCTCATCATTCTTGGGTATTGGCTGGCAGGCCGTGCTGCGGTCGCCAAATCGGGCACGCTGGCGAAATCCACGATGGTCACTGAAGGGCGGCCCGCGCCGTCGACCGCCGGCCGCTAGGACCTGGCGTTTCATATCCGCGAAATCCGGAGGTGTTGCCTGCTGGCGGTCGCGAAATCCGAGGAGCCGCCAACGGCGGTTCGGGGCCGAACGGTCCGAACCGCCGATCGAATTCGGCTTAGACAGTGAGCTCAGTGATCGACGGCCAAAGCGCGTCCGCCCCGCGTCGCAGCACACGCTCTCCGATATATTGCTGCCACCAGGCCTCCGAACCGTAGTCCCCGCGCCAATCCTGCAATCGCTTCGTGAACGGGTGCAGGTGGTATTCAGCGGTCACGCCAATGGCGCCCTGGACCTGATGGGCCGTCGCTGCGGTTATGCCCGCAGCTTCGCTGGCCCGCGCTTTGGCCATCGCGGCGCAAAAGACAAACGGCTCGGCGTCGTCAACAAAACGCTCAAGTTGATCGTAGGCGGCGATTGCAGCCATTCGCGCCGCCGCGGCGTGGGAAGCTGCGACCGCTAGAGGATGTTGGACGGCTTGGAACCGCCCGATCGGTTGGCCGAACTGTACGCGTTGGTTCACATAGGCGAGTGAGAGTTCCATGACGCGAGACATGGCGCCTGCCATTTGGGATGCGCGCATGGCCGCGCCGCGCGCCATCATCGCCGTGGGATCCAGATCAATCGCTCCGCTCCAGCTCGGCGTGGCGCCATCGTAAGTCAGATCATCGCAAGGCTCGCCGGCTAGATTCACGCCCTCGGTGATCGACGCGGCCTCGCTTGAGGTCAGCACCAGCTGCGATCCTACGACGACCACGATCGCGCTTGCGCCTCGCGCCCAGTGCGTCCGGGGAGCAATTCCGAATAAGCGTCCGTCGCGCAGTTCTAGATTCGCGCCTCGCGCCAGCCCGGCGACGCTAAGGGGGCCCGAAGGTGGGGCATATCCGCACCGCGCCAGCAGCCATCCCGCCAGCATCGTCTCGGCCAACGGCAGGGGAAGGGCAGCCCGCGCAGCGCGTTCGAGAACGACCCGCTCGTTGGCGACGCCCAGTTCCGCTCCGCCAAGGGACTGCGGCAGCGAAGGGTGGATGACCCCCATCGCTTCGCATTCCTCCCACAGCTCCGTGGAAGCGCCGTTCGCCTCAGAGTCCGTTTGGAAACTCACGGGTGGGTGGTCCGGCGTAGCAGGTTTCCGCCCATGGCGACGAGGATCATGGCCTGCGAGACGTCGATCCGGGCCTCGTAGTCGCGGACCAGACGGCGCCAGCGGGTCATCCAGCCGAAG
>NZ_JAUXZW010000359.1 GCF_030693805.1 Phenylobacterium sp.
GGCGCTGGCCGCGGGCGCCGCGACCGCAGGCTTCGGCGCAGGCGCAGCGTTCGCGGCCACAACGGGCGCCGGGTTGGGCTTGGATTTCGGCTTGGCCGGCGTGGTCACCGCGTAGCGCCCGACGATCTCGTCGTCGCCGGAGCGGCGCCAGTATCCCTTGCCATCCTTGCAGGCGAGGACCGTGTCGCCGCTGTAGGGCTGCCAGCGGCATCCCGGCGGCGCGGCGTCCTGGGCGTTCGCCGCCAGCGGTGCGGCCAGCACGACAGCGCCTGCCAGCCCTGCCAAGAACGAAGCGATGCGGATCATGTGCGGCCCTCCCGCGCTAAACAGGCCCGGCGCGGGCGCCTGCGTCAACAGGGATGAAACGTAACGGGAACATGCTATAGCCGCGACCATGGCCGACGACGCCGCTCTCGCCCGCGACCTGCTGCCCGACCGGTTCGCCGGTTGGTTCGCGGCCCGCGGCTGGGCGCCGCGCGCCCATCAGTTCGAAATGGTCGCCAAGGCGCGCGCCGGGCGCGACGCCCTGCTCATCGCGCCGACCGGGGGCGGCAAGACGCTGGCGGGCTTCCTGCCCAGCCTGATCGAACTGATGGAACGGCCGCCGCCGAACACCCCGCGCGGCGTCCACACCCTCTACATCTCGCCGCTGAAGGCGCTGGCCGTCGACGTCGAGCGCAACCTGATGGCCCCGATCGCCCAGATGGGCCTGCCGATCACCGCGGAGTCGCGCACCGGCGACACCGGCCAGGCGCGCCGCCAGCGGCAGCGCATCAAGCCGCCGGACATCCTGCTGACCACGCCCGAACAGCTCGCCCTGTTCTGCGCGTGGGAGGGCGCGCGGCTGTATTTCCAGGACCTCGCCTGCGTCATCGTCGACGAGATCCACGCGATCCACGCGTCCAAGCGCGGCGACCTGCTGGCGCTCGACCTCGCCCGTCTGCAGCAGTTCGCGCCGAACCTGCGCCGCGTCGGCCTCTCGGCGACCGTGGACGACCCCGACGTCATTCGCACCTGGCTGGGCTACGCGCCGGAGGATGGCGGCGGACGCGCTGTCGATCTGGTGCGCGGTCCCGCCGGCGCGCAGCCCGTGGTCGACGTGCTGTTGTCGGAAGGCCGCGTGCCCTGGGCCGGCCACACCGCCCAGCACGCGATGCAGGAGGTCTACGACGTCATCCGACGCAGCCGCACCGCGCTGGTGTTCGTCAATACGCGGTTCCAGGCGGAGTTCGCCTTCCAGGAGCTCTGGCGACTGAACGAGGACAACCTGCCGATCGCCCTGCACCACGGGTCGCTCGCGGCCGAGCAACGACGGCGCGTCGAGGCGGCGATGGCGCGGGGGGAGCTTCGCGCCGTGGTCTGCACCTCGACCCTCGACCTCGGGATCGACTGGGGCGACGTCGACCTGGTGATCCAGCTCGCCAGCCCTAAAGGCGCCTCGCGCATGGTCCAGCGTATCGGCCGCGCCAACCACCGGCTGGACGAACCCAGCCGCGCCCTGTTCGTGCCCGCCAACCGCTTCGAGATGCTGGAATGCCAGGCGGCGCGCGAAGCGATCGCCGAGAACCGCTTCGACGGCGACCCGGCGCGGGTCGGCGCGCTGGACGTACTGGCCCAGCACGTCATGGGCTGCGCCTGCTCCGAGCCGTTCGACCTGGTGGCGCTCTACGAGGAGGTACGCGCCTGCGGCCCCTACCGGGCCTTGGCCTGGGAGGACTTCGAGGCGGTGGTCGATTTCGTCTCCACCGGCGGTTACGCGCTGCGCACCTACGACCGCTTTCGCCGGATCGTGAAGGACCAGGACGGGCTCTGGCGCGTGCGCAACGCCCAGACCGCCCAGCGCCATCGGCTCAACGTCGGCGCGATCCTGTCGCCGGCCGTGCTCAGCGTGCGGCTGGCGGGGCGTCGCGGCTCCGTCGGGCGCAAGATCGGCGAGGTCGAGGAAGGGTATCTGGAGCTTCTGGAGGTAGGCGACACCTTCGTCTTCGCCGGCCAGGTCTGGAAGCTGGTGGGCGTCACCAGCCTTGACGTGCTGGTCAGCCCCGCCGCCGACAAGGATCCGAAAATGCCGTCCTGGGGCGGCTCGAAGTTCGCGCTGTCGACCTATCTGGCCCAACGCGTGCGCGAGCTGATGTACGACCAGTCGCACTGGCAGGTGTTGCCGCTCGACGTGCGCGAATGGCTGGAAGCCCAGCGCGACCGCTCGCGCATCCCTGCCGAATCCGAGATGCTGCTGGAGACGTTTCCGCGCGGAAAACGCTGGTTCATGGTCTGCTATCCCTTCGAAGGCCGCCTCGCCCACACCACCCTTGCCATGCTGCTGACGCGGCGGCTGGAGCGGATCGGCGCGGCCCCGCTGGGCTTTGTCTGCAACGACTACGCGCTGGCCATCTGGGCGCTCAAGCCGTTGGACAGCCTTGATTTCGACGCGCTGTTCGCTGAGGACATGCTGGGCGACGACCTCGAGGATTGGCTGGCCGACAGCTTCATGATGAAGCGCGCTTTCAAGGGCTGCGCGATCATCTCCGGCCTCATCGAGCGGCGCTTTCCGGGCACGGAGAAGTCCGGCCGCCAGGTGACCTTTTCAACGGACCTGATCTACGACGTGCTTCGACGCCACCAGCCCGACCACCTGCTTCTGCGCTGTGCGCGCGAGGACGCCGCCACCGGCCTGATCGATGTGGCGCGCGTGGGCCAGATGCTGGCGCGGATCCGCGGACGCATTCTTCATGCCGACCTCGATCATCTGTCGCCGTTCTCGGTGCCGATTCTGCTGGAGATCGGCAAGGAGCGGGTGCCGGGCGCGGCCGGCGAGATGATCCTCACCGAAGCCGCCGACGACCTGATCGCCGAGGCCTTGGCGTGAGCGCGGCGCCGCGTTTCGTCTACGACGTCGCGGCCAGCGCCTGCGGCGGCCTGCGCACCCTGGTGGCCGGCGTCGAGGTGCTGCTGCGGGCCAGCGGCGCGCTGTGGATCGAGAAGCGCCGCACCCTGGTCGCCGCCGACCTGCACCTGGAGAAAGGCTCGGCCTACGCCGCGCGTGGCCAGATGCTGCCGCCCTACGACACCCGCGAGACGCTCGGCCGGCTGGAGCGCGAGGCCGATGCGCTGGCGCCGGATATCATCGTCCTGCTCGGCGACACCTTCCATGACCGCGGTTCGGAGGCGCGGCTCGCCGACGACGACGCCGAACGGCTACGGAGCCTCGCTCGGCGCAGCCTGCTGATCTGGGTGGTCGGCAATCATGACGCCGACGGCCCGGCCGCCCTCCCCGGCGAGGTGGTCGACGAACTGGAGATCGAAGGCCTGCGCCTGCGCCACGAACCGCAGGACGGTCCACAGCCGGGCGAGCTCTCCGGCCACTTGCACCCCTGCGCGCGCGTCGTCGCCAGCCGCGGCAGCGTGCGCCGCCGCTGCTTCGTCACCGACGCCGAGCGCGCGGTGCTGCCGGCGTTCGGGGCCTATGCCGGCGGCCTGAACGTGCGGGATGCAGCCTTCGCGGGCCTGTTCGCCCGCCCGCCGATCGCCGCTGCGCTAGGCGCGTCGCGCGTGCACGCCGTCGGCTGGCGATCGCTGGGACCGGACTAGATCGCTCGTCGGCGCTTGACGTCGGCGGCGCTGCTTTATATCGCTTGTTAGCAATATAACTGACTGGCGATCAATGAACCTTCAAGCCGAGCCCCTCGACCGTGTGTTCGCGGCCCTGGCCGATCCCACCCGGCGCGCCATTCTGGCGAAGCTGACCGCGGGCGAAGCGACGGTGAACGAGTTGGCCGCCCCGTTCGCCCTCGCCCAGCCGTCGATCTCCAAGCACCTGAAGGTGCTGGAGGCGGCGGGCCTGGTGTCGCGCGGCCGCAGCGCCCAGACGCGTCCGGTCCGGCTGAATCCCGCCGCCCTCGCTCAGGTCGACGGATGGCTGGGCGACTACCGGGGGTTTTGGGAGCAGAGCTTCGATCGCCTCGAGGCTTACGTAAAAGACCTGCAGCAACCGGAGAAGCCCCGATGAGCGACGAGCCCGAAGCCGCGCGCACCCTGGTCGTCACCAGGGTCTTCGACGCCCCCGCGCGTCTGGTCTTTCTGGCCCACAGCAAACCTGAGCACGTGATCCGCTGGTTCGGACCGGTCGGTTGGCCGCTGACCATGTGCGAGATGGACTTCCGCGTCGGCGGCCGGTTCCGGTTCGCCATGACCGGCGAGAGCGGCGTGCAGAACCCGCCATTCGGCGGCGAGTACCTGGAGATCGTCCCGGACCGCAGGATCGTCTACGACAACGCCTTCGAGGCGCCGGGCTCGCCGCGCATGGTCACCGCCCTCGACTTCGACGAGACGGACGGCAAGACCACGCTCACCATGACCACGGTGTTCGAATCCCAGGCCATGCACGACGAGTACGTCGGCGTCGGCATGGAGGACGGCATCAACTCCGGTCTCGACCAGCTCGCCGACGTGGTCGCGGCGTTGAAGGGCGCCTAGGGCGCGGCCTGGGCGTAGACGATCGAGTGGTAGAGCCGGCCGTTCGCCTCGAATGTGAAATCGCGCGTTGGCTGGCGCGCCATGCCCAGCCTCACCATCACCGCCTGGGAGCGCAGGTTGTCGCGCGCCGTGAAGGCGATGATCTCGCCGAAGCCGCGGTGGCGAAAGCCGTTCGTCGAAAACCGCGCGCGCCGCCTCGGTTGCGTATCCATGTCCCCACGCGCTTCGCACTAGCCGCCAGCCGACTTCGACACCTGTCCCCAGCGAGACATGGCGCTCATGTATGGGCAGGATGCCGACGTAACCCACGAAGCCGCCGTCGCGCGTTTCTACCGCCATCCGGCCATATCCCAGTCTAGCGAAGGCCTCGACGTAGCGTTCGAGCTTGGCGTCGCTCTCAGCGCGCGTGAACGGCGCACCGTAGTCGCGCATCACTTCAACGTCAGCATGCAACGATCACCATCGGATGGCAGCCAAGGTCTGAGGATTAGGCGGTCGGTCGTGATGATCATCGCCGCAGCGTCTAGAGCCTGAGCGCCTTCTCCAGCGCCATGGCCAGCGAGATGCAGGCGCCGGCTGTCAGCGTGGTCGAAAGTCGGGGATAGCGGGCGGGCACGTCTGGCGCCGCGTGATCGAACAGCCACTGCAGCATGAACGCCGCCATGAATCCGCAGATCACCAGGGCGGCGCCCATCTCCGCTCGTCCCATGACCAGCAGCCAGGCGGCGATCGGCGATATCACCGAGGCGGCGAGGCGCCCAGCGCGCGGATCCTCGCGCCCGCTCTCCAGGCCCCACCGCACGCCGCCGAGGAAACTGAGGACGACGGCCGACCAGGTCAGGATGGTGGTCAGCGCGCCGGGGCCAAGATCGCTGGGCGCAAAAGCATAGATCAGCGCCGAGACCGGAAACGGAAGCAGCGCCAGGACGGCGATGATCCATAGCGGTGCGGGTGCAGGACGGGCTTCCATCGTCGGTTTCGGCTCCGTGTCAGGGGAGTTTCGGGTCTCGACGGGACGTTTCACGCCCGGGCGCAAGCTTCACCTGGAACCATGGCCCGCGTGGTGCGCCCAGGTAAAGACCCCTGCGACAACATGCCGGATTCGGACGATCAGCGGGTGAAGACGGCGAGACGCGCGATCGTCACCTCATCCAGGGCGCCGGTGGCCACGAAGCCCTGGTCGCGTTGGTAGGCGGCGATGGCCATCTGCAGGGCCGGCGAGGATGAACCGTCGCGGGGGCCCTGGTAGTAACCGAGCCGCGACAGCGCCCGTTGGGCGGTCATCACCGCGGCGCTCGGCGCGCCGGTCGCGGCCACGGCTGTCACGCCGGCTTCCGCCGGGCGATAGCCGGCGGCGCTGCGTTCGGCGACGCTGCGGCCTTCCGGCGTCAACTTGGCGCGGGCCCGGGCCGCGCTGCTGCGCGATTCCCCGTCGCCCGTGCGCGCGGCGATCAGATACCACTTGTACGCCTCGGCGGCGTTCTGGCTGACGCCGATGCCTTCCTCGTAGAGCCGGCCCAGGTTGTACTGGCTGTCCACCAGGCCCAGGTCAGCGGCCTTGCGGAACCACTGAGCGGCGAGGGCTGCGTTCTTGGCGCCGCCGCCCGTGCCTTCGAAGTAGTAGAGAGCGAGGTTGTGCATCGCCTTGCGATCGCCGCCGGAGGCTGCGCGCTCGGTCCAGCGACGGGCTTCGGCGAGGTCGCGCGGCAAGCCGGCGCGTCCCTCTTCATAGACCTTGGCCAAATAGAGCTGCGCCGGCGCGTGGCCGAGGTTGGCCGCCTTGCGCAGTTGCTCCAGGCCGCCCGGCGCCTTGGCGTCGATCGCCGCGACGGCTGCGGAATAGAGCGCACCCAGGTCGACATCGCTCTGCGCGGCGGGCGCGACGGAGGCGACCTCGCGCGGCGCGAGCGCGACAGCGGCGCGCGGGTTGGGACCGAACGGGTCAAGCGCTTCGTTTTCGGACTTGGCGATCGGTTGACCGACCTGGTCGCGCGCCGCGGCGACACGCTTGGGGGCCGCACCCTGCGGAGCGCCCTCCATAAGCACGAAACCGGCCGCGCCGACGCTCAGGAACGCCGCGCCGCCCGCCACCAGCAGCGCCGTCTGCAGGGTCGAACCGCCGCCCTTGCCGCGATTAAAACGCAGCCCGGCGAAGAGCGAGGCGCCGGGCGCCTTCCTGGCCGAAGGAGACTTAGCTGCAGGGTCCGCCGCCGACGCGGTGTCGCCCGACGCCGGCTTGATGATCTTTTCCTTGGACGTCCAATCCTTGCGGGTGCGTGCTTCGCCGCCTTGCGAAGCCAGGCGCGCAGCCGCGCGCGCCTGTTCGATGACTTCGCGCGTAGTCAGCGGGCGTTCGACCTGGGCGACGCCTTCGGGCTCCACCTCAGGTTCAACGGCAGCCTCGATCTCTGCGTCGGGGTCGGCGAGCGCCTCGGCCGGCGCAGCGTCCCACGCAAGGCCAGCCCGTTCGTCCGCCGGCTCAAGATGGACGGGGTCGAGCGTCACCGGCTCGAGATCCACCGGCGTCGGATCGAACGCGGCGGTCTCGGTCGCCGCCGCCGATGTCAGTTGATCGTCGGGCGGCGCCGTTGGCACATCCAGGTTTGCGGCATGCGACCACTCCGAATCCGCATCGTCATGGACCTGCGGACCGGCCAGCACGGTGTCGGGCGCGCGTTCGGCGATGGTCGGATCGGATTCCGGCGCGGCCTCAGCGGAGGATTTAGCCTCCTCGGCCTCGAAGATGTCGGCCGGCTGGAACGCATCGCCGTCAAAGCCGGCGGGCGTAGGATCGAGGTCTTCGTCGGCGAAATCGGTGGGCGCCAGGCGTTCGGCGGAGAATGGCGCCACGTCGGCGCCATAAGCCGCTACCCCGGCCAGGCCATCGGGCTCCGGCGGCCCCAACGGCGGGAAGGGTTCGCGTCCGTAGATGGCGGCCGCGGCGTAGGACGCCGGCCCGCGCGACTGGGATTCCGCCAACCGTTCGTCGATCTTGGCGCGGGCCTCGTCGAGCAGGCGCGCGGTGCGCTGTTCGCTGAGCCGGATGCGTTCGGCGAGGTCTTCCGAAGCGCGGTCGTGACGGGCGCTGATCTTATCGGTGACGCGCACGACCTGGTCGCCGACCTCGTCGATGGCCTGGGCGGACCGGCGCTCGGCGGCGCTGATCCGTTCGCCGAGGCGTTCGGTCATGCGGGCGATCTCAGCGCCCAGCTTTTCCAGCGCCTGAGCGTGGACCGCATCGGTGCGGCCGAGCCGGCTCTCGACGGTCTGCGCCAGGCGCGCGACTTCGCCGCCCACGGTGTCCATGACCTCGACGCTGCGGGTCTCGGCCTTCTGGACGCGGCGGTTGAGGCTGTCGGCCATGGCCAGCACTTCGCGGCCCATGGTCCCCACGGCCAGCGCCTGGCGCTGCTCGGCCAGGCGGACCTGCTCGCCGATCTCGGCAAGCTTGGATTCCACGCGCTCGATGCGGGCGTCGGGGGCCACGCGGAGTTGCTCGGCGATCTCGCCGCGCACGCCTTCGACGCGGCGGGTCAATTCATCGGCCAGGCGTTCGAGGCGTCGTTCCACGCCAGGGGCGCCGGCCTGCTCCACCCCGCCCAGCCGGGCGTCCAACGCGGCCAGCGAGTTGCGCAGGCTCTGCAGGGCCTCGGCGGTCTTGCCCTCCGCCTCGTTCAGCCGCTGGAACTGTTCGCTGTTGCGGCTTTCGCCCTCGTAGAGCTGCGAGGCGACCTTGCCGAGCGTTTGCTCGATGACATGCAGGGCTTCGGGCGAGCGCGGCCCCGCGGCGTCCTGCTCCAGCCGGCGCATGCGCTCGGTGAGCCGGCTCTGGCCGTCCTGAATGTCCTCGGCCAGCCCTTCGAAGCGGGCGGCGACGGCGACGTGTTCGCGTTCGGCCGACTCGATACGGGCGACCGCCTCGCGCACGGAATGTTCGACGCCGGTGATCACCAGGCCGGTGCGAGTCTCGGAGGCTTCCAGGCGTTCCGACAGCCTGTCGAAGGCGCCGGCGACCCGGTCGAGCTCGTCGGAGGGGTGTTCTACGGTTTCAAAGCGTCCCGGCCCGGCCTGCGCCGCGCGCGGCACTTCGACATAGCGGGAGGGGCGACCGGCGAATTGCGCCTCGGAGGTGACCTCCTCGGGCGTCTCGTCCTCGAGGATCATCCGGTTGAGCCATTCGCCCAGCGTCATGCCGGAACGACGCGCAAGGTCCTTCGCGACCTCACGGGCCTTTGGGTCGATCCCTTTGACGCTCCAGGGCGTCCCAGACGTCATCGAATCGTTCTCCAGGCTCGTCTTGACGCTACCCACCGATTCCTGGGGTGTAAACGCGACGTTATCGCTAGATGTTGTGTTGGCCATATGAGCTGTGGACGACAGCGGCCCCACCACCGCATAGGCCACATCCGAATCACGTTTATGGTTAAGCGGCCATTAAGACTTCCCGCGGCCTCGGTGGGGATCACTGCGCGAGAACTCGATGGATCTGCCGATCACCCTGGCGCTGACAGCCGTGACGCTGGCCTTCGCCATCGGTTGCGGCTGGATGGGCGCGCGACCGCCGAACCCCGCCCGTGGACCGCGCCTGCTGCCCTACCGGTTCATGATGCTGCTGGCGGCGGCGATCCTGCTCGTCTTCCTCGTGCACCTGGTCAATCTGATGGGCGTCACCACCGGGCGCTGAACGCGGCTCAGGCGGCGTCCGGCAGGGCGGCCGCCTCCTCCGGGCGCTTGGGCCTGCGCGCCAGCCCGGCCATACCGCCCGACGACATCAGGCCCACGTCGGCCAGCGCCAGCGGGATGGCCCAGCGATTGGGCGCGGCGATATAGCGCGGCTGCCAGGTGGGGTCGTACTTCTCCTTGTACCGGCGCACGCCCTGGAAATTGTAGATCTCCTCGCCGCGCTCGAACAGCAGCCGGCCGACCCGCGACATCATCGGCGCCAACGGCCTGTCGTCGAGCCCGGCCAGCGGGGCCATGCCGAACTCGAACGCGGTGTAGCCTTCCGCCCTGCCCCATTCGAGAAGCTCGACGAACAGGAAATCCATGATGTTCTTCGGCGCGTCCTCGGCATAGCGCATCAGGTCCATGGAGAAGGCGCCAAGCGTCGCCGTGGTCCACAGGGTGGCGAACGCCACGATGCGCCCCTCGAAGCGCGCCACCGCCACCGGGAATTCCGCCACATAGGCCGGCTTGAACCCGCCCATGGTGAAACTCTTCTCGCCGCCCGCATGGTGGGACAGCCATTCCTCGGAGATCGCGGCGAGCTCGGCCATGGCCGCCTCGACGCTGGCCCCTCTGAGCACCTCGAAGCTGCAGCCGTCCTCGCCCGCCTTGCGCCAGGCGCGCCGCAGGTTGCCGCGCCGGCGGCCCTCGATGCTGAAGGTCTCCAATGGCACGGCGGCGGACTCGCCCACCTTCTGGATGGTGAAACCCAGCTCGACGATGTCGGGCAGATCGTCGGCGGCGATATTGTACATGGCCGGCCTCGCGGCGTGGGCGTCGGCCAGTTCGCGGAATCGCCACAGGAGCTCGAGCCGCTCGTCACGGCGGCCGACCGGCGCGCCCATGGCGATCCAGGCGCGACCGCGCACGCCGAACATCAGGAAACTCTCCCCCGAGGAGGAAAACAGGAAGCGCTTATCGCCCAACAGCGCCAGGTTCGAGCCGGGTTCGGCCTCTTCCGCTTGGGCCAGGATCGCACGCACCTTGGCGTAGTCGGGATCGGCCTCGCCGACCACGCGCGGCGGAGCCGCGGTCGCCGCCAGCCGCCAGACCCCGAAGGCGAACAGCGCCACCGCTGCGCCCGCCCAGGCGCGAATGGCCCGGGCCGCGTCGTCGTCCACCATCACCCGCCACCAGGGCTGGTCGGCATAGTCGGCGTGCTGGAACGACCACAGGCCGATCAGGCCTGCGCCCAGCAGCACGGCGACGCTGGAGACCAGCCAGCCCGGCGTGATCTCCATGCGCGACAGCCGCGCCTGGCGGGTGAAGGCGCCATGCAGCGGCGCCAGCAGCAGCGCCAGCAGGCTGAGCGCAGCCGTCTCCTCCCAGACGAAGCCCTTGAGCAGCGCCAGCGGGGCCGCGACCAGCAGCGACACCATGGTCGCCGCCCAGGCCGCATCGAGCCGCGCGCGAACGCCGAACGCCAGCAGCACGAGCGCCAGGCCGATCACGCTGGACAGGAAGTGGCTGACCTCGATCAACAGAACCGGCGTGATCTGCATCAGGCGGATAAAGCGACCGGGTTCGGAGGGCGTCGCTCCAGAGGCGAGCAGCATCAGGCCCGCCGCCATGGTCAGCGCCGCGCCCAGGTTCGGGGCCACGCTGTAGACCGCCGGCTTCAATTCACGCAGGAAACGCATCTGTCGCCGCAAAGCCGTTGTCGAGGCGAACGCTTATATCCCGATTTGCCCTGGTCGCACCGCTCGCCTGCCGAGCTGGCGGATTCGACTCACGTCAGCGCAATTGATCGTTGACCTTCAGCAGCATAGGTTCTGCGCTGACATCGAATCTGCCTGGGGCCAATCATAATGCGTGCACTTTCCTCAGCAGCCGTGGCCCTGGGCCTGGCCGCATCACTTCTCACAGCCGTCCCGGCGAACGCCCAATACGGCATGGACAAGAAACAGCCCAAGAACGCTGCGACCCCGGAGCTGCCGCGTTGCGCCAAGCCCCTGGGCACCGCGGCGATCCAGGAGCCGGAGAACCGCTGGTGGACCCAGCTCGGCCTCTCCAACCCAGAGGCGCTGCTGAAGCTGTTCGCCGCGCGGTCCAACTGCCTGCGGATCGTCGATCGCAATGGCGGGCTGGCCATGCGCAACACCGAAACCGCGTTGGGCGCCTCGGGCGACCTGCGCCGCGGCTCCAACATCGGCAAGGGCCAGGTGGCCTCGGCCGACTTCTTCATCGTGCCGGACATCGCCAACTCCGACTCCAATACCGGGGGCGCTGCGATCGGCGCGATCGCGGGTTCGTTCCTGCCGGGCGGCTTTGGTACGCTGGCGGCCGGCCTGCGCACCAAGAAGGCCCAGGCCCAGGCGCTGATCACCCTGGTCGACGCACGCTCCACCGAGCAGCTCTATGTCGCCGAGGGCGTGGCCCAGAAGACGGACATCTCGTTCGGCGGCGGCGGCGGCGGCTTTGGCACCACCGGGTTCGGCGCGGCGGCCGGCGGCGGCTATGCCGACACCGACATCGGCAAGGTGATCACCGCGGCCTACTTCAACGCCTTCGTGAACCTGATCGGCTATCTGCAGACCTCGGCGCCCACCGGCGCGGAGGCCTCGACCAACGCCGGCATCCAGGCTTATCAGGCCAAATCCAACGTTGTGCTGCGCAAGAACCCCTCACCCAGCGCCGGCGCCGTGCGCAGCTTCGCGCCGGGCGACCTCGTCTATCCGACCGGCCAGAAGAACGGCATCTGGTGGGAAGTCGACGACGAGAACGGCAATCGCGGCTGGGTCTCTTCCGCGATGATCAGCACGCGCTGAGTGCGGAGCCGGTCGGCTCAGGCCGACCGGCTCCGCCACAGTCGTTTCGGAACCGCGCCTGGGCGGGTGGGTTGACTTCGGACCCCCGAAGCAACCCAGCGAGCGCCGTTATGACCAGCGAAAGCATTAACCGAAGCGAAGCCGAGAAGCGTCTCTGGAACGAGTTCGGCGGTCACCGCACTGTGATGCTCGGCCTCGACGGCGGCGATGCGCACTTCCAGCCCATGACCGCCTTCGCCGAGCCTGACAGCGGGACCATCTGGTTCTACGCGCGGGCCGATGGCGATCTGGCCCGCCATGCGGGCGGCGGCCAGGCCGCGACGATGATCTTACAGACCAAGGACCTGCATGCCTGCCTCGACGGTCAGCTCAGCGTCCAGGCCGACCGAGCACGCATCGACAAGTACTGGAGCCCGGTCGTCGCAGCCTGGTACCCGGAAGGCAAGGACGACCCAAACCTGACCATGCTGCGTCTCGACGCGGCCGACGCCCAACTCTGGATCACGGAAGCCGGGCCGGTGAAATTCATGTGGGAGATCGTCAAGGCGAACGCCACGAAGAGCACGCCGGACCTGGGCGAGCGCACCGATATCAGCCTGCACTGATCGTTCACGCCAAGCGCCCCGTCCGCCGCCCCGTCGCCACCGCGCGACGGGGCGGTTTGCATTTGAGCGCGTGCAGTATGCGCCAACACCTCCGCTTCGAGCGATGGGGCGCTTTCAGGTGTTGATGAGAATCATTAGCTGACATCCGCCTAATGTTGAATCGACTGATCTTTTTCACGCCTTGATGAAACATGCGAAGGTTTATCGGATTGCGCGCCTCCATGCGTCGAGTTCTCGACAGTCTTTGAGTGCGAGGATCGATAACCTGCAACGTATGCCGTGCGTCGGCGTTCGATTCCCCGATGGACGGAACTCTGCAAGCCTTGCAAAACCGACTGCTCGCCAGCCTTTCGCGCGACGATATGGCCTTGCTCGCGCCCCATCTGAGTGTCGTGAACCTGGAGCGTGGGCGGCTGTTGCACGACCCAGGCGACAAGATCGACGCCGTCTACTTCCCGCACGACGGGGTGATCTCGCTGATGACCCTGATGGACAGCGGCGCAGCGATCGAGAGCGCCACCATCGGCTGCGAAGGCGCGTTGGGTTTGATGGCTGCAGTAGGTCCGCGCGAGGCCCTGAGCCGCGCGATCGTACAGACGCCCTGCAAGGCGGAGCGCATCAGCGTCCATCACATCCACGAGGCCTGGGAGCGCAGTCCGCGCTTGCGCGACCTCGTCGATCGCCACACCGAGGCGCTGTTTGGCCACGCCATCCAGTCGGTGGCCTGCAACGCCCTGCATTCGGTGGAGGCGCGGTTCGCGCGCTGGCTGCTCACCTGTCACGACCGCATTTCGTCGGACAGGATCGCGCTGACCCAGGAATTCCTCGCCGACATGCTGGGCGTGCAACGCACAACCGTCACAGCGGTGGCCCGCGGCCTGCAGACCAAGGGGATGATCCGCTATCGCCGCGGCGTGGTGGACATCATCGATCGCCAGGCGCTCGAGAGCGTCACCTGCGAGTGCTATGGGGTCGTGCGACGGACCTACGAGCGATTGCTGCCCTGAGCCTGGAACGGGAAGCGCAGGCGCGCGGCCACGCCGGCGCTTGGATCAAGCGAGAATTCGCCGCGCACCTGGGCGCAGAGACTTCGCACGAACCACAGGCCGAAACGTTCGCGGCCCGTCGCCGAGGCGGGATCGAAGCCCTGGCCATCGTCGCTCACCAGCAGTTCGCAGCTCTCGGGACCAGGCCGAGACAGGCGGATCCGCACCGTCCCGCCTGCGTCCGGCACGCCATGGGTGAGTGCATTGCCGACCAGCTCCTGGACGATCAGAGCCAGGGTCGAGGCCGCCTGATCCGGCACAACCAGCGGTTCGACCTCAAGCACGACCTCAGCGGGGCGCAACCCGTGACGGCGGCGCCAGATCGGCGCCATTTCCGTCAGATAGGCGGCGAAATCTATGCCCTCCGGGGTTCGCTTCTGTTCGAGGCCGCCGATCGATCCGATGGCGTCGGCCAGCCACAGCAACTGGCGCTTGGCCTCGGGTTCCGCTGAACGCTGACTGCGCATGCGCGCCAGCGCCGCCAACAACTGCAGCGTGTTCGCCGTGCGATGGCGGGCTTCGGCCACGCCGATGGTCTGGTCGTCATGCGCCATGTTCGCGGTGGCCCTACCACCCCAAGTCCAAGCTGATCGTCGCTGTGTCCGCGTCTGCTTCTGTCACGGTTGCGACAAGATGCTCGGGAACGGGCGGGCAGTTATCCCTTGCCGGCGCGCGGTTGGAAGCGGCGTGCGCCGCGTTCGAGCGGACAATGCGGCGGCGGCCAAGGCGCACCATTCGAACGCGCTCGGAAACCCGCGATTCTTGAAGTGCTTAGGCGACGCATTCGCAGACCGCGACGTAAGGGATGCGACCCCAGGCCGCAGGCGCCCGACGTCCGTGGATCGGCGCCCGGGTTGGCGTCAAGCCAATTTTACCCGGAAGATATTGCATTCTATTTTACCCGGATATATTATGCTCGTCATGAACACGCCGCTGATCTCAGCCGAGCCGGACGCCGGTCCCTTCGCCGTCTTCGCAGGTACGCGCCTCGTCGCTCACGGCCTGCTGCCGCAGGTTGTCACCGCCGCCAAGGTCGCGTTGGACAACGGCGAGACGTCGAGCCTGCTGATCTTCGATGACGCCACTGGCCGCCAGGTCGAGATCGACATGCGCGGGACGCTCGACGAGGTGATGCGCCGACTAGCGCCCGCCGCCGTCCCCCGCGGGCCTGGGCGTCCGAAGATGGGCGTGGCGGCGCGCGAGGTGACCTTGTTGCCGCGTCACTGGGAGTGGCTGGCCGCCCAGCCCGGCGGTGCATCCGCGGCGTTGCGTAGGCTGGTGGAGGTCGCGCGACGGGCCGACGAGGGCCCTGGGCGCAGGCGGGCGGCGCGCGATGCGCTTTACCGCTTCATGTCGTCGATGGGCGGCGACCAGCCCGGCTTCGAAGAGGCGACGCGGGCGCTCTTCGCCGGCGACGCCGCGGCGTTCGAGCGTCACGTCGCAGCTTGGCCGACGGACCTGCGCGGTCACGTCATGCGGCTCGGCGAGGCGGTGTTCTAAAGCGCGGCGCTCACGGCCAGCAGGAACCCCACTTCGAACACCTGCTCAATGGCGCCCAGCACGTCGCCTGTGCAGCCGCCGATCAGTCGCCGCACCATCCAGGCCAGCGTCAACGCCAGAGCCGCCCCTCCAAGCACGCCGAGGACGAAGGCCGGAGGCGCGATCAGCAGCGGCCACGCCGCCAGGGCCAAGGCGAGCGCCGCCTCGCCGCGCGTGACGCCGATCGGGGCCGGCTTCCGCTTGGCGGCGTCACGGTCGCCCACATACGGAAGGGAGGTCATCGCGAGGACGGCCGCCCCGCGCGCGCAGCCGTGGTAGACGATCAGCGCCAGAGCCCCGCTCGCCGGCGGCACGACCGCCAGCGCGGCGACCTTGAGCGACAGGGCGAGGCCCAGCGCCAGTGCGCCGTACACGCCGATCCGGCTGTCCTTCATGATCTCCAGACGGCGGGTCGGATCGCCGCCGCCTCCGAGCCCGTCCGCGGCGTCCGCCAGCCCGTCCTCGTGGAAGGCTCCGGTGACCAGGACGCCCGCGGCGATCGCCAGCAGCGCCGGGAGAACGCCCTGCCAGACCTGCGACGCCGCCCAGAATACCACCGCGCAGATCAGGCCGACCAATTGGCCGACGAGCGGGAAGTAACGGGCGCTGCGCGACACCCAGTCAGGCTGGAACCCCGCAAGCCGGGGGGTCGGCAGGCGCGTGAGGAACTGCACGGCGCAGATCAGCAGGTCGCGCTCGCGCGCCATCAGATCCGACCCGCCAACACGTCCTCCAGGCTCGCCACCTCGCCGAGCAATCCCGCCGCAGCGCGCACAAGCGGCGCCGCCAGCAAGGCGCCGGCGCCCTCCCCCAGACGCATCGCCAGGTCGAGAAGAGGTTCGGCCTCCAGCCCTCGAAGCATCACTGCGTGGCCACGCTCGGCGGAGCGGTGGGCGAAGACGCAAT
>NZ_JAUXZW010000361.1 GCF_030693805.1 Phenylobacterium sp.
CGCCGCGCTCGCCGCGCTCGCGACCGGCGCGGCCGGGGCGCAGGCATGGATCGCCGCCGGCGTACTGGCGCTCGCGAGCGGCGCGCTCTGCTTCGTCGTCTACGCCAGTTGCGCGACCGCGGCGCGCGCCTGGCGCACCGCCGTAGACGACTATGCAGAAGCCGAAGTGCTCATCCCAACCCATGAGCGCTGATCGGCCAAGCGGCGGCTCCGCGGCGCGTCCTTCGGTGGCGTTGGTGGCGCTGGCGGCAGGTCTTTTCCTCCAGTCTCACGACGCGATCGCTCAGTCCTTCGACGACACCGAGCTGTCGATGTCCGCCCGACGTACCTACGAACCCGCTTTCTTCGCCGACAGTCGTCCCGCTACGGCCTGGGATATGGTCCAGCGCGTGCCTGGCTTCCAACTCGTGGAGCCCGATGACCGGCGAGGTCTGTCCGGCGCTCGCGCCAATGTGCTGATCGACGGCCGAGCGCCGACCTCCAAGTCGGACACATTGAAAGCAAGGCTTTCGCGCATCGTCGCCGGCGATGTGAAGCGCATCGAAGTCTTCTACGCGGGGGCGTCGGAGCTCGACTTGGCGACCCAGACGCTCATCGCAGATGTCAGGCTAGATCACGCGCCCTCGCGATCGTTCGCAGCGACATTCGACGGCGACGTGCGCGAAGGCGGCGGCGGCGCGCATTTCGGTATCGAGGGCTCGCGCAGGGACGGCGACTTCACCCATACAGCTTCGGCGCGCATCTATACCGAGCGCTCGCGCGCAGTCTCGGGGCTGTTCTTACGGATCGAGCCTTTCGCGACGCCGATCGAAGGGCGCCTGATCGAGACGATGGACGGTCAAGGTCAGAAGCTCGATGCCGATCTGCTGTGGTCGGATCCTGATGGCCGGAGCCTGACGCTGGGCGTCAACGCGACGGCCGATCGCGGTCGCTCCGCCTCGGCGGTGCGACTCGACGGGGCGGCGACGGACCGCGAACGCTATGCATCCCGCTACGACACGCAGGGCGTCGAGGTGACGGCCGCCTTCGTCAACCGCGTCTCCGAAGCCCGCGCCTTCGAACTCGAAATCCTTCAGTCGCTCTCGGACACTGGCTACGACGACGCCTATCGCCTGGGAGCCGACAGTTATTCCACCGACTATGACGACCGCGTGACGGAAACGACGGCGAAAGCGACTGTGTCCCAGCGCGTCTCGGACGGCTTGACGTTGCAGGCCGGCGCCGAGGGCGGGTTCGCACGCCTCGACGGCCGTTCCAGCTATATCGACGGCCTCGCATCCATCGATCTGCCCGCGCAGGACGTGAGCGTGAGCGAATGGCGCAGCGAACTCTTCGTGCGCGCCAAGGGCCGAGGCGGGTTACGTTGGCGATATGACGCCGGTCTGGCGCTGGAGACCGCGACATTGCGCCAGCGCAGCGACGTTCGATTCGCCAAGACCCTGCAGAGTCTCAAGCCCGACCTCGCGGTCACCTACGTCATCAACGAGCATAGCCAGCTCAGCCTGTCCGGCGCGCGCAGGGTTGGTCAGCTCGACTTCTCCGACTTCGTCACCTCGGTATCGCTGCGCAGCCAACTGATCGAGGTGGGCAACCCTTCGCTGGAGCCGGAACGGCGGTGGACCCTCGACCTGGGTTACAATCGCGTGTTCTGGCGCGACGGGGCGCTCAACCTCAACCTCGGCTACGAGTGGATCGACAATCCCCGAGACTTCGTTCCACTCAATGGGCGTGATGCGCCCGGCGCGCTTGGCGGCGCGTCACGGACCTACGCTACAGCCTCGATGACCATACCGCTGGACCGCCTCGGCGTTCCGTCGTCAACGATTTCTGGCACGCTAAATCTGAGGCGTTCGCGGGTGACGGACCCAGTCACCGGCGAACGCCGGGAGCTCTCAGGTGAAGTTGGAGCCAGCGGCTCCCTTGCTTTTCGCCAAGACATACCCTCACGCCGCATCAACTGGAGCATCGACGTACAGGCGAGCTCCAACAGCCGAAGCTTTCGCCTGCGCGAAGTTCGAGACTATCAAGCGCGACCGTCAGTGGGCGCGCAGATCGAGTACCAAGCATCCAAGGCGTTAAAACTATCACTGCGTATAGAGACAAACACTCTGGCTGCCGACAACTTACGTATTCTCTATTTTAACTCACGCGCGAGCGGTCAAATCGAGAACTTTGAGCAGCGTAGTACGCAGGTGTTCCCGATACTCTACTTTCGAGTTCGAAAGGTATTCAGCTGACTGAAGGTCCAATTCGCGTATCGGAACCGAGTGATCCGATTCCTAAGCGGAGGCGGGTGAAGCCATCCTCGGCGCTAGTCTGCCGAAGCCGCGGCTCAGTTGGTCTGGCCATGCCAAGTCTGCCTTTCCCGACACAGACTACTTAGCCGAGTGGCCGTCGGGCTTCAATCGCCGGCGCCGGTCAGCTAGCGCCATGTGTGGACATTAGGTATGGCCGGAAGACGGCCCTTCCGGGACGCGCTTCCTCGCCACCCAGGTCGCCGCCTCGGCGCGCTCAAGGAACCGCTCGCTCGGACGCGTGGAGGCTGCGTTGCGCCTTCATTTGTGCGATTGTGGGCCGACACGATTGGAGCAAAAGGTGCCGGTTCGAACGGGCAACCTCAACGTCGGGCGAGAGGTGCTTCGTCACCTCGTCGCCGACAACTACCCGGCGATCGCCCGCAGTTTGCTTCGCCCGTTGTTGCACCTCCTCAACATCTCACGTTCGGCCTGCGACGGAGATGTCGACAAGTTCCTGATCATGCTCGTGATCGCGATGCGCACGACCGAGCACGAGGCATTCGCGCAGTACAGCCAGGCGCAGCTGCTCAGCGGCGAGGTCCCGGTGTTTCCGACGCTGGGCGCCAACGTGCGATCGGTCGCCGAGTCTACCGGGACGCCCAGGGAGACCGTTCGCCGCAAGGTCGGCGAATTGATCGAGGCGGGCTGGATATCCCGGCAGGGGAATGATCTGCGGTTTACGGTGCAGGCTTATCAGGAACTGGCGGGCGTTCGCGTTGCGATCGAGGATCTCGCCGTCAGCAACTTCGAGGTCGTAGCGGCCTTGGCCCGCAAGCACTTTGCGGAATCGCCTAATCATTAGGTCGCGCGCGCTGGGCTTGCGAACCCGTCAGGCCCGCGACGTGAGCCAGAAGCCTGTCGGCCGCGAGCGGCTTCTCCAGCGTCGCGGCCGCGCCGAGCCTGCTCGCCAAGTCGAGTAAATCAAGCGCTCCCAGAAGACGATGTTCGGTAACTGCGATTATGCCAATGGCTGGGTATGCGCGCCTCACCGCAGCGATAAGTTCGATGCCGTCGCCATCGGGCATGAGGATATCCGTGATCAGAACATGCGGTGGGTTCGCCTTGATCTTCTGCAACGCCCGCCCCCCGTTCAACGCCTCCGTGACGGCGTAGCCTGCAGCGCTCAACAGATCCCTCGCAGACGCCAAGGCCTCGATATCGTCGTCCACGACCAACACTGAAACGACAGACATAAGCACCTCGCGACCGCCGCATTGCTAGGGCGCCGCGAGGAAGCCCGGATATGGCGTGTGGGCCCAAAATGGGGTCCCGGACCGTCGAACGGTCGGGCGTGCAGGCGTTTTCGGCGCAATGCCCGCAGGGGCTTAGCGACGCCGCTTCCGTTCAATGGATGAAGGCGACGAACGAGGCCGCACGCCGGGTTGTCGGGTCGACGCTGCTCTATGGCCTCACCTCGCCCCGGCAGGCCGCGTTCGCCGGCCGGTGCGGCGCCACCCACGCCAGCATCAGGGAGTGAAGCGAGCTGCGTCGCCAAATTGACTTTCGGCCGCCCGCCCCTCGCACCGTCAAGCTCGCTAAGGCCGCGTACGATCTGCATGGCCTTCACCACACGTTCGGCGTTGAGCCGCCCTGGCGGGCTGCAGAGACGCCCAGGGCGGTGCTCTGATGGGTCACGGGAGCCCGAATTCGTTCGCGATCTATCGCCGCCAGGCGAGCCGCCTTCAGATGTCCGATGATGGCGCGGCGCTGATCGCAGCGCTCCGGGAACGTGTCGCGGAACGCCGCTCGAACGCGATCTGTCTAACGCGTGTCTAGAAGCGTCTTACGGCTCTCACACCGTCGTGGCGCTGCGCCGCTAAACCCTCGCCGCTTCGACGGCTTTCGCGTGGTACCGCCTCCCCGGTTTGAACGGGGGACCTCTAGATCCACAATCTAGCGCTCTAACCAACTGAGCTAAGGCGGCCCGACGCGAGGGACAGGTTCTAGTCGCGAGGGCGACGGCGATCAAGCAGTGCTTGCCCCGCCGCGATACGCAACAAAAAGACCCCGGAAGCGGAGGCCTCCGGGGTCGATTGTAAAGGCCGTGGCCGGTCGTGATCCGAACTAGCCTTGCGGCAATTTGAACACGATCGGGATCCGGACCGAACCGCCCGACACCGGAGTGCCGTCGCGAGTCATGGGCCGCATCTTGAACAGCCGGGACATCCGCATGGCGGCCGAGCCGAAGTCCTGATTGCTCGGCTCTTCCGAGACAATCGAACAGGCGTCCAGGCCACCCTTTGCGTTGACCGTGCAATTGAGCGTCGCACGCCCTTCCACGTTCATCCGCTGCGCGCGTTCCGGATAGTAGCGGGCGATATCTTCGCCGCTCGGTTTGCGTTGCCAATCCGGGTTCTGGATCACCGTCGGACGCACAGGCTCGGCCGGGGCCGGAGCCGGCGGCGCGGGCTGCTCGACCCGCTTTTCAACGGGAGGAAGCGGCAGCGGCGGGATCGTCGACGGAAGATCCGGTGCAGAGACCGGAGGCCTCGGCTGGATTTTCGGCGGCGGCGGCGGCGGCGTGTTCGGCGGCGGAGGCGGCGGAGGCGGAGGCGGAGGCGGCGCAGGCTTGATCAGTGCGACGTCGGTAATGTCGTCCTGATATTCCTTGTAGGTCGGCTCGAACTTCGTCTTCCAGAGGTAGACGCCGAGGCCGACGTGAACCAGCACCGAGCCGATGATGGCGACCACGATGCCTTTGTTGGCCTTCTTCCTTACCGGCTCATCGAACGGGTTGTGGTGACTGATGTCTGTCATGCGCTGCCCCGATCAACTCTGCTTGTCTTCGCCGACCAGCGCGACGCTGTAGAAGCCGTTGTCCTGGAGCATGTTCATGACGCCCATGAAGTCGCCGTACATGACGTCCTTGTCGGCCCGGATGAAGATCCGCTCCTTGCCCGGGTTACGCTTGGTCCCGATCGACTTACGGAGATCGTCGCCCAGCGTAGACAGGTCGGTCGCGAAGTCCCCGATGTAAAGCCGACCCGAATTCTGGATCGAGATATAGACCGGCTTGGGCGGGTTGGTGCCCGGTTTGGAGACGGCGGGAGGCAGAACGACCTGGACCGTCACGCTGGCCAGAGGTGCGGCCACCATGAAGATGATCAGAAGAACCAGCATCACGTCCACGAAGGGCGTGACGTTGATCTCGCTCATCGCATCAACGCCACCTTTGCCGCCCCCAGATCCTGAGAGTTTAGCGGCCATGTGACTTAGGCCCCTTTGTCGAGCTGCCGGGAGATGGCGTTCATCAATTCAGCCACGAACCCATCCGTACGCGCGCCGTAGGCGGAGATACGGGTCTGGAAGTAGTTGTAGAAGATAACCGCCGGGATGGCGGCGAAGAGGCCGATGCCGGTGGCCAGCAGCGCCTCGGCGATGCCGGGGGCGACGACGGCCAGGTTGGTCGTGTTGGTGTTCGCGATGCCGATGAACGAGTTCATGATCCCGTAGACGGTGCCGAACAGGCCGATGAACGGACCCGAAGAACCAACCGAGGCCAGGAACTGCATGCCGCTGGACAGGCGTTTGGCGAGGGAGGATTGCACTGCGCCAACCGCCGACATGGCGCGCTGGATGGTGGAGTCGCGGTGCTCGCCGCTGACCGACAGGCCAGCCTGACGCGATAGCTCAACTTCCTGGGCCGCTGCGGCGGCCATATCGGCCATCGGGTTGCCCTCGAATTCTTCAGCGGTGGCGATCTTGCCCATGTCGCTGATCGAGCGGGCGCCGCGGAAGGCTTCGACGAAGCGGTCGGAGGCTTTGTTCAGCGCGCCGAACTCGAGCATCTTTGTGACCAACAGGGTCCATGAGAAGATCGAGGCCAGAACCAGGCCGATCATGACCACCTTAACCACCGGCTGGGCGTCCATGAACATCGTCATGACGGTCAGCTTGCCGGCATGCTTGATGGTCTCGGGCGCCGCCTCAGCGGCGGGGGCGGCGGCGTCAGCGGCCGGAGCAGCGGCGTCCGC
>NZ_JAUXZW010000370.1 GCF_030693805.1 Phenylobacterium sp.
GCGGGGCAGGAGTTGCTGGACTTTGAAGTCGCTGACGGCATTGCCGCCGTCAAAAAAGCGCAGATGCAGGGTCACAGTGGGTGGCCTTGGGGCTGAGGGGCGCAGGGTGCACCCGGGGATGGGTGGAAACCCGGAATTTTACCCGGGGCCACCTGCCTCTGAGCCTTGAGCCCGGGGAGCCCGGGCCGGTGTTGTTCAGGCGACGTGCCGAATCAATACGCCTGGGTCGCGCTCAGCGCATGCGCCAGCTGGGCCATGGCCTGGGTGGACACGTAGCCGGCATAGCTGGCGCCGTGTTGGCAGTGGTTGTTGTCGCTGCTGTACTTGCGCTTGTTGCCCGCCTCGGTGATCTCCAGCACGTAAATCGTGCTGTTTTCGTTGCAATGCAGGTTGGCGCGGGTGGGTGCCAGGCCCTGGATCATGGCTTTGACGTCTTCGCTGGCCACCGACAGGTCGGTGTTGTAAGCCACCTTGCGCCGGTTGAGGTTGGCGTTCAGGTCGTCGTACACCACGAGCCGCACATCGGCATGAAAACCGTTCCACAAGGCCGCGAGTCGCTCGGATTCAGAGGCTGACACCTGCGAACTGCAAGCCACCAGCTGCTGCCCCAGCACGGCCGTGACGGCCAAAACGGCGAATGAGCGAAATGTGATCATGGTCCTCTCCCTGGGTGGGCGCTTGTTTGGGTGTCTGCCGTCTGGTCAGAACCCTGCACCTCATGGGACTGAATTACATCACCGAAGCCCTTTAAAAGTTAAATTTAGAAGTCAACATTTTGTCAAACGAGACTTTTTGCGAGGGCAAACCACACGGCAAAGTGGGCCGCCCAGGGGCACAGGCCCTATACACAGCGCGCGGCAATGTCAACTGCGATAATCGCGACCCATGAACATCACCTACAAGGACGCGGCCGGTGCGGCCGGCATGCGCTTGGCGGGACGACTGGCCGCCGAGGTGCTGGACCACCTGACCCCGCTCATCGTGCCCGGCATCACGACCAAGGAAATCGACCGCATCGCGGCCGAAGTCATGAAACAACAGGGCTCGGTGTCGGCCACCATCGGCTACCA
>NZ_JAUXZW010000376.1 GCF_030693805.1 Phenylobacterium sp.
GCCGACTGCGCCAGCACCGAGACCAGCGCGCCGCCCATCAGCACATAGGCGGTGTAGACCTGCGCCTTCATCGGCGGCAGGCCGGTGAGGTCGATGATCATGAAGCCGATCACCTGGGCGTTGACGATGGTCACCGCGCCCAGCCACAGCGAGCACCAGACGAACGGGCCCACCACCGGGTCGCCCCAGAAGCCGCCGCGCAGGCCCAGGCGCTGCAGCAGCGGCTGGCTTGCGCGCGCCGGGACGTTCTCGCGCCGGTCGGCCGGGATCAGCGCCCAGGCCGCCACCAACACCGCCGTGCCGATCACGAAGAAGAAGAACATCGGCCCGGCGAGCCCCAGGATCGGCAGGATCATGAACGGCGCGGCGGCGGGGCCGAGGATGCTGCCCAGCCCTTGCGCCGAGGCCAGCATGCTGAGCGCCTGCGTGCGGTTCTCGGGACTCGTGTGGTCGGCCACATAGGCCTGCGACGCCGGCCCCGCGGAAAACCCGAACAGGCCCATGAAACAGCGTGAGCCGACGATGGCGACGAAGGCGGTCATCGGCGCGACCCAGCCGACCATGCCGATGTGGATGGCGAGCGCGGTCAACGCGCTGGAGCCCGCGAAGCCCGCGCACCCGACCAGGATGATCGCCTTGCGCCCCACCCGGTCGGAGGCCGTCGACCACAGGGGCGCCACCAGGAACCAGATCAGCGACGACGCCGAAGCCGTCGAGGCGACCAGGGCGTCGGGGATGTGCAGCTCGCGCCCCACCGCCGGCATGAAGGCGTACAGCGCGCCCAATCCCGAATAGGTGGTGATCATCGCTGCGTAAAGCACGCTGGACACGCCCCAGGTGGGGCCGGTCCGCGGGTTGGTCGTCGTGTTCGCCTGGCTCATGCTGTGCTCACCCTCGCGCCGCGGTGCGCCGAACGCCGGCGCCCGCGGTTCTCATCCGGGCCTTAGCACAAGAACCTGCCGCAAGGGCATGCCCCGCAGGGGGTGAGTTCAGTCTGCGATTGTGCGGTGGTTTTTGGAGCGGGCGAAGAGATTCGAACTCTCGACCCCAACCTTGGCAAGGTTGTGCTCTACCCCTGAGCTACGCCCGCGCTCCTCGAGGTCGGATACAAGTCCCGCCCCCGAAATTTCGAGAGGCGGCTTATGGCAGACGCCCCGGCGGTTGGCAAGCGGGCGCGCATGCGATCCGCCGCCGCCCGCCTCTGCGCCACCCAAGTCTGCGCCACCCACGTCTGCGCCATCCGCCTCAGCCGCCGAACCGCGGCGTCTTCAGCCGGCGCTTGTTGACGTGACCCTCGGGCGCAGGGGCGATGTCCTCGGGGAACTCGCCGCGGAAATAGTACCGCTGCCAGGCTTCTTTGGTGGCCTCCGGGTCGAGGCGGAAGATCTTGGCGTTGAAGTCGGCGCGGTGCTTCTCCCACATGTCGTACTGGCCGCGCAGCTCGGGGTTGGCGTCCATGCGGCGGATCACCGGCTGCATCTGCGCCAGCGGCTTGTCTTGCACCAGGGTGATGAAGCAGAACGGCTCGCCCTTCTCGAAGCGCACGCGGCCGGGCCGGGTGAAGTGCCAGTTCATGGTGAAGGGGAACGGCAGCCAGTCGGTCTCCACCAGGCCTGCGAGCGGCTGGATCCCGTCCTTCACATGGTTGGGCGGCCCCATCACCCACATCGACCAGCCGGGCGGCGTGCGGAACAGATAGCCCGGGTGGAAGGTCACCACCCCATGGCTGAAGTGCGACTTCACCAGGTGGTGAAAATCCGGGTTCGGGTTGTCGGGCTTCAGGGTGATGTCGCTCTGCAGCACCCCGCCATTCCATTCCATGGTCACGGCCATGGGGCAGAGGATCTCCCACCCCGTGGTGTTGGCCATGGTCAGCGGCAGGCAGCGGTAGGGATGGCGTTCGGAGAACCGCTCCATCCAGCCGCGCTGCGGGCGGCCCGCGACGATCTCCGGCGGGCGTTCGGCGACGGGGTAGCACTCGAGTTCCATGGCGGGCTCGCGACGTTAGAGCGGAAAACTTCGACCCTCACCTGTACCCAGGCGCTCGCATCGGCGTCCAGTTGCGCTATTGGAGCGGCGATGCAAACCCAGGCGCAACTGCTGGGCTTCCTCGAGCAGATCGGGGCGGCGCCCGCGACGCTCGAACACCGCGCGGTGTTCCGCGTCGGCGAAGGCGAGGACGTCAAGGCGCAGCTTCCGGGCGCCCACACCAAGAACCTGTTCCTCAAGGACGCCAAGGGCCAGCTCTGGTTGATCTCGGCCAAGGACACGACTGAGGTGGACTTGAAGCGCCTGCCCGCGGTGATCGGCGCGGCCCGGCTGTCGTTCGGCTCCGCCGAGCTGATGGAGAGCACGCTGGGCGTGACGCCGGGTTCGGTCACCGCCTTCGCCCTGGTCAACGACGCCGAGCGCCGCGTGCGATTCGTGCTGGACAAGGCGCTGGCCGACGCCGCCACGGTGAACTTCCATCCGCTGGTCAACACCGCGACCACCGCGCTCAGCCAGGCGGGCTTTCGCACATTCCTGGCCGCCGTCGGGATTTCACCGTTGATCGTCGACTTCGAAAGCCTGACCCTGGCCTGACGCTGCAGGCGTTGAAGCGCACGCGCCTTGCGACCATCTAGGGTGCGCGAACGTTCAACGACGACCCGAGACCCAAGCCGAGACCCAATAAAGGAGCCGCCCGCATGACCTTGATCGGGGAAACCGCCGCCGCACCGCCCGCCGCCGACCTGATCAAGGACGGGACCGACGCCAGTTTCGCGGCCGACGTGATGGAGGCCTCGCGCATCCAGCCGGTGATCGTCGACTTCTGGGCGACCTGGTGCGGCCCGTGCAAGCAACTGGGCCCGGCGCTGGAACGCGCGGTGCTGGCCGCCAAGGGCGCGGTCAAGCTGGTCAAGATCGACGTCGACAAGAACCCCGCCTACGCCGGCCAGCTTCGGGTGCAGTCGATCCCCGCGGTGTTCGCCTTCGTCGATGGCCGGCCTGTGGACGGGTTCATGGGCGCGCTGCCCGAAAGCGAGGTGCAGGCCTTCGTCAAGCGCATCGGCGATCCCGGCGCGGCCGACGCGAGCGCGGCTGAGGAGCTGCTGGCCATGGCCGCCGAGTCCCTGAGCCTCGGCGACGTCGGCGGCGCGGCTCAGGCCTACGCCCAGTTGCTGCAGGCCGATCCAGCCAACCTCAAGGCGATCGCCGGCATGGCGCGGGTCTACCAGTCTCAGGGCGACGCCGAGCGCGCGCTGGAGGTGCTGGAGATGGCCCCGCCCGGCTCCAAGGATCCGGAGCTCGACAGCGTCCGCGCAGCGCTCGCCCTGGCCGCCCAGCCCGCCTCCGACACCGCCCCGTACGAGCAGCGGCTGGCCGCCGACGCCGGCGATCACGAGGCGCGCTTCGAACTCGCCAAGGCGCTGGCCGCCCAGGGACAGCTCGCCGAGGCCGCCGACCACCTGCTGACCATCATCGACAAGGACCGCGACTGGAACGAGGAGGCGGCGCGCAAGCAGCTGCTGACGGTGTTCGAGGCGGCTGGCGGCGCGTCCGACGTGGCGCGCCAGGGACGCCGGCGGCTGTCGGCGATCCTGTTCTCCTAAGGAGGGCGCGCCATGACCACCGGCTACAGGACCGCGGCGGACCTGCCCCAGGTGATCCCGGTGTTCCCGCTGGACGGGGTGCTGCTGCTGCCGCGAGGCGACCTGCCGCTGCAGATCTTCGAACCGCGCTACCTGAACATGGTCGATGACGCCATGGCCGGCGACCGCATGATCGGCATGATCCAGAAGCGCGCGGGCGGCGATCGGGCCAACCCGGCGCTGGCCGCCGTCGGCTGCGCCGGCCGCATCACCAGCTATGCCGAGACCTCGGACGGGCGCTACCTGATCACGCTCACCGGCATCTGCCGTTTCAGCGCCGGCGAGGAGCTCGCCGTGCGCACGCCCTACCGACAGGTGCGCTCGCGCTTCGAGCCGTTCGCGACAGACCTGCTGGAGGAGGCCCCGCTCGCCGGCGTCGACCGGCCCAGGTTCGCCAAGGCGCTGAAGCGCTATCTGAACCACCGTGAGCTGGACATCGACTGGGACACCGCCTCCACCGCCCCGTTGGAGGCGCTGGCCAACAGCCTGGCTATGGGCCTGCCGTTTAACGCCAGTGAGAAGCAAGCCATCCTCGAGGCCGAGGATTTCGCCGCCCGCTTCCAGGTGCTGACCGCGCTGTTGGAGATCGACGCCCTCGACGACGACGATGACGAACCGCATCCGCTCCAGTAAGGCTTGGTCATGAGCGAACCCCATCACGCCGATCTGGGCGGCGACGTCGACCCGCGCCTGCTGGAGATCCTGGTCTGCCCGGTCACCCATGGACCGCTGGAGTACGACCGCGCCAAGGGCGAGCTGATCAGCCGCAACGCCAAGCTCGCCTACCCCATCCGCGACGGCGTCCCGATCATGTTGCCGGAAGAAGCCCGCTCCCTGGCCGAGGGCGAGTAGGTTCAGCGCGAGCCCCGCCGCTTCGCTGTGCTTTCGGACAACTGCCCCCTCCGTCACGCCCTTCGGGCGCGCCACCTCCCCCGCTTCGCAGGGAAGGAGCGATGCTCCCTGCTCCTCCCCTGCGAAGCGGGGGAGGTACCTTTCGCCGCAGGCGAAAGACGGAGGGGGCGAAGCTGCGGCGGAGGTTTGCCGTGAGCGGAGGTCATGGATCCTTGGGACAAGCCAAGGATGCTTACCCCCTCACAGCGCCTCGCCCCGCAGCAGCCGCGGCAGGTCGCCCAGCCCGCCGCCGGCTTCCTGCATGAACATCCGCCGCGCCGGCCCGATGCGGTTCACCGCCGCCATGCCCAGCCCGCGCGCCAGACGCAGCACCGGATTGGCGTTGGAGAACAGGTGCACGAAGGCGTCCATGCCTGCCGCCAGCATCGCGGTGTCGAACCGTCGCCAGCGGGCGTAACGCTCCAACACCGCCAGCGAACCGATGTCCTCACCCAGCCGCGCCGCGTCGACCAGGGTCTCAGCCAGCGCCGCCGCGCCCTTCAGGCCCAGGTTCAGGCCTTGTCCCGCGATCGGGTGCACCCCATGGGCCGCATCGCCCAGCAAGGCTGCCCGCGGCGCGGCGAGCCGTTCCGCCAGCTGCATGCTCAGCGGATAGGTGAACACCGCGCCCTGGGCGTGAGCCGCGCCCAGGAAGTCGCCGAAACGCCGCGCCAGATGGGCGTGGAAGGCGTCCGGCGAGGCGGCTTTCAGCGCTTCGGCGCGCGCCGTGGGCTCGGTCCACACCAGGCTCGCGCGGCGCCCCGTCAACGGCAGGATGGCGAACGGACCGCCCGGCAGGAAGTACTCGTGGGCGACGCCGGCATGGTCGCGCTCCAGCCCGACGGTCGCCACCACAGCGGTCTGCGGATAGTCCCAACCCACCGCGCCGATGCCCGCCGCACGACGGATCACCGAGCCGCGCCCCTCGGCCCCGACCACCAGCGCGGCGCTGAGCGCACGACCGTCCTCCAGCCGCACCGTCGCGGCCCGGGCGTCGACCTCGAGCGCCACGACCCTGGCCGGCGCCAGCACCTGGATCCCGGCGTCGCGCACCGCGGCGGCGAGGCCGGCGCGGATCAGCCGGTTCTCCAGCATGTAGCCCAGCGGTTCACCGTCGGCCCGGTCGGCGATCTCCGCGGCGTCGAAATGCAGGTGGAAGCCCCGCCCGCGCCCCGCCGCCGCGCCCCCGGCGCTGTGGCAGCCGGAGGAGGAGGACCTCATCCTCGATGCGCCGAAGCCGCGCACCGGCACGGCGATGTGGCTCGGCTATGTGATCGTTGGCGTCTTCGTGGTGGGCCTCGGCGTCTGGGCGAGCCTGGTGCCGCTGGCGGAAGCCTCCATCGCGCCCG
>NZ_JAUXZW010000392.1 GCF_030693805.1 Phenylobacterium sp.
TGATCCTGCTGTCGGACATCCTGCAACTGTCGGTGGGAACCATGTTTGCTGCGGCCGTCATCCCGGGCATGTTGCTGGCGGCGATTTACTGCGTCTACATCGTCATCATCGGCATGGTGAAGCCGGAATGGGTGCCGCCGATCCCGGTGGCGGAGCGTGATGCCGTGTCGCGGCGGCAGTTGTGGGTGCGTTTTTTCAAGGTCGTGGTGCCGCCGGTGCTGCTGGTGATGGCCGTGCTGGGCTCGATCATCGGCGGTGTCGCTGCACCCACCGAGGCGGCATCGATGGGCGCGCTGGGGGCGATTCTGGTCACCGCGTTCGCAGGACGGTTTTCGTTCCAGGTGCTGCGTGAAACCTGCCAGACGACGACCAAGATTACGGCGATGATGATGTTCATCCTGATCTGCGCCCAGGTGTTTGCGCTGGCCTTCCGCGGCTTGCATGGCGAAGACCTGATCAACGACCTGTTCGAATTCCTGCCGGGCGGGGTCAATGCCGACATCTGGTTCCTGATCCTGCTGATTTTTTTCCTTGGATTTTTCATCGAGTGGATCGAGATCAGTTACATCGCCGTCCCGCTGTTCCTGCCGATATTCGCGCAGCAGGGCGTGGACCTGGTGTGGCTGGGCATGCTGATTTGCGTAACCATGCAAACCTCGTTCCTGACGCCGCCTTTCGGCTGGGCGCTGTTTTTCCTGCGCGGTGTGGCGCCGCCGGAGGTCACCACCCGCCACATGTACTTGGGCGTCATTCCGTTCGTGGCCATGCAGATGCTGGCAGTGCTGCTGGTGTTCCTGTTTCCGCAACTCGCCTTGTGGCTGCCCAAGGCCATCGGTTGGTAGCCCTAAGGCAGTGCGTAAAGCGGCGCGACGGTAGAATCCGGGCATGATCAACTCGATACGTGGCACACGCGGCATGGCGGTAGCACCCCACGCAGCGGCCTCACAGTCCGCGCTCGCCGTGTTGCGCGAGGGTGGCAATGCGATCGAGGCGATGATCGCCGCCGCGGCGACGATCGCCGTGGTGTATCCGCACATGAATTCCATTGGCGGCGACAGTTTCTGGCTGCTGCATGTGCCGGGCGAGGCGCCGGGCGCGATTGATGCCTGCGGTGCCGCAGCGCAGAGCGCCACACGCAACTGGTATGCCGATCGCGGTCTGACGCAGGCCATACCGCCGCGCGGCGGCATCGCCGCCAATACCGTCGCCGGCACGATCTCCGGCTGGGGTGCTGCTTACGAGCTGTCGCGCAAGGCGCTGGGCGGGCGTATGCCGCTGACACGGTTGCTCGCGGACGCCATCACCTATGCCCGCGAAGGTACGCCGGTGACCACCAGCCAGTCCGTGCTGACCGCGGCGAAGCTGGGTGAACTGCATGCACAGCCGGGGTTTGCCGAAACCTTTCTCGACGCCGGTGGTGTTCCGCCCGCCGGCAGCCGGTTTTTCCAGACCCGGCTGGCCGACACGCTGGAGCGTATAGCCATGGCAGGCACCAGCGACTTTTATCGCGGTGAACTGGCGCAGTCGCTGGCATCAGACCTGGCGCGTGTCGGCAGTCCGCTGGTGGCGCGCGATCTTGCGGCACACCGGGCGCAACTGGTCGATCCGCTGCAGTTGATGCACAGCGCCGGCACGCTGCACAACATGACCCCGCCGACGCAGGGTGTGGTGTCGCTGCTGATCCTCGGCATTCTCGATGCCCTTAACATCCGTGATGTGCCGCAGGGCAGTGCGGATTATGTGCATCTCTGTGTGGAGGCAACCAAGCAGGCCTTCCTCGTGCGCGATGCGCAGGTGACCGACCCGCGGTACATGAAGTCGCCGGCGCAAAACCTGCTGGCGCCGGATCATGTGCGGGCTCTGGCGCAAGGCATCGACCGTCGTCGCGCAGCGCCCTGGGGTGGACGCACGCAAGCTGGTGATACCGTATGGATGGGCGCCATCGACGGCGCCGGCCGTGCTGTGTCGTTCATCCAGAGCATTTATCACGAGTT
>NZ_JAUXZW010000394.1 GCF_030693805.1 Phenylobacterium sp.
CGGTACCGGCCGACGCGTAGTTCAGCTTGCCCGGTTGCGACTTGGCCAGCGCGACAAATTCCTTGAGGTTGGTCGCCTTGACGCCGGGGTGCAGCACCAGCAGGTACGGCGTGGACGCCACCAGCGTAATGGGCTCGAAATCCTTGACCGGATCGTAATTCACCTTCGCATACGCGGCCGGTGCGATCACGTGGGTGCTGGTCGTACCCATGGTCAGCGTATGGCCGTCGGGCGCGGCCTTTGCCGCGATTTCGGTGCCCAGCGTGCCGCCGGCGCCACCGCGGTTGTCGACGATGACCTGCTGCCCCAGTTTTTCACCCAGTTTCTGCGCCACCAGCCGGGCAATGATGTCGGTTGAACCACCCGGCGGGAACGCCACAATCAGCCGGATCGGCTTGGTCGGATAGGTAGCGGCGGTCTGGGCAGCGGCGGATGCCGGCATCTGGCCGACGGCAAGCAGCAAGGCCCCCATCACTGCAACTGCAACTTTATTTTGCATCTTCATTGTTATCTCCCCTCAAAAAAAACACGCGGCATGATGCCGCGTGTCAATTCAATTCCATTGCCGGACTGGCTTGTTGTGCTTAAACGGCGTCCGGTTCCTGATACACCGTTTCGCGTTTTTTGCGGATGTTCGGCAGAATCATCACCACCAGCAGCAGGATGGTCAGGCCGAGGAACACCGCGCTGATCGGCCGCGTGAAGAACACGGTCGGATCACCCCGTGAAATCAGCAGCGCCCGGCGCAGGTTCTCCTCCATCAGCGGCCCGAGCACAAACGCGAGAATCAGCGGCGCAGGCTCACATTTGAGTTTGGTGAAGATGTAACCCATCACGCCGAAAAACACGGTCATGTAGATATCGAGGTCGAGATTGTTGACGCTGTAGACACCGATGGCCATGAACACCATGATCGACGGGAACAGGATGCGGTACGGCACCGTCAGCAGTTTGACCCACAGACCGATCAGCGGCAGGTTCAGAATCACCAGCATCGCATTGCCGATCCACATGCTCGCGATCAGGCCCCAGAACAGTTCCGGACGCTGGGTCATCACCTGCGGGCCCGGGGCGATGCCCTGGATGGTCAGCGCGCCGAGCATCAGCGCCATCGTGCCGCTGCCCGGGATACCAAGGGTCAGCGTCGGGATGAAGGCGCAC
>NZ_JAUXZW010000412.1 GCF_030693805.1 Phenylobacterium sp.
TTCGAGTTCTTCGAGCAACAAGGTGGCATCGCTGTCGCAGGCCTCCAGCAGGTGACGCAATTTTCGCAATCGCGACGTCCAATCGGTCACCTGCCCACCTGTGGCTGATGGGGTGGTCGCTGCGGGCGCGGCGCTGTCAAGCGCGTCCAGCCCCGTCATCAAGGGGTCAAGCACAGACAGAACGTGTTGGCATGCGACCTCGATGTCGCTCCCGCTGCCACCGTCCAGGCACAGGCGCTCCAGCCGGCCCGCTGCCGCCTCGACGTCCACCGCACCGATGTTGCCCGCCGTGCCCTTGAGGGTGTGGGCCACCCGTGCTGGGGCTGTGGCATCGCTGCCCCGGCGCGCCGCTGCAAACAGCGCACCAAAGTCGCGTTGCCCGTCGCGAAACTTCAGCAGCAGCCGGCGGTACAGCGCCGGGTTGTCCATGGTGGTGGTCAGGCCGCGTTGCGTGTCCAGGCCCGTGATCGGCGACAGCCCCGTGACGGCAGTGACGCTTGGTGCCAACGGCACAGAGGCAGGGGCCTTGGCAGACTTGACCGACACCATCCAGCGCGCCATGGTTGCAAACATGTTTTCCACGTTCAGCGGCTTGGCGATGTGGTCCAGCATGCCGGCCTCCATGACCTTTTCGCGGTCACCGGCCATGGCATTGGCGGTCATGGCGACGATGGGAATGTGGGCCAATGCTGCGTCGGCGCGGATGTGGCGTGACGCGGTGTAACCGTCCATCACCGGCATCTGGCAGTCCATCAAAATGCCGTCAAAGCGGGTGTCTCGGGCCAGCACATCCAGCGCTTCCTGCCCGTTGTTGGCCAGCACCACGTCAATGCCTGCCTGTCCCAACAACTCCATCGCCAGTTCCTGGTTCATGTCGTTGTCTTCCACCAGCAGCACGCGGCTGCCGCGCAAGGCATCCATGTGTTCGCGGCGTGCATCCGCCTTCTGGTGGCTGCGGGACTCCAGCACCACACCTTTGCCCAGCGCTTCACCCATGGCCTCCAGCAGCGTCGAAGCGGTGACTGGTTTGGTCAAAATAGCTTTTGGCCGCACCCCGTTGGCCCCGGCGTTCTGCATGGCTTCCTCGCGGGCATGCGAGGTGACCATGATCACGGCCGGCATCGGCGACAGTCCCGCCGCGGGCAGGCGGTCGAGCGTCTCCAGGCCATCAAGCACCGGCATCTTCCAGTCCAGCAACACCAGTTCGAAGGGCTGGCCCTCACGCTGTGCGGCCTGCAGTTGTGCAAGGGCCTCCTGCCCGTTGGCAGCGGTGTCACAGGGCATCTGAAAGCCCTGCACCATGCGGGTGAGGATCTCGCGGGCGCTCGCGTTGTCGTCCACCACCAGCGTGCGCACCTGCTCGAACGCGGTGGCGTCGTAGCTGCGCCGAGGGGTGGGCACGGCCTGAACGCCAAGCACCACGTGAAAATGAAAACTCGATCCCACGCCGGGCTGGCTCTCAACCCAAATGCGCCCGTTCATCAGCTCCACCAGGTTTTTCGAGATGGCCAATCCCAGCCCGGTGCCGCCGTATTTTCGGGTGGTGGAACTGTCGGCCTGGCTGAAGGACTGG
>NZ_JAUXZW010000422.1 GCF_030693805.1 Phenylobacterium sp.
CGGAGCTGCGAAAGGTGCTCTTCGTGCGTCGCGAGAATTTCGTTCCGCAGCGCGAAGCCGAGCCCGTGGCGTCGCCCGCGCCCGCGGAACCGATCGAGGGCTAAACGAAGCCAGGATCCATCTTGACGGCGCCTTCGAGCCAGGGCGGCGTCGGCAGGTTTTGGCTGCGCAGGAAGTCGGCGTTGAAGAGCTTCGAAGCGTATCTTGCGCCGCCGTCGCACAGCACGGTCACGATCGTATTGCCGGGACCCATATCGCGCGCCAGTCTGATCGCGCCGGCGACGTTGATTCCCGATGAGCCGCCCAGCAACAGGCCCTCCTGCTCGGCGAGATCGAAGACGATGCGCAGCGCCTCGTCATCGGGGATGCGGTAGGCGACGTCGACCGGCGCGCCTTCGAGATTGGCGGTGATCCGACCCTGGCCGATTCCTTCGGTGATGGATGAGCCTTCACCCTTCAACTCGCCGGTCGTGTAATAGGAATAGAGCGCCGCCCCGTATGGATCGGCCAGCCCGATCTTCACGTCCGGATTTCTCTCCTTGAGCGCCATGCCGACGCCGGCCAGCGTGCCGCCGGTGCCGCAGGCGCAAATGAAGGCGTCCACCCCTCCCTCCAGCGCTTCGTAAATCTCGGGCCCGGTGGTGGTGAGATGCGCGACGCGATTGGCGACATTGTCGAATTGATTGGCCCAGACGGCGCCGTTCGGCTCTTCCCTGGCGAGGCGCTCGGCGAGGCGGCCGGAAAGCTTCACATAATTATTGGGATTGGCGTAGGGAACCGCCGGCACTTCCACGAGCTGCGCGCCCTGCAGGCGCAGCATGTCCTTCTTTTCCTGACTCTGAGTCTCGGGAATCACGATTACCGTGCGAAAGCCCAAGGCGTTCGCGACGAGCGCGAGCCCGATGCCGGTGTTGCCGGCGGTGCCTTCGACGATGACCCCGCCCGGCTTCAACAATCCTTTCGCGCGGGCGTCTTCGACGATGGACAGCGCCGCGCGGTCCTTCACGGAACCGCCCGGGTTCATGAATTCGGCCTTGCCGAGAATGCGGCAGCCGGTCGCCTTCGAGGCGCCGTGCAATTCAATGAGCGGCGTGCGCCCGATGGCTTCGATGACGCTGGAGGCGACGGTCATTGATGATTCCTGGCGAGTG
>NZ_JAUXZW010000424.1 GCF_030693805.1 Phenylobacterium sp.
CGCCCACGGCGACGTCGTGCACCTGTTCGAACGCGACTGCTCGCTGCAGCGCCGCCATCAGAAGGTGATCGAGGAATCGCCGGCGCCTGGCCTCGACGAGGCGACCCGCACGGCGGTGTGCGAGGCCGCGGTGCGGGCGGCGCGCGCCGTGGACTATGTCGGCGCGGGCACGGTGGAGTTCATCGCCGACGCCAGCGAAGGCCTGCGCGTCGACCGCATCTGTTTCATGGAGATGAACACCCGCCTGCAGGTGGAGCATCCTGTCACCGAGGCGATCACCGGCCTCGACCTTGTCGAGTGGCAACTTCGGGTGGCGAGCGGCGAGCCGCTGCCCCTGGCCCAGCAGGCGATCACCCGGCGTGGCCACGCAGTCGAGGCGAGGCTCTATGCGGAGAACCCGACGACGGGGTTCCTGCCCTCGGTGGGCAGGCTTGACCACCTGATGCTGCCAGACACGGTGCGGGTAGATTCCGGCGTCAGCAAGGGCGGTGAGGTCACCAGCTTCTACGACCCGATGATCGCCAAGTTGATCGTCCACGCCGCGACCCGCGAGGCGGCGCTGGCGGAACTGGCCGATGCCTGCGCGGGCGTCGAGTGCTGGCCGGTGCGCACCAACGCGGGCTTCCTGACCAGGTTGCTCGAGCATCCCGACTTCATCGCCGGCCAGGTGGACACCGGGTTCATCGAGTCGCGTCTGGAGGCGCTGACCACGCCGGCCCCGCCGTCCGACGCCGCGCTGGCCGCCGCCGGGAGTGCAGCCGCGAGCCTGGAGGCGCGCAACGCCGATCCCGCCTCGCCCTGGATCGCGCTCAGCGGTTTTCGCACCAACGCCGAGCCGCAAGCCGAGATCCGGCTGTTCCACGCCGGCGCCGCGGTGGTCGCGCCGCTAAATCAAGTCGTAGCGCCGCGCAGCGTGCTGGCGGCGGGCGACAGCGCGGTGGTGGTGTTCGAAGGCGGCGAAGCCCTGCTGTTCGCGGCGACGTCGCCCGCATGGGATGTGGCCGAAGTCGCCGGCGGCGACGGCCGGCTGACCGCGCCGCTGCCCGGCAAGGTGGTCGCTGTCTCAGCAGCGCCCGGCCAGTCCCTTAAGCGCGGCGAAACGGTGCTGGTGCTGGAGGCGATGAAGATGGAGCACGCGCTCACCGCCCCCTTCGACGCCGTGCTGGAGTCCATTTCGGTGAAAGCCGGCGACCAGGTCACAGAAGGCGCCGTCCTGGCGAATCTCGCGGCTCGGGCTTAGGCTCGGGGCCATGGCTTTGCACATGATCAAGCTCTGCGTCGGATGCGACACGGTCGAGGAGCTGGCCGCGTGGCGGCGCGCGCACCGGGCCGACGGCGAGGCTTCGGTGATGCGCACGCGCCAGACGCCGAAACGCGCGGCCGAATTGGTGGACGGCGGCTCGCTCTACTGGGTGTTCAAGGGCGTGATCCTGGCCCGGCAGCCGATCCTGGCGGTGACCACGGTCGGCGAGGGCGTGACAGCGCGCTGCGAGGTGACGCTGGACCACGATCTGATCCGCGTGGCGCCGACGCCCAGGCGCGCGTTCCAGGGCTGGCGCTATCTGCCGCTGAGCGATGCGCCGACCGACCTGCCGACCGCTGGCGACGAAGCGATCCCCCCGGACCTTGCGCGCAAGCTGCGCGAAGTCGGCGCGTGGTGAAGGGTCGCTAGATCGCCATGTTGTCGATCAGGCGGGCGCGCCCGATCAGGGCGGCGGCGAGCACCCGGCCGGGGCCGCTGACTGGCCCGGGCCCCAGACGCGACAGATCCTCGGCGCCGCGCACCTCGAAATAGTCGACCCGCTGGAAGCCGGCTGCGGTGAGCGCAGCCTTGCCGGCCGCCTCGACCTCGGCGACCGGATCGCCCGCCTGCAACCGCTTCACAGCCTTGGCCAGCGCGGCGTTGAGCTGGCCGGCCACCTGGCGCTCGGCGTCGCTGAGGTAGGCGTTGCGCGAGGAGCGGGCGAGCCCGTCCTGCAGGCGCGAGGTTGGCGCGCCGAGGACGGTCACCGGGATGTCGAGGTCGGCGACCATGCGGCGGATCACCTGAAGCTGCTGATAGTCCTTCTCGCCGAAGATCGCCACGTCGGCGCCGGCCTGCAGCAGCAGCTTGGCGACCACGGTGGAGACCCCGGCGAAGTGGCCGGGTCGGGCCTGCCCATCCAGCGGCTCGGAGACGCCGGTCACCGTGACGGTGGTGGCGAAGCCCGGCGCGTACATCTCCGCGACGCTGGGTGCATACAGCAGGTCGCAGCCGACGTCGGCCAGCATCCGCGCATCAGCCGCCAGATCGCGCGGATAGGCGTCGAAGTCCTCGTGCGGGGCGAACTGCGTCGGGTTGACGAAGATGCTGGCGACCACGCGGTCTGCATGGGCGTGTCCCAGCCGCACCAGCGATAGGTGGCCCTCGTGCAGGGCGCCCATGGTCGGCGTCAGCGCCACGCGCAGGCCGGCCGCGCGCCACTCGGCGACCTGGGCGCGAAGTTCCGCGACCGTGCGCACGATCGGAAGGGGCGTGTCGTTCATCGGCGGGCTTATGACCTGGGGCCGGCTCCGCGTCCATGGCCGCGCGGGACTGGTGTCGGCGTTCGCACGATGAAACGTCGTTGACGCGAGTCACGCAGAAGCGTTGAGGTTCCGCCTTTGTCGAATGGGCCGATGCAGGCCCGCGCGGAGTTTTGGCCTGATGTCGCAAGGCAATGTGATCGTCGTCGGCAATGAGAAGGGCGGCG
>NZ_JAUXZW010000430.1 GCF_030693805.1 Phenylobacterium sp.
CGGGTGCGCGCAAAGCGGCAGGGTCGTCGAAGAACGGCGGGTTGGCGATCAGGGCGTCGAACGGCGCCAGGCCGGTGCGGCCGAACGGCTGGTCGACATCGCCCAACTGGACATCGACGCGCGCCTGTAAGCCGTTGAGCGCGATATTCTCCTGGGCCAGGGCGAATGCGTCCGGATCGCGCTCCAGGCCGACGAAGCGCGCACCCGGCCGTCTCCATGCCGCAGCGAGCAGGGCCGCGCCGGCGCCACAGCCGGCCTCCACCACCCGCGCGCCTTCACCCGCATCACAGGCCGCCGCCAGCAACGCCGCGTCCATTCCCGCGCGATAGCCGCGCCGGGGCTGGCGCAGCAGGACGCGTCCGTCCAGCAGGCGGTCCTCGGTGACATCGGACGCCTCTGCGGCCTGTGGTTTGTCGTTCGAAGGCTTCATGCGTGCGGCGACATACGCGCCTTGACCACCCCCTGTCGCCCCACCATTGTCCCCCGCAACGACGTCCGGCGCCAGGATCCCCGCCGGCAGTCAGGAGTTCGGACTTTCCGTGAACGTAGCGACAGCGGCCCTCGCCCCCAGCCCATCGTCGATCGAGGCGCTGCTGACCCTTGCGCGGGCGGACATGACGGGTGTGGACGCGCTGATCCGCGACCGGATGCAGAGCCCGGTGCCCGTGATCCCTGCGTTGGCCGATCACCTGATCAGCAGCGCCGGCAAAAGGCTCCGGCCGCTGCTCACCATCGCGGCCGCCAGATTGGCTGGCGCGCGCGACGACGCTTGCTTGAAGCTCGCCGGCGCCGTCGAATTCATCCACACCGCGACCCTGTTGCACGACGACGTGGTCGATTCTTCCGAGCTTCGCCGGGGCAGGGTGGCCGCCCACCTGATCTGGGGGGCGCCCTCCAGCGTGCTGGTCGGCGATTTCCTGTTCGCCCGGGCGTTCGAACTCATGGTCGAGGCGGGGTCGATGCCGGCGCTGGAGATCCTGGCGCGCGCCTCGCGCGTCATCGCTGAGGGCGAGGTGCTGCAACTCACCCGCGCCCACGACCTGGACCTGACCCAGGAACTGTACCTGGAGATCATTGGCGCCAAGACGGCCGAGCTGTTCGCCGCCGCTGCGGAGGCCGGGGCGGTGTCGGCCGACGCGTCTCGCGAGCGCTGCGCGGCGTTGCGCCGCTTCGGAGCCAATCTCGGCATCGCGTTCCAGCTCGTCGACGACGCGCTGGACTACTCCGGCGCCAGCGAAACTCTGGGGAAGAACCCCGGCGACGACTTCCGAGAAGGCAAGACGACCCTGCCGCTGCTGCTCGCGATCGCGCGCACGGGCGGGGCTGAGACCGAATTCTGGACCCGCGTCATTGGTCGCCGTGATCAGACGGACGCCGATTTCCTGCGCGCCATCGACCTGATGCGCGCCACAGGAGCGTTGCAGTCGACGCTGGATCTGGCCGCCGACTATGCCGAAAGCGCCAAGGCTGCGCTGGACGATTTCGCATCGACCAATGGGTGGCGGCCGGCGCTCGAAGACCTCGCGGACTTCGCGGTCACACGTCGCACCTGACGACTCGCCGACATAGGAACCAGTCGTCTGCTCGAGCGCTCCGCTGGCTCATGGAGCGCCTCAAGTGACCTCAGCTATCGACCTCTCGGCGTTTGGCGCCGACAGCACTACCGATATCGATCCCCAAGGACTGCACCAGGCGCTGGCGCACTGGAACAGACGCCGCCTTGCGGCGCGAACGCCCGGTTTCGACTGGCTCGCCGAGGTCGACGAGGACGCGCGCATGCTCCGCGTCGAAGGCGGTTTCGTGGAAGCGTTCCGCGCGCAGATTGCGCCGTTGGTCGCCCACGCGCCGTCTGATCCCGACGGCTTCGTGGCCTGGTTCGAAGCGCTCAGGGAGAGCGGTCCCGGTCAATGGGACCCTCTGTTTTCCTGGCTCGAAACAGAAGCTTCTCTCGAAGAGATGAAGTGGTTCCTGACCCAGGAAGCCGCCGGCGAAGCGGGATTCGATGACCTGGTGGCCATGACCCAGGTCAAACTGCCGTCCCGTGCGAAGCTTGAGCTCGCCCGCAATTATTGGGACGAGATGGGCCGGGGCCATCCGAACGGGATGCACGGGCCTATGCTCGACCGCACGGTCCAGGGCCTCGGCCTGCGCCCGACCATCGAGGGCACCGCCTGGCAGTCGCTGGCGCTGGCCAACACGATGACGGCGTTCGCCGCCACGCGCCGCTACGCCTACCATTCGGTGGGCGCGCTGGGGGTCGTCGAGCTCACGGCGCCGACCCGTGTCAGCGCGGTGGCCGCCGGCCTGAAGAGGCTGGGCATCGCGCCTGAGCAACGCAAGTACTTCGTCCTGCACGCTAATTTGGACGTCGAGCACTCCAGGGCGTGGAACGCCGAGGCGATCGCGCCACTGGTCGAGGAAGACCCGGCCTGTGCGCGCTCGATGGCCGAAGGCGCGATCATGCGGCTGATCTGCGGCGAGCAATGCTTCGAGGCATACCGGACGCACCTGTGGAGCGCCGGCGCAGAAAGCCGCTACCGCTACGCCGCGGAGTAGGGCTCAGCCGGGCGAGATCATCTTCTCCGGGCGCACGAGGGCGTCGAACTCCTCGTTGGAGACGTATCCGCCGCCCACCGCCTCGTCTCGCAGAGTGGTGCCGTTCTTGTGCGCGGTCTTGGCGATCTTGGCGGCGTTGTCGTAGCCGATCTTCGGCGCCAAAGCGGTGACCAGCATCAGTGAACGCTCCATCGCCGCGCGAATGTTGTCCTCACGCGCCTCGATGCCGACGACGCAGTTGTCGGTGAACGATACGGCCGCATCGCCCAGCAGCTTGCAGGACTGCAGGAAGTTGTAGGCCATCACCGGATTGAACACGTTGAGCTCGAAGTGACCCTGGCTGCCGGCGAACGCCATGGTGGTCTGGTTGCCCATCACCTGGGCGCAGACCATGGTCAGGGCTTCCGACTGGGTCGGGTTGACCTTGCCCGGCATGATCGATGAGCCCGGCTCGTTCTCCGGCAGCGAAAGCTCGCCCAGACCCGAGCGCGGTCCCGACCCCAGGAAGCGGATGTCGTTGCCAATCTTGAACAGCGCCGCGGCGGCCGAGGTCAGGGCCCCGTGGCTGAACACCATGGCGTCGTGGGCGGCGAGAGCCTCGAACTTGTTCGGCGCGGTGATGAACGGCAGGTGGGTGATGGCGGCGATACGCTCGGCCACCTTCTCGGCGAAGCCCACGGGCGCGTTGAGGCCGGTGCCGACCGCAGTGCCGCCCTGCGCCAGCTCGTAGAGGCCGTAGAGCGTTTCCTTCAACCGGCGCACGGCGCTGGCGACCTGATGAGAATAGCCGGAGAACTCCTGGCCCAGCGTCAGAGGCGTCGCGTCCTGGGTATGGGTGCGGCCGATCTTGATGATGTGGGCGAAGGCCTCAGTCTTGACCTTCAGCGCGGCGTGCAGGTGCTCCAGCGACGGCATGACATGGCGGGCGACTTCCTCCGCGGCGGCGATGTGCATGGCCGTCGGATAGGTGTCGTTGGACGACTGGCTCATGTTGACGTGGTCATTGGGGTGGACCGGGCTCTTGGAGCCCTGGACCCCGCCCATCATCTCGATGGCCCGGTTGGAGATCACCTCGTTGGCGTTCATGTTCGACTGGGTGCCGGACCCGGTCTGCCAGACGACCAGCGGGAAATGATCGTCGAGCTTGCCGTCGATCACCTCCTGCGCGGCGGCGACGATGGCGGCCCCGATCGTCGGGTCCAGCCGGCCCAACGCCATGTTGGCCTCGGCCGCAGCGCGCTTGACCACGCCCAGGGCGCGGACCACCGGCTGCGGTTGCTTTTCCCAGCCGATCTTGAAGTTGCCGAGCGAGCGCTGGGTTTGCGCGCCCCAGTAGCGGTCGGCCGCGACCTCGATGGGGCCGAAAGTATCGGTCTCGGTGCGCGTCGCGGTCATCGGTTCCTCCAGCCTGGACGCCCGCCGGTTTAACGAGACGGAGCGAGACTGCAAGCCGTTCGCCGCTTAGAGGAAAATGCGATGGACGATGGCTGGACCCAGCACGGCAAGGTGCGCGCCCGCGAGGGCCCCGACGAAGGCGCGGTGGAGATCGTCGTCGACGGCCTCACCACCCAGGCGAAATACTACAAGCCGCTGATCTACGAGTTCTTCCGCAAGGCCTGGCGCGGCGCGCGTCCCGCCTGGGGCGAGTTCGCCGTGGAGATCCGCATGGAGTATGTCGGCGATCCGCCATGGATGGACCTGGACAACCTGGCCAAGGCGATCCTCGACGCGATCAAGGGCTACGCCTTCCATGACGACGCGCAGGTGGCGCGGCTGCTGGTGGAGCGCCACCCCGGCGAGCGCGAGCGCATCTTGGTCAACGTCCGGCGCTTGAAAGCCTGAACCCAAAAAGCAACGGCCGCGCCCTGCGAGAGGCGCGGCCGCTTTGTGTCGTCGGCGAGAGGGGTCCTTGCTCGACGTCAGCGATATTGTTGCAGCCGGGTGGTCCGAAGACCGGCCAGGCCGTGGCGTTCGATCGACCGCTGCCACGCGAGGAACTCCTCGGCGGTCAACGAGTAGCGTTCCAGCGCCTGGTCGAGGCTGAGCAGGCCGCCGCGCACAGCGGCCACCACTTCCGCCTTGCGGCGGATCACCCAGCGGCCAGTGTTGGCCGGCGGCAGATCATTGATCGTCAACGGAGCGCCCGTCGGGCCAATGACATAGACCTCGCCGCGGCTGTTCGTTCGTGTCTGCTGTTGCTGCTGCAGCATGGCTTTACGCCTTTCCCACCATCACAGTTCGGGAGGAATGTAGCGCGCAGGGCATAACGGCCGCTTAATTGCGATAGTAAAAAAAGAACTAACCAAGTCGCCCCCCTGTACGAAAACGATACATGCAACGTTGTTGATCAACATTAAACGTCGTTAATGGATACTATCAGCGCTTAATGTTTATCAATTCTTCCAACATCTGATCTGCTGTCGTAATAATCTTAGAAGATGCTGAATATGCGCGTTGTGTAGTGATCAATCCGGTGAATTCCGCGGATAGATCGACTGTCGATGCTTCGAGGGTAGAGGGCGAGATGAGGCCAGCGCCGCCGCTCGACGGCTGCTTCAAGGCGAACTCGCCGCTTTTGAGCGTCGGGCGGAAGGCGTTGCCGCTCACCGCCTGCAGGCCGTCGGGGTTGGGGAAGGTGGCCAGGGCCACCTGCGCCACCATGCGTACGTCGCTGTTGTCGAACAGCGCCGAGACCACGCCGGTCTCGTCCACCTGCACGCCGATCACGCTGCCGACGCCAGCGCCGTCAGGGTTGACCGAGTTGACCGTCGAGGCGTCGGCGAGCTGCGACAGCTTGCTGAAGTCCAGCACGATGGTCTGCGGCGCGATGCCGGCGTCGGTCCACGTCACCGGGATCGACAGGCCCTGCTGCGTCGGGCTGTTGACCAGCGTGCCGCCGGTCACCGTGGTCGGCGCGGCGAAGATCGGCTGGCCGCTGGTGTCGAACGCCAGAGTGCCGCTGGCCACCATGCCGGACCCGGCGACGTCGGGAGACTGGACTTCGTAGCTCCACTGGTTGGCCGTGGCGCTGCGGCGCACGGCGACGTTCACAGAGTGAGAGCCGCCCATCGAGTCGGTCACCGACATCGGAATCGTGAAGTCGGGCGCCACGCCGGCCGCGCCGCCGGGCGTCAGGTAGTCCGACATGTTCGGCGTGGCGTAGGCGCCGGCGCTCGCTGACCAGGTGCTGGGCCGTTGGAGGTTGGCGTTGACCAGGACTTCGGTGGTCGGCAGCACCGTGGCGCTGATGTCCTTGACGTTGATCGGCTGCAGGGTGGTGAGGTCGGAAGGGTTGGTGCTGACCTGGCCGTTCACGAACGGCCATCCTTGCAGGTAGAGGCCCGCGTCGTTCTTCAGATAACCGTCAGCGTCGACGCTGAACGAGCCGGCGCGGGTGAACATCCGCGCATCGGCGTCGGTCAGGCCGCGGCCCTTGTCGGTCACCACGAAGAAGCCTTCGCCGGAGATCGCGAGGTCGGTGGGCGAGCTGGCGCTCTGTAGCGTTCCCTGCTGGCTGACGTACTGACGAGCGACGCCCTGCACGCCGCCGGCGCTGTATTGACCGGCGACCGCCTGGGACGTCACCATGTTGGCGAAGTTCACTTGACTGCGCTTGTAAGCGACGGTGTTGACGTTCGCGATGTTGTCGGAGATCGCGGCGAGCGCGGAGGAGTTGGCCACCAAGCCCGAGACGCCGGCGCGCATTGCGCTGTTGATGCTCATGGGTTTTCGCCTTCTTTCTTAGGTTCTGTTGGGACGCCGGATCAGGCCGCTACGGCCGGTTTGTCGGCGTCGTCGTCGTTGGATGTGGTCTGGGTGGGGGCCTGGGTGACGCTGGTCACGACGTTCCACGGCACGCGCGCGCCGTTGATGACCAGGAAGGCCTCGCCATTGGACTGCTCGACGCCGGTGACGACGCCCTGCAGGAAGGTGGTCGAGGTGATCGTCTCGCCGGACTCCGCCTTGGCGGTGACGCGAAGCGTGTAGGTCCCGTCGGGCAACCGCTTGCCGCCGGTGTCCTTGCCGTCCCACGAGAAGGCATGTTCGCCGGCGCCGTTGTCGGAGCCTGCCTTGACGGAGACCACGCGGCCGTTGGAGTCGAGCACCTCGAGCTTCACATCGGAAGCGGCGGCGTCGAGCTTGTAGAGCCAGTCCGCCTTGCCGTTGACGAGAGCCGCGTCGCCGGTGACGGCGCGCACGTCCTTGCCGATCAGGCTGACCGCGGTGGAGATCCCGCTGCCGGTGTTGCCGACCAGCTTCTGCAGCAGATCGTTGGTCAGCAACTGCTGCTCCACGCCGGTCATCTGCACGATCTGCTGGGTGAACTGCGTCGAATCCATCGGCGACAGCGGGTCCTGGTTCTTCAACTGCGTGGTCAGCAGCGACAGGAAGGTGTCGAAGTTCTCGGCCAACCGGGTGCGACCGGCGGCGGACGCGGCGCCGGTCGCTGCGGCGGCTGTGGCGTCGATGGCCATGGTTGCTGTTCCTCTAGATCTTGATGTCGAGGCCGGCGTAGGCCCGGCGCTGAAGACTGGGGGGCGCGGCGATAACGTCGGCTTCGCCGGCGACGCCAAGCGCCTCGTGGAAGGCCTGGCCGCGCCAGGTGGAGCCTGTCTGGGCCTGCTGTTGTCCGCCGCCTTGTCCGGACTGGCCGCGCTCGCCCGCCACGTCGAACGACAGGCCCCCGGAGACGTCGAAGCCGGCTTGCTCCAGGGAACGGGACAGTTCTTGGGACCGGCCGCGCAGTTCGGCGGCGGCCTGTGGGTTGTCGAACGACAGCGAGGCGGTCAGCCGGCCGTTCGCGCCGATCTCCAGGCGAACGTCGACCCGGCCGAGGCCCTCAGGCTGAAGCTGGACGTCGAAGCGGGTCGAGCGTTCGTCCAGCTTCTTGAGGATCTGCGCCGACAGGTGGGCGATCGTCTCGGGAGAGCCGCGGGCAGGGGCCGCCGCGACGCTGGCGATGCTCGCCTGCTGCAAGGCGGGCTCGGCGGCGGCGCGGGGATTGGGCGGTTCCGGCGTCGTGTCGCGCGAGGCGATCTTGCTCGCCGCATCCTCGACGCCGCCGCCGGCGGATTCCTGGCCCTTGCGGGCGTCGATCACGCCGGCGGCGCGCGCGTCGTGCGGCGCGGCCTTGGCGGAGTC
>NZ_JAUXZW010000434.1 GCF_030693805.1 Phenylobacterium sp.
GCCTTCCCGCGGATGAACAACATCTCGTTCTGGCTGCTGGTGGCGGCCTGGGTGCTGCTGCTGACCTCGATGTTTGTCGACGGCGGCCCGGGGAAGGGCTTCGGCGGCGGTTGGACGCTCTACCCGCCGCTGTCGACCAGCGGCCATACCGGCCCGGCGATGGACTGCGCGATCCTGTCCGTCCACCTTGCCGGGGCCAGCTCGATCCTGGGCGCGATCAACTTCATCACCACGATCTTCAACATGCGCGCGCCGGGCATGACCCTGCACCGCATGCCGCTGTTCGTGTGGTCGATCCTGGTGACCGTGTTCCTGTTGCTGCTGTCGCTGCCGGTTCTGGCGGGCGCGATCACCATGCTGCTCACCGATCGCAACTTCCACACCCACTTCTTCGACGCGGCGGGCGGCGGCGACCCGGTGATGTTCCAGCACCTGTTCTGGTTCTTCGGTCACCCCGAGGTCTACATCCTGATCCTGCCCGGGTTCGGCATCGTCAGCCACATCGTCTCGACCTTCTCGCGCAAGCCGGTGTTCGGCTACCTGGCGATGGCCTACGCGATGGTCGCCATCGGCTTCATCGGCTTCCTGGTCTGGGCCCACCACATGTACACCGTGGGCATGAGCATCAATCTGCGCGCCTACTTCGTGGCCGCGACGATGGTCATCGCGGTGCCCACCGGCGTGAAGGTGTTCTCCTGGATCGCGACGATGTGGGGCGGGTCGATCGACTTCAAGACGCCCATGCTGTGGGCGATCGGCTTCATCTTCCTGTTCACTGTCGGCGGCGTCACCGGCGTGGTCTTGGCCAACGCCGGCATCGATTACAGCCTGCACGACACCTACTACGTGGTCGCCCACTTCCACTACGTGCTGAGCCTGGGGGCGGTGTTCGCGATCTTCGCGGGCTTCTACTACTGGTTCGAGAAGATCTTCGGCGTGAAGTACCGCGAATGGATGGGCGCCGCCCACTTCTGGATTACCTTCGTGGGCGTGAACCTGATCTTCTTCCCGCAGCATTTCCTCGGCCTGCAGGGGATGCCGCGCCGCTACGTCGACTATCCGGAGGCCTTCACCTACTGGAACCACGTGTCGTCGATCGGCTACGTGGTCACCCTGGTCGGCGTGATCGTGTTCCTGGTGATGCTGCTGGACGCGATGATCTTCCGTCGCGCCGGCGAGGCGAATCCCTGGGGCGAAGGCGCTACGACGCTGGAATGGACGCTGCCCTCGCCGCCGCCGTTCCACCAGTTCAACGAACTGCCGGTGATCAAGCAGGATATCCACTGACCCCGGCGGCCTGGAGCCGTCGAGGAAAGAGCCAAGGGGGCGCGGACCGGAGCATCCGGCCCGCGCCCTTCCGGCGTTTTGAGAGTATCGTCATGGCCATGTCGCCAGCCATCCCGGACGCCCACGCCGCCGCACCGGCGCGATGGCAGGACTATCTGCAGCTCCTGAAGCCGCGGGTGATGTCGCTGGTGGTGTTCACCGCGCTCACCGGCCTGGTCGCCTCGGGCGGCGCCTTGAACCCGATCCTGGGCGCGGTGGCGGTGCTGTGCATCGCGGTCGGGGCCGGGGCCTCGGGCGCGCTGAACATGTGGTACGACGCCGACATCGACGCCCGCATGCGCCGCACGCGGGGCCGTCCCGTGCCGTCGGGACGGGTGCAGGGCTCCGACGCAGCGGCCCTGGGCGTGGTGCTGTCGCTGTTCTCGGTGGCGCTGATGGGGATGGCGCTGAACTGGCTGGCGGCCGGCCTGCTGGCGTTCACCATCGTGTTCTACGCGGTGGTCTACACCATGTGGCTGAAGCGCTCGACGGCGCAGAACATCGTCATCGGCGGGCTGGCCGGCGCGCTGCCGCCGGTGATCGGCTGGGCCGCGGCGACGGGCCACGTCCCGCTCAACGCCTGGCTGCTGTGCGCGATCATCTTCATGTGGACCCCGCCGCACTTCTGGGCGCTGTCGCTCTACACCAGCGAGGACTACCGCAAGGCCGGCGTGCCGATGATGCCGGTGGTCGCGGGGCCGGCGTCGACGCGGCGTCAGATCCTGATCTACTCCCTGCTGTTCGCGCCGCTGTGTATGGTTCCGGCGGTCACCGGCCTGGGCGGCGCGGCCTATCTGGCGGTGGCGGCGATCGGCGGGGCGGTGTTCGTGCTGCTGGCCTGGCGCGTCTACAAGAGCCGCGCCGGCGACACGCCGGAGGTGCGCAACGACGACGGGCTGTACGACGTCAAGGCCAACGCCAAGGACGCCCGCAATCTGTTCGCCTTCTCGATTCTCTATCTGACGCTGCTGTTCGCCACCCTGCTGGGCGAAGGCCTGGCGCATGCGCCCAGGCTGCATCTGCTGGCGGGCATCGGAGGCCCGGCGTGAGCGAACCGCATCGCGATCCGGAGATCGAACGACGCGCGCGGCGCGGCCGCAACGTGGCGCTGGCCCTGGGCCTGGTGCTGTTCGTGATCCTGATCTTCGTCGTCACCATCGTGAGGTTGGGCGCCAATGTCCTCGACCGTCCGATCTGAGGCGCCTGGGCGCTCGCCCGAGGAACGCCGCAACCGGCGCGTGGCGATCATCTGCGCGTCGGGTTTCGTCCTGATGCTGGGCGCGGCGTTCGCCGCCGTGCCGCTCTACAAGGCGTTCTGTCAGGTCACTGGCTTCGACGGCACGGTGCGCCGCGCCGAGGCTGCGCCCGATACGGTGCTGGCGCGCAGGCTGGAGATCCGCTTCGACGCCAACGTCCGCGAACTGCCGTGGTCGTTCAGCGCAGAGCAGGCCAGCCAGACCGTGCGCATCGGCGAGACCGGTCTGGCGTTCTTCAAGGTGACGAACCACGCGAAGACGCCGATCACCGGTCGCGCCGTCTACAACGTCGTGCCGGAACAGGCGGCGGCCTATTTCCAGAAGCTGGAATGCTTCTGCTTCTCCGATCAGACCCTGCAGCCCGGCCAGACGATCGAGTTCCCGGTGGTCTATTTCGTGGATCCGAAATACGCCGACGATTTCGAGACCAAGGGCAAGGAACAGGTGACGCTGTCCTACACCTTCTATCCTGCCGTCGACGCTGCGCCCGGGGCGAAGGCGATCACGGTTTCAGCCCTTGGCGAAAAGGCGCGTGCAGGGCTATAGCGTCACGCGAATTCCGACGTTCGGACCCGGAACCGGGTCCGGGCGGCGAAGGACTACAAGAGGGGTAAGGACCGACATGGCCCACGACGGCGTCAAGCACGACTATCACCTGGTGGATCCCAGCCCCTATCCGCTGGTGGGCTCGATCGCGGCCACGGTCATGGCGCTGGGCGGCGTGGTCTGGATGAAGGGGCTGTTCGGCCTCGATAAGGGCACCTCCTGGGTGTTCTTCATGGGCCTGGCCGGCGTGCTCTACACCATGTTCGGCTGGTGGGTTCAGGTGGTGAAGGAAGCCAACCGCGGCGATCACACCCCCGTGGTGTCGCTGGGCCTGCGCTACGGCATGATCCTGTTCATCGCCTCCGAGGTGATGTTCTTCGTGGCGTGGTTCTGGATCTTCTTCGAGATGGCCCTGTTCCATGGTCAGCGGACGCTGTCCTCGATCGAGGAAGTCCGCACGGCCTGGGCCACCTGGCCGCCGCACGGCGTCGAGACCGTGCCGGCCTGGAACCTGCCGCTGGTCAACACCCTGACCCTGCTGCTATCGGGCACCACGGTCACCTGGGCGCACCACGCGCTGCAGACCGGCGACCGCAAGGGCGCCAAGATCGGCCTGATCCTCACCGTCATCCTGGGCGTGCTGTTCACCTCGATCCAGGCGTACGAGTACCATCACATTCTCGAGCACAAATACTTCTTCAACGAGGAAGCGGCGAACGGCGGCCTCTATGGCTCCTCGTTCTTCATGGCCACGGGCTTCCACGGCTTCCACGTACTGATCGGAACGATCTTCCTGGCGATCTGCCTGCTGCGGCTGATCAAGGGCGGCTTCACGCCGCAGAAGCACTTCGGGTTCGAGGCCGCGGCCTGGTACTGGCACTTCGTCGACGTGGTCTGGCTGTTCCTGTTCGCCTTCATCTACGTGATCTTCGGGGCGTCTGGCGGCCACTGATGGCCGCACCCAACCCTCTGCTGTCGGGGCTGGCGGGTCGCTGCCCCAACTGCGGGGAGGGGCGCCTGTTCGAGGGTTTCCTGAAGGTCTCGCCCCGTTGCGAGGCCTGCGGGTTCGATCTGGCGAAGGCGGATTCCGGTGACGGCCCGGCGGTGTTCGTGATCCTGATCGGCGGCTTCATCGTCGCTTTCGCCGCGCTGTTCACCGAGTTCACGCTGCATCCACCCGTATGGGTGCATCTGGTGATCTTCCTGCCGCCGACGGTGATCGTCTGCATGGGGCTGCTGCGGCCGTTCAAGGGCGCGATGCTGGCCGCCCAGTTCATGAACCGCGCGTCGCAAGCGCGGCGCGATGACTGAGCGCCGCGGGCGCTTTCCGATCGGCGCGACGATCGCCATGATCGTCGCGCTTGCGGCCCTGATCGGCCTGGGCTTGTGGCAGCTTCAGCGGCTGACCTGGAAGACCGATCTGCTGGCCCGTATCGCCGCCCTGCAAGGCGCGCCGGCGACGCTTCTGGGCACGGCGCTCGACAGCGCCGCAGACGGTGCGAATCTGCAGTTTCGCCGCGTGGTGGTGGATTGCCCGGGGCTCGCCCAGGCGCCGTTCCTCGAGCTCTACGGGTTGCGCGAGGGTGGGGCCGGTTCGCGGCTGATCTCGGCCTGCAAGGTCGACGCCGCGCGCTACCGGACCATTCTGGTCGACCGCGGCTTCGTCGCCGACACCATCTCGGCGCGGCCGCCGGTGGACAGAGCGGCGATTGCGCCCGTGCGCATAGTCGGCGTGCTGCGGTTGCCGGACAAAGCGACCTTCGTCACCCCGCCCAACGATGTGGCGGCCAACCGCTGGTTCTCGCGCGACGTGGCGGCGATGGCCAAGGCGTTGGACGCGCCGGCCCCCGCGCCTCTGTTCCTGATGGCCGAAACCTCGTCCAACCCGGAATGGAAGGCGCTGACCCCCGCGCCGATCCCGGCGGAGATCCCGAACCGGCACTTGGAGTACGCCCTCACCTGGTTCGGCCTTGCCGGCTCCCTGCTGGCCGTCTATGCGGCCATGCTCTGGCGCAGATGGAAGAGTTGATGCGTTACGTCTCCACGCGGGGTCAGGCCCCGGCCGTCGGCTTCGTCGATGCGGTGTTGGCCGGGCTCGCCCCCGACGGCGGCCTCTATGTGCCGGAAACCTGGCCGCAGCTGAGCGCCGAAGAAATCGCCGCATTCACCGGCAAGCCCTATCATGAGGTGGCCGCGACGATCATCAGCCTGTTCGCCGGCGACGAGATCTCAGGCGGAGACATCGCCGAGATGTGCGCCGAGGCCTATGGGACCTTCACCCACGCCGCGGTGGTGCCGCTGACCCAGATCACGCCGGGCGCGTTCATCGCCGAGCTGTTCCACGGGCCGAGCCTGGCGTTCAAAGACGTGGCCATGCAGTTGCTGGCCCGGCTCTACGACCACGTGCTGGGCGCCCAACGACGCACCCAGACCATCCTGTGCGCTACCTCGGGCGACACCGGCGGCGCGGCGGTGGAGGCTTTCCGCGGCCGGTCCAACGTGCGTGTCGTGGCGCTGTTTCCAGAGGGGCGCATCTCCGAGGTGCAGCGCCGGTTCATGACCACGGCGGCGGAAAAGAACGTCGCCTGCGTGGCCGTCCAGGGCACCTTCGACGACTGCCAGACGATCGTGAAACAGGCGTTCCAGGACCAGAGCCTGCGCCAGGCGGTCGACCTGTCCGGAGTGAATTCGATCAACTTCGCGCGGATCGCCGCCCAGATCGTCTACTACTTCACCAGTGCGGTGGCGGTCGGCGCGCCGCAGCGGCCGGTGTCGTTCTGCGTGCCGTCGGGCAATTTCGGCGACGCGTTCGCCGGCTACGTCGCCATGCGCATGGGCTTGCCGATCCGCCGCATCGTGGCGGCGACCAACGCCAACGACATCCTGGCGCGCGCCTTCCAGGATGGCCGATATGTGCGCGGCGCGGTGAACTTCACCCAGTCGCCGGCCATGGACATCCAGAGCGCGTCGAATTTCGAGCGGCTGTATTTCGAGTGCGTGCGTCGCGACGGCGTGGAGACGGCGCGGGCCTTTCAGGCCTTCGTCAAGACTGGCGGCTTCGACGTGCCGCCGCAGGCGTTCGCCTCGATGCAGCAGGTGTTCACCGGCGTGTCGGTGAGCGAGGCCGAGACCACGCGCACGATGATCTCGACGCTGAACGAGACCGGCGAACTGATCGACCCTCACACCGCCGTGGCGGTCGCGGCCTTGCACAAGACCGCCGAGGTCAACGAGCCGTTCGTCGTGCTATCCACCGCGCATCCGGCCAAGTTCCCGGAAGCGGTGAGCGCGGCCACGGGCGTGACGCCGGTGCTGCCGCCGGGCTCGGCGAACCTGGCCGACCGGCCGGAGCGGTTCGATCGCCTGCCGGCCGACGCCGACACGATCAAGGCCTACGTGCGCGAATTTGCCCTCGCCTGACGCCCCCACACCCACGGTCCGCACGCTCGCCAACGGCGTGCGGGTGGTCTGCGACCCGATGCCGGGGCTGGAGACCATCGCGCTGTCGGTGGTCGCGGGACGCGGCGCCCGCAGCGAGGGGACGGCGGAGAACGGCTGGTCGCATCTCCTCGAGCACATGGTGTTCAAGGGGGCTGGGCCGCGGTCGTCTCGCGACATCGTCGAGGCCATCGAAGCCGAGGGCGGACAGATCAACGCGGCCACCGGCTACGAGCGCACCAGCTATCAGGTGCGCGCGCTGCGCGACGGGTTGACCCTCGGCCTGCAGGTCTGCGCGGACCTGGTGTTGCGTCCGACCCTTGATGCGGAGGATCTGGCCCGCGAGAAGCAGGTGGTCGGCCAGGAGATCGCCGAGGCGGCCGACACGCCCGACGACCTGGTGTTCGAGATGGCCCAGACCGCGGCGTTCGAAGGCCAGCCCTTGGGTAGGCCGATCCTAGGCACGCCGGAGTCGATCGGCCACGCCACGCCAGACGCTCTCGAGGCCTGGCGCAGGCGCCTGTATGGCGCCGACAGCCTCGTCGTCAGTGTCGCCGGCGCGGTGGACGAGGCGCAGTTGCTGGACCTCGCCGAGCGCGCCTTCGCCGACGCCGCGCCGGCGCCGACGCAAACCCCCGAGGCGGCCCGCTTCGTTGGCGGCGCGAGGCCCCAGGCGAAGAAGTTGGAGCAGGCGAACCTGGTGCTGATGCTGCCGGCGGTTGGCGCGCGCGACCCGGACTATTTCGCGCTTCGCCTGTTCGCCGAAATCCTGGGCGGCGGCATGGCCTCGCGGCTGTTCCAGGAAGCGCGCGAGCGACGTGGCCTGGCCTATGCGGTCGACGCCTACGTCGAGACCTACGCCGACGTCGGCCTGCTCGGCATCTTCGCCGGCTGTGCGGCGCGCGACGCTGTGGAGTTCGCCAAGGTTGCGGCGGGCGAAGTGGCCGGCCTGATCGCCCGCGTCGAGCCGCAGGAGCTGGCGCGCGCCAAGGCGCAGTTGAAGGCGTCGCTGTTCATGGCGCGGGAGTCCGCCTTGGCCCGCGCAGAACAGACCGCGGCCCAGGTGCTGGTGTTCGACCGGCCGTTGAGCGCCGCCGAGCTTGCAGTTCAGATCGACGAGGTGACCGCCCAGGATCTGGGCCGGATCGGCGAGCGGATGCTGAGCGAACGCCGAAGCGTCGCCGCCGTGCTGGGCCCGAAGACGGCGCTGGCCGCCGCGGAGACCTTCGAAAAATCCCTGTTCCACTAGCTTGGCGTTCAGCACGCTGCGCGAGGCCGGGCTTGACCCGCGGGCGATTCACGCGAGGGTTGTCGCATGGCCTTGCTGGATTGGATCGCACCGGAGAGCGGCCCGCGGATCGAGGGCGAAATAGTCCGCCTGCGCACGCCGCGCGCCGCCGACTACATGGAGTGGCGTGACCTGCGCGACCGCTCGCGCGACTTCCTGCAGCCGTGGGAGCCGATCTGGCCGGCCGACGACCTGACCCGCGCCGCCTACCGCCGCCGCCTCGCCGCCTACGCCCGCGACCGCGAGACGGGTTCGGCCTACCCGTTCTTCGTGTTCCGCGCCGAGGACGACGTGCTGACCGGCGGGATCACCCTGTCCAACGTGCGCCGCGGCGTCGCTCAGATGGGATCGGTCGGTTACTGGAGCGGGCGGCCGTTCACCCGGCGCGGCTACACCCTGGCCGCGGTTCGGGCGCTGGTGGACTACGCATTCGGAACCCTGAACCTGCATCGACTGGAAGCGGCGTGCATCCCGAGCAACGATCCGTCGCGCCGGCTGCTGCTCCAGGCCGGCTTCGCGGAAGAGGGAATGGCCCAGGCTTATCTGAAAATTAACGGCGTTTGGCGAGACCATGTGCTGTTCGGTCTCGTGTCTCCGCTGAAGCGGCGCGAAGGCCTGGATGAGGGTGTGTCGGTCTGATCCGACGCTTACGGGCCGGGCATCGCAAGTATGGCGATCGATCGTTGGATCTGGGACGCCACGACGACGCTGGAAGCGTTGGGCGCCGCTGAGGTCGCGTTGTGGTTCTGGGAACCCGAGCTCGATCGCCTGCGGATCACGGGCGCCTCGCGTGCGCTGGGCCTGGGTCCGCTGGCGCCGGAATGCTCTTCCGCGGCGTTGCGCGCGCTCGCGCTTCCCCAGGACCGGGCGCTGGCCGAAGACGTCCTGAAGATCCAAGAGCCGGGCGCCGAGATCGCCATCCGCCTGCGCATGCGCGGCGCCGGCGTCTGTATCTGGCGCGGCGTCTGGCTGGAAGAGGGCCTACGCGCCGCCGGAGTCGTGGCGCCGGAGACGAAGTTCGCCGCCTCCGATCTCGACGGCCTCACCGGACTGCTGGACCGCAAGAGCTTCATCGCCCGCGCGCGCGAAAGGCTGCCCGCGCCTGGCCGCCACGAACTGGTGGTCGCCGACCTCGACCGGCTGCGCCGCCTGAACGAAGCGCTGGGCCACGAGCGCGCCGACCTGGTGTTGGCCGCCCTGGGCTCACGCCTGGCCGCCGCCTTCCCGCCGGAGGCGCTGCTGGCCCGGGTCGGCGAGGATGAATTCGCGGTGTTGACCCAGGCCGCGGACCAGCCCGCCGCAGAGGTGTTGCGGCACGCGCTGGAGCAGCCGCTGCGCATCGCCGGCTTCGACATCCACCCGACACTGTCGATCGGCGCCGTCAGCGCCCAGGGCGGCGACGAGGCGCCGGAGGCCGCAGAACTGTTGCGCCGCGCCGAGCTGGCGGTGGAATCGGCCAAGGGCGCGGGGCGCGGCGGAGCAGCCGCCTACGGGCGCGGACTGGAAAGCGACGGCCTGTCGCGCCTGGCGCTGGAAGGCGACCTGCGCGGCGCCCTCGGCCGTGGCGAACTGATCCCCTATTATCAGCCGATCGTGCGCCTCTCGACGGGCGCGCTGTCGGGTTTCGAGGCGTTGGTGCGCTGGATCCACCCGCGTCGCGGCCTGTTGCTGCCCGACTCCTTCCTGCCGCTGCTGGAAGAGATGGGGCTGATGAGCGACCTGGGCGCGCTGATGATGCGCCAGGCCGGCCACCAACTCGCCGAATGGCGGCGTAACCACCGGGCGGCCGGTGAGCTGACCGTGGCGGTCAACCTGTCGACCGGCGAGATCGAGCGGCCTGACCTGGTGTCCGACGTGGTGGCGATCCGCAAGGAGACCGGCCTGCCGCCGGGCGCTCTGAAGCTGGAGGTCACCGAAGGCGACGTGATGCGCGACCCGGAAGGGGCGGCCGTGATCCTCCGCAATCTGCGCGCGGCGGGGGCGGCGTTGGCTCTGGACGATTTCGGCACCGGCTTCTCGTCCCTGTCGTACCTGACGAGGCTGCCTTTCGACACGCTGAAGATCGACCGCTACTTCGTGCGCACCATGGCCACCAACGAGGGGTCGGCGAAGATCGTCTCCTCGGTGGTGAAGCTGGGCCAGGACTTGTCGCTGGAGGTCGTCGCCGAGGGCGTAGAGAACGCCGGCATGGCGCGCCAACTGCTGTCGCTGGGTTGCGACTATGGGCAGGGCTTCGGGTATGCGCCGGCGCTGTCGCCGCAGGAGGCCGAGGTCTATCTCAACGAGAGCTACGTCGACGGCGCCGCACCCGTGAAGGCGCGCGGCTAGGCGCCTACGCCTGGCCGGCGTGGGCGGAGAGCAGGCCGGCGTCGACGCCGAGCTTGGCCAGGGCCCGGGCCCATTTGCCGGCGTGGTCGCTGCTGAAGATCAGCTCCTCGTCGGCCTCGCACGTCAGCCAGACGTTGCGGCGCAGCTCCTCCTCGAGCTGGCCCGGCCCCCAGCCGGCGTAGCCCAGGACCAGCAACGCGTGGCGCGGGCAGCCGTTGGGGCTGGCCAGGATCTGCAACGCGTCGCGGTTGGGGCTGAGCGCCACCCCGCGCATCACTGCGGCGCTGTGTTCTGGCAGATAGTCGTCGGTGTGCAGCACGAAACCGCGCTCCCGGTCGACAGGGCCGCCGATCAGCACCGGGTCGGGAACGGCGTGCGCAGACGGCGCCACCTCCAGGCGGCGCAGGAGATCGGGCACGGTGACGCCCGCCACCGGCTGGTTCACCGCCACACCCATCGCGTACAGCGGGTCGTGGTTGCAGACCAACACCAGCGCGCGTTCGAAGCGCGGATCGCCAATGCCGGGCATGGCGATCAGCAGCTTGCCCTCGAGGGTTTCACTGTCCATCGCGCGAATGTTTTCGATCGGAACGCGGCGCTTTCAAGTCAAAGCAGGAAAAGGCGTTGGAAGCGGGGCTCCGTGTCGCTATCTGCCAGAGCAGGAACAGGAGAGACGCTCATGACCATCAAAGTCGGCGACAAGCTGCCCACGGTCCAACTCACTCAGGCGACGGCGGAGGGTCCCAAGCCGGTCAGCAGCGACGATATCTTCAAGGGCAAGAAGGTGGCGTTGTTCGCGGTGCCCGGCGCCTTCACGCCGACCTGCTCCGCCAAGCACCTGCCGGGCTACAAGGAGCTGTCCGCCGAGATCAAGGGCAAGGGCGTGGACACCATCGCCTGCCTGTCGGTGAACGACGCCTTCGTCATGAAGGCCTGGGGCGAGAGCCAGAACGTCGGCGAGGACATCGTCATGCTGGCCGACGGCAACGGGGCCTTCACCCTGGCGGTCGGGCTGGGCATGGACGGCTCGAAGTTCGGCATGGGCGCGCGCTCGCAGCGCTATTCGATGATCGTCGACGACGGCGTGGTGAAGGAGCTGAACGTCGAGGCGGCCGGCGAATTCAAGGTCTCCGCCGCCGACTACCTGCTGGCGCAGCTCTAAGGCGCCATTGGACGACTGAGAAAGGCTGAGCCGCGCCATCCGAAACGCCACGGTGTCTCGGCGGCGCGGCTCAGGCCGATCCGCGGGCTCTGGGCTATGGGCGGCTCGCTCGCCCGCGCGCGCAATTCGAACGGCGGCGCGTCCATCGGCAGTGTGTCGTGTTCGTTCGTCACCGCCAGCGCCTGGCACAACCGGCCGGGACCTGCACAGAGTAGGCGGTCGGGCTGTGCGCCGCGCCGCGCACGCATCGCCTCCACCCCATGCAGCGGCGTGATCGCGCGAAACAGCACCGCGCCGCCGACCTGCGGCCCGCAAACCAGGTTCAGGCACCAGTGCAGGCCGTAGGACCGGTAGACGTAGGCATGGCCCGGCGGGCCGAACATCGCGGCGTTGCGCGCCGTCGGACCTGAATAGGCGTGCGAGGCGGGATCGTCGCGATCGTAGGCTTCGGTCTCTACGATCACGCCGCCGACGCCGTCGACCAGCAGTTCGCAGCCGATCAGCGCGCGAGCGAGCTGCGGCGGCGGCAGCAGGAACGCGGCGCGCGGCAGCGCCGTCGTCACAGCGCCTCGGCGGGCACAGCCTCCAGGTCCTGCGCCCCGGCCATCACCGCCTGGGCGAGGCCCGGCGCATGGCTCAGCACATGGGCGGCGTAGAAGCGCGCCAGCGGCGCCTTGGCCTGCAGCCACGGCGCGGCCTGCCCTTCCGCGGCCAGCGCCTGCAGGCCCAGCACCCACCCGCCGACCACGTCGCCGGCCAGTTGCAGGAATGGCGTCGCGCCGGCCATGGAGGCCAGCCCGCGGTTGGCCAGCAGCCAATCCGCTGCAGCGTCAAGCGCGGCGACGCCCTGGATGAGGCCCGCGCCGAGCGGCTGCAGGGCGGGGGAACGGGAAAGGGTCTGCGCTGTCGCCAGGATCTCGGCGGTGAGCGTCTTCAGCACCTCGCCGCCTTCCATGGCGATCTTGCGCCCGATCAGGTCCAGCGCCTGGATGCCGTTGGTGCCCTCGTAGATCGGTGCGATGCGGGCGTCGCGATAGTGCTGGGCGGCGCCGGTCTCCTCGATGAAGCCCATGCCGCCGTGGATCTGCACGCCCAGCGAGGAAACCTCGACGCCGACGTCGGTCGACCAGGCCTTGGCGATCGGGATCAGCAGGTCGCGGCGGGCGGCGGCGGCGGCGCGCTGGCCCTCGTCGTCGCTATGGCTCGCCAGATCGGAGAGCACCGCGGCGGTCAGGCAGATGCCGCGTGCGGCTTCGATCTTGGCCTTCATCAGCATCAGCATGCGACGTACGTCAGGATGGTCGTAGAGGGTCGCGGGATAGTCGGTGGACAGCGCCGCGCGGCCCTGGCGACGTTCCTGGGCGAAGACCAGGGACTGCTGGAACGCGCGCTCGGCGATGCCGACGCCCTGCATGCCGACCTGCAGGCGCGCGGCGTTCATCATGACGAACATGTGGGCCAGCCCCTCGTTGAGGTTGCCCACCAGCTCGGCCTGGGCGCCCTCGTAGAGCATGACGCAGGTGGGCGAGGCGTTGATGCCCATCTTGTGTTCGATGGAACCGGGCCGCAGGTCGTTCAGCGCGCCGGCGCGGCCCTCGTCGTCAATCAGGCGCTTGGCGGCGAGGAACAACGATATGCCTTTGACGCCCGGAGGCGCGTCGGGCAGGCGGGCCAGCACCAGGTGGCAGATGTTCTCCGCCATGTCGTGGTCGCCCCAGGTGATGAAGACCTTCTGGCCGGTGAGGCGATAGCCGCCAGCGCCGTCGGGGTCGGCGCGGGTGGAGACGGCGGCGAGGTCGGAGCCGGCCTGCGGCTCGGTCAGGTTCATCGCCCCGGTCCATTCGCCGGAGATCAGCTTCGGCAGCACCAGACGCTTCTGGCGGTCGGTGCCGTTCATCGCAAGCGCCTCGATGGCCGCCTGGGTCAGCATCGGGCAAAGGCTGAACGCCATGTTCGCGGCGTGGAACATCTCGAAGACCGCAAGCTCGAGCGCCTTCGGCAGCCCTTGGCCGCCATGCGCCGGATCGGCGGCGACGCCGTTCCATCCTCCCGCGGCGAAGGCCTGATAGGCCTGGTCGAAGCCGGGCGCGGCGGTGACCCGGCCGTTCTCGTAGCGCGCGCCTTCGCGATCGCCGATGCGGTTGAGCGGTGCGAGCGCGTTGTCCGCGAGCGCTCCGGCCGCCTCGAGCACCGCCGTCACGGTGTCCGCATCGAGATCGGGGAACGCCTGACCGAGCCTCGAGGGACACCCCACGATGTCCAGCGTGAAGGCCAGGTCGCGGGCGGGCGCGCGATAGGTCATGGGCAGGTCTCCTGATGCAGCAGGCATGGTCTAAGCCGCCGCGCCGCGCGGCTCCACGCCGTTGACCTCACGGCTTCGTGAGTGCGGCCTCTGCTTTCGGCTGGCGAGCGCTTGAACGATCTGGCCTGTGGGGGAACTACAGCCCGGCTTGGAGACGCGCATGTTCCGCCTGATGGTCATCGTCGCCGCGATCTGCGTCTCGCTCGCCGGCGCGGCGCAGGCCGATCCGATCAGCCGCGACCCGACCAAGGTCCCGCCCGGCGCCTACGCGCTGGATTCGCGCCACGCCAGCCTGACCATGAAGCTGGCGCACATGGGCGGGTTCTCGAACTTCGCCATGCGTTTCGACGGCCTGAGCGGCGGCTTCACTTACGATCCGGCCAATGTGGCGGCCACGAGCATGACGCTGGAGATCGACCCGAAGTCGATCCACACGGGCGTGCCGGGCTTCGACGCCGAGCTAGCCGGCCCGCGTTATTTCGACGCCGCGCGGTTTCCGAAGATCACCTTCGTGTCCACCCGCGTCGACGCGGGGCCGGCCGGGCGCGGCTCGGTCACGGGCGACCTGACCTTCATGGGCAAGACCCGGCCGGTGACCCTCGACGTGATCTTCAATGGAGTCGGTCCGGGGCTGATGGGGCAGGGGACGCGCCTGGGGTTCTCCGGCGGCGGGGCCATCAAACGCTCGGAGTTCGGCTTCACTCCCGCTGCGGGATCGGCCGGCGACGAAGTCCAACTCGACTTCGAGATCGAATTCACCAGGAAATAGACCGGAGACGCCTTCATGAGCGCCGCCAGCCGAACGCGCAGCGAGCACTACGCGCCGATCGCCATCCTGCTGCATTGGCTGATCGCCGCGGCGATCATCCTGCAGGTGGTGTTGTCGTCGCGCATGGAGGGGCCGCGCAGCCCCGAGCTGTTCGCGGTCGTGCAGCTGCACAAGTCGGTGGGCGTCACCGTGCTGCTGCTGAGTCTGGTCCGCCTGGGCTGGCGGTTGGCGAACCCGCCGCCGCCGTTGCCCGCGACCATGCCGCGCTGGGAGCGGGTGCTGGCGGCGATCACCCACGTGGGCTTCTACGCGGTGATGATCGGCATGCCGCTGACCGGTTGGATCATGGTCTCGACCAGCCGGATCTCGCTGCCGACGCTGCTTTATGGGGTCGTGCCCTGGCCGCACATCCCGGGCCTCATCGGCCTGACGGGCGACGCACGCCACTTCTGGCACGAGCTCGGCGAGGTCGGGCACGACGTGATCATCAAGGGCTTCTACGTGCTGCTGGCCCTGCACGTGGCCGGCGCGCTGAAGCATCAGCTTTTCAGCCGCGACGAGCCGGTGTTGTCGCGCATGGCCCCCGGCGCCAAGGCGGGCCGCTGGCTGGAGCCCCGCATCGCGATCATCGTCGCCGGCGTGGTCGCGGTGATCGCCTTCGGCATGCTGGTGAAACCGCCGCTGCATGTCGCGGCCCCGGCGCCGAAGCCGGCGGCGGATGTGGCCGAAGAGCCGACTACGCCCGAGTCCGCCGCGGTGGCGACGCCCGCGCCAGTCGCTGCAACGCCGGCAGAGGAGGCCGCCGAACCCGCGACGCCGGCTGAGCCCGTGCGCTGGGCGGTGGCCAAGGGCTCGGAGATCGACTTCGCCACCAACTGGGGCGACACCGCGATCCAGGGGCGGTTCGCGCGGTTCGACGCCGACATCCTGTTCCACCCCGACGCGCTGGACCGATCCAAGGCCACGGTGACCATCGACCTCACCTCCGCCTCTACGGGCGACGCGCAGCGCGACGAGATGCTGCCCTCTTCCGACTGGTTCGACGCGGGCGCTCATCCCAAGGCGGTGTTCACTGCGACCCGCTTCGAGAAGTCCGGCGAGGACCGCTTCGTGGCGCGTGGGACGCTGTCGCTGCGCGGCGTGACCAAGCCGGCCAGCCTGCCGTTCCGCCTGCAGATCGACGGCGACAAGGCCCGTGTGCGCGGTGTAACCACCCTCGACCGGACGGCGTTCGGCGTGGGCCAGGGCGAGTGGACGAGCACCGATCAGATTCCGGCCAGCGTCAAGGTGAGCGTGGACCTGAGGGCGACCAGGCGATAGCCGCGATGGCGCGGGCGTTGCGCGCCGGCCGACTGGTCATGCTGCCCACCGAGACGGTCTACGGCCTCGCCGCCGACGGCGCCGATGCGCACGCGGTCGCCGCGATCTATGCGGCCAAGGGCCGGCCGAGCTTCAATCCGCTGATCGCCCATGTCGCTGATCTCGCCGCCGCCGAGCGCGTCGCCGTGCTGGACGAGCGCTGGAACGCCTACTTCGAGTAGTCGCGCGCGCAGTACCCCTGGGAGCTGGCGCTCAACAGCG
>NZ_JAUXZW010000438.1 GCF_030693805.1 Phenylobacterium sp.
CTTCGGCAGCTCGAACGACCTGGAGAGGTGCGATGCCGGGATTCTAGGTCCGCTACTCACGCGCCCTCTCCAGCCGCTCCACACCAACCCACCATGCATCCGGGTTGGCCTATGCCCGGGTGATGCTCCAAGCTGGCTTGCCTCACCACTGCACAAAAGTGTTCACCTTTAGGCTTCTCAGGCCATCGCTTGGTTCATCGTATGGCGAGAGTTGCTTCGCTAAGTTGTTGTTTTTACTAGGTTTCACACGTCGCGAACTGCACAAAAGCGTTCACCTTTAAGACCAAGAGAGGCATCACCTGCCGCCTGTGAACCGGGTTGCGAGGGCACCCAGCACATATCCACAGACCTTTAGGCACAAATCCGTTCACCTCCCTGCACAGATCCATTCACCTTGCTGCACAAAAGCGTTCACCTTTTGCACAAATGTGTTCACCTAAACACCGCTAAGCCCTTGATTTCATATGCAGTTTTTCGGCGTAAAGGTATTTAAAGATACCTAAAGCTTTTCTTAAAAGATTACAACCCGCAGTTGTTGTGCAAGTTTGAAATCTTGTTAGCATCCGGCTTCCAACATCGCCACGCACTCCGAATGTCACAGGGCAACTCACGCAGCAGCAGAAAGCAGACCCTTGACCTGGTCATGCAAGGAAGCCTGTTCCCTGACGAGCCAGCCAACACGTTTCGCAAGCCGGTTCAGGTCGTTCACAGCATCGCTCGAGCAGACATGACGCTCGTGCAGAGGAAATGCATGAACACCTGGCTCAAAAATGCGATTGAGAATGAAGCTGACAAAGACGGTTGGTACTCAATGTCGGAGGCTGATTTCCGAATCGCCATCGGCTACGAGTCTCGGAACCACCAGCACCTCAAGGAGTCGATCCGCGACCTGATGGGAGTCGTCTTCGAGTGGGACGTGCTTCCGAAGATCTCGCTTGGCAACGGAACCACACTGCACGGCACCGACTGGGAAGCATCTGTCCTCTTCCCAAACACCCGAAAGGTGAACGGATTTGTGCAGTACAAGATCAACGATGTGCTGAAGGA
>NZ_JAUXZW010000439.1 GCF_030693805.1 Phenylobacterium sp.
GGTGCACGATGGCGTCCGGCGTGTGGCCGTCGAGCATGCTGCCGAATTCCTGTTTCAGCGCGGCCGGCGCTTTGAAGCGTCCATCGGTGTCGAGGTTGAGTTTGAAAAAACGGTTGGCGGCACCCGGGATGTGTCCGGCCACTGGATCCAGGGTTTCATTTTCACCGCGGTAACGGTCGTTGCTGCGCGCATCGACCACCAGTGCCTTGCGATCCTGCAGATTGGCGAGCAACTGCGCGCTGTCGACGGCGGCCTGGGTCTGCGCTTTGCCATTGAAGCTTGTCGGTTCCACGGCGGGTTGCGCCACCGTCACCGGCAATCCGGCTTTGGTCCAGGCCTGCCAGCCGCCGTCGAGCACGGCCACTTTGCTGTGCCCCACCCAGCGCAGCATCCACCACAACCGCGACGCGTAAACGCCGCCGGTTTCATCGTAGGCCACAACCTGCGTGTTGTTGCTGATGCCGAGCGCGCCGAGGCGCAGGCAGAACGTGGCGGGATGCGGCAGCGGATGGCGGCCCGTGAGTCCGGTTTTCGGGCCCGAAAGGTCGACGTCGAGATGCAGGAAACGCGCGCCGGGGATGTGCCCGGCGCGGTAAGCCTTGTAACCGGCGCTGTGGTTCGCGAGATCATGCCGGCAGTCGCAGAAGATCCATTGCGGATCGTCCAAGTGAGCCGCGGTTTCTTCAGCACTGACGAGCGTGGTATGGGCCATGGCGACAGTCCGGCGTTGGGTGAGGGGGCAAAGGTAACAAACGCCGATTGAAAATCAAGCGCAGGAAAAAGCAGTGGCGGCCTCAAGCCGCCACATTAACAACATAAGTTATTGTTTTTATTAATAATTTATTATAGATGCGGGGCCACTTCGCGGCGCAGGAATTCATGGAAATGCACCATGCCGTCTTCCAGCGGTGACTGGTACGGGCCGGTTTCGTTGCGGCCCTGCTGCCACAAGGCGCGGCGGCCTTCGGTCATGCGCGCAATGATCTCGGCGTCTTCAACCGCTGTTTCGCGGTACGCAGCCTGTTCGGCTTCGACGAATTCGCGTTCGAACAAGGCGATGTCTTCCGGATAATAAAACTCGACGATGTTGCTACAGGCTTCGGGGCCGCGCGGAATGATCGCACTGATCACCAGCACATGCGGATACCACTCGACCATGATGTTCGGGAAATAGGTCAGCCAGATCGCACCGTGTGCCGGCTGTTTGTTTTCACTGTGGCGCAGCAGTTGTTCGTGCCAACGCTGGTAGACCGCGCTGCCGGGGCGGGCGAGTTGGTTCTTGATGCCGCAGGTCTGCACGCTGTACCAGTCGCCGAATTCCCATCGGAGGTCGGAAACGTTGACGAACTGGCCGAGCCCCGGATGGAAGGGCTCGAC
>NZ_JAUXZW010000440.1 GCF_030693805.1 Phenylobacterium sp.
CCCTTCACGCGGCCGACGATCGCGCCGACCACTGGTTCGTTGCGTTCATAGACGCCTTCCAGTCGCGTCCAGGCCTCTTCGCGGCGGGCCTTGTCGCGGCTGATGACCGCCTCGCCCATGGCGTTCTCGACGCGCTCGAGGAACACCTCGACGGCGTCGCCGACTTTCAGGGTGGGCTTGCCGGCGTCGTCGACGCCGAATTCCTTGATCTGCACGCGGCCTTCGGTCTTCAGGCCGACGTCGATGATCGCGAAGTCCTTCTCGATGGCCACGACCTTGCCGTGCACCACCTGGCCTTCCATGAAGTCACGTCCGCCGAGGGACTCGTCGAGCAGCGCGGCGAAATCGTCACGCGAGGGATTGAGGCTTAGATCGTCAGCCATTTGGCTCTTTCAGGTCTGAATGACGCGAGGCCGGCCGGCTCGCACATGCGAATCCAGCGTCGGAGTCCCGGCGTCTGTTGGGGGTTGAACCGAAGGCGCGAGGACCGCGGCCCCTGTCGAAGGGAGGTCTTCGCGTAGAAAAGTCGCCCGCAGCCGTACGAGGAAAAGGCGCGATGGGATTGCCGTGGACCGTTCAGGCCCGGCCGGCGCGCGCCGCCTCTACGATGCGGCGGGCCGCATCGGCGGCCTGTTCTATAGTCATTTCCGAGGTGTCCAGCAAGACGGCGTCGTCGGCGGGCCGCATGGGCGAAGCCGCCCGCCCGCCGTCCCGCTCGTCGCGCAGCCTGATATCGGCCAGCACGTCCGCGAGTGAGACGCCTTCACCCTGCGCTTCGAGCTGTCGATGACGGCGCTGGGCGCGCACCTCAGGCGAGGCCGTGACATACAGTTTCGCCGGCGCCTCAGGCGCGATCACCGTGCCCATGTCGCGCCCATCCAACACCGCGCCCCCGCCCTGGGCCGCGAAACTGCGCTGCAGCGCCAGGAGGGCTGCGCGCACCGGGGCGTGAACCGCGACCCTGCTGGCGGCCTCACCGGCGCGGCGGGTGCGGAAGGCGGGATCGGACAGCGCATCCGGCGTCAGCGCGCGCGCCTGGGCGGCGGCTGCGGCCGGGTCGTCCAGGTCGCCGCCCGCGCGCTCCAGCAGCACGCCGACGGCGCGGTACAGCAGTCCAGAGTCCAGCACCGGTAGGCCGTAGGCCTCGCCCAGCGCGCTGGCGATCGTGCCCTTGCCGGACGCCGCCGGTCCGTCGACGGTGATGACGAAGCTGGTCATAGCGCTCCTCTCCCCCGCGAAGCGAGAGGGAGAGGGGTCACGCCTCGATCTCGCCGCCCAGCCCGCGCATCAGCTCGACGAAGCCGGGGAAGCTGGTGGCGATCATCCCGGGCTCGTCCACCTCGACCGGCGCGTCGGCGGCCAGCCCCAGCACCAGGTGCGACATGGCGATCCGGTGGTCGCCGCGGGTGGTGACCCGCGCACCGCCGGCCACCGCGTGGTTGGCGCGCGCCGCCCCGACCACGATCAGGCCTTCGGGCTCCTCTTCCACCTGGGCGCCGCAGGCCGCCAGGCCCGCCGCCATCAAGGCGATACGGTCGCTCTCCTTGACCCGCAGCTCGCCGATGCCGCGCATGGCGGTGGGGCCTTCAGCGAACGCCGCAGCCGCCGCCAGGATCGGGTACTCGTCGATCATCGACGGCGCCCGTTCGGGCGGCACGACGACGCCGCGCAGCGCCGAGTGGCGGGCGGTGACGTCGCCGACCTGCTCGCCGCCTTCCTCGCGGGCGTTGGAGACCGTCAGGTCCGCACCCATCTCGCGCAGCGTCGTGAACAAGCCGGTGCGCAGGGTGTTGAGCAGCACGCCCTCCACCGTCACCTCCGACCCCGGCGTGACCAGGGCGGCGACCAGCGGGAACGCCGCCGACGACGGATCTCCCGGGACCCGCACCTTAGCCGCCGTCAGCACCTGGCCGCCCGGCAGAGTGATGTAGCGCCCGTCGGGGCGGTCCTCGACCTCGATGCGCGCGCCGAACGCCCGCAGCATCCGCTCGGTGTGGTCGCGGGTGGGTTCCGGCTCGATCACCTGGGCCCCGCCGTCCGCGTTCAACCCGGCCAGCAGCACCGCCGACTTCACCTGCGCCGATGGCTCCGGCAGCCGGTAGGAGAGGTGCTTCAGAGCTCCGCCTTGCAAGGTCAGCGGCAAGCGCCCGCCCGAACGCCCGGCCCAACGTGTGCCCATTTCGCTCAAGGGGTTCAGAACCCGGCGCATCGGCCGGCCGCGCAGCGACATGTCGCCGGTGAAGGTCGCCGCGAGTTCATAGCCCGCCGCCGCGCCCATGATCAGCCGCGCGCCGGTGCCGGAGTTGCCGCAGTCGACCACGTCGCCCGGTTCCTCAAGCCCGCCTCTTCCTTCAATCTTCCAGCGCCCGTCGCCCAGTCGCTCGACCTTGGCGCCGAAACTGGCCATCGCCTGGGCGGTGCGCAGCACGTCCTCGCCCTCGAGCAGGCCCTCGATCTCGGTGACCCCTTGGGCCAGCGCGCCGAGGATCAGGGCGCGGTGCGAGATCGACTTGTCGCCGGGCGCCCTGATGCGGCCGCGGAGCGGGCCTGCGCGCCGCGCAGTCAATCCTGCCGCCGTCATGGTGAAGACGCCCTCCGGAAAGGCTTAAAATGGCTTGGGGATTGCTTTTGACAGTGGCGTTCGCGCGTGGCAAGGGAGCCCGCTTCCAAGTCCGACGCAGAGAAAGTCATAGCCTTTGGCCAATCCCGAGCTGGGCACCAAACAGATCTGCCCGAACTGCCAAGCCAAGTTCTACGACCTCGGGCGACGCCCCGCCGTCTGCCCCAAGTGCGCCAACGAATTCGACCCTGACGAGGCGGTCCGCACCCGCCGGGTGCGCACCCGCGCCGTGGCGCCTGAGCCCGACGAGGCCGAAGACCTGGTCGTCGCCGACGCCGACGAAGCGGAGGACGAAGAGGAAGAAGAAGAGGAAGTCAGCGCGCCGGAGATCGATGAGCCGATCGACGATCCGGTGATCATCAGCGACGACGACGAGGACGCCGAACCCGGCGTCGCGCCCGCCGCCGAGGACGACCTCACCGAATTCAGCGAGGACGACGAGGATCTCGAAGACGACGCCGACGTGCCGTTCCTGGAGGACGACGAAGACGACGAATTCGACGAGACCGAGATCGACGGCCTGCCTGGCGAGGACGACGAACGCTAGGGAACAGTTGCGCGCGGTCAAATTCCGCAACAAGGCGGCTTGATCGTGCGCAATCGTTTGAATAGGTTCCGCGCCTTCCCGGACCGGCGGCGACGCCGGGGCGCGAAACCCGAAACGACCCCGGGGCTATAGCTCAGCTGGTAGAGCGCTTGAATGGCATTCAAGTGGTCAGCGGTTCGACTCCGCTTAGCT
>NZ_JAUXZW010000019.1 GCF_030693805.1 Phenylobacterium sp.
CATGGACGGCGCAGCGATCGCCGCCACCGACCCGCGCCGCGAGCGCGCGCCGCTGACCGCCCCGCCGTTGCGTGTCGACAGCCTGTCCGAGCCGTTCCGCGCCAGCTATGTGGAGCCTCGTGCTGCGGTGCAGCAAGCTCAATACGCCTCGCCCGCGCCGCGTGAGCCTGAACTGAGCTACGATCCTCCGGTGGTCGCCGCTCCGCCGGCTCCGGAACCTGCGCCGGTCGCGACCTATCGCCACGATGAAGAGCAGGGCGACCTGCTGTCGACCCCGGCGGCTGCGCCTGTTCCAGCGCCGCAAGCGGTCGCGCCTGCGCCGCAGATCACCCGTCCGATCACCCGCATCGTCGACCCGGCGGTGGCTGAAGCCGAGGACGAACCGCTGTTCCCGAGCCATGCCTACGATGATCGCCGTCAGCAGCGCGGCGGATTCATGAGCCTGTTCAGCGGCCGTCCGCGCTACGACGCGCCGCCTCCGGCCCCTCGCGCGCAACCGGCTCGCGGCGGCGCACAGCCGGAGCCGATGCCCGAGGAACACATCTCCGACCAGCAAGACGATCTGGAGATTCCGTCGTTCCTGCGCCGGCTCGCCAACTGATTAACGAACAGCGTTAAGGTATCTTCAGGTTTTCGCGCCGATCCTCGGATTCGCGCACTCTGACCTCGCCCCGGAGCTCGCTCCGGGGCGTTTTGGTTTGGGAGCGTGACCACCTTGAGAGTGCTTGAGCGTCGCTTCCCGGCCTTCGCCAAAAAGGCGAAACAGTTCGAAACAGGAAGTGTTTTGCGGCGCCGCAGCATAAGCCCTATTCGGCACACAGGCGCATCGCGTCCGCAGTGGCGAACCAGAGTACAGGAAGGCGGCAGACGTGGCCCCATCGGCGTTCCAGCACACCGTCCAAGGTCCCGCCGTCTTCGCTGGCGTCGGGGTCCACACCGGCGCCCACACCCGGGTGACGGTGCGCGCTGCTGCGCCCGACACCGGCATCGTCTTCATCCGCACCGACGTGACCGACCGTGACAACCGGCTGCGCCCGACGGGCGAGGCGGTCTGCAAGACCCAGCTCGGCACCGTCATCGAAAACGCCGCCGGCGTGACGCTCTCGACCATCGAGCATCTGATGGCGGCTTTGGTCATGCTGGGCATCGACAACGCCCAGGTGGAGATCGACGGGCCGGAGATGCCGATCATGGACGGCTCGTCGCTGCCGTTCGTTCAGGTGCTGGACCGGGCAGGCCGGCGGGCGCAATCCGCGCCGCGTCGTTACATTGAGATCCTGGAACGTGTCGAAGTGCGCGACGGCGACAAGCGCGCAAGCCTCGCGCCCGCCGACAGCTTCGAGACGGCGTTCGAGATCGCCTTTGATTCGGCGGCGATCGGCCGTCAGCGCGTCGACCTGAAGATGGACGAGGCGGCTTTCCGTAAAGAGCTGGCGAATTGCCGGACGTTCGGCTTCCTGCACGAGGTCGAGGCGCTGCGGGCGATCGGCCTGGCGCGCGGCGGCTCGATGGACAACGCTGTGGTGATCGAGGGCGACCGCATTCTCAACCCGGAAGGCCTGCGTCGCCCCGACGAATTCGTGCGCCACAAGACGCTCGACGCCATCGGCGACCTGTTCGTCCTGGGCGGTCCGGTGATCGGCCGATTCGAAGGCGTGCTAGCCGGCCACGGCATGAACAACGCCCTGGTCCGCGCGCTGCTGGCCCGGCCGAACGCCTGGCGCTGGCGCAGTCTGGTGCTGGACGTGGCCGAAGCGGTCTGAGTCCCGATTTGCGCCAGCGATAGGCTGGTGTAGAAGCAGGCTCGCTGCGCGGGGGCGCGCTTTGGTCCATTGAGGTGATGTCCTTGCTTCGTAATCCGTGGGCTCGTACGGCGCTCGTCGCCCTGATGGCGGCCGTGGCCCTGACCGGTTGCGCAGGCAACAAGAAGAAACCTCGCCTGGCCTATGAAGAGCGCCCCGTGGAGCTGCTCTACGCCACCGGCGCCGACCGGCTGGATCGCGGCCAGTGGAGCCAGGCGGTCGACTACTTCCAGGAAGTGGAGCGCCAGCACCCCTATTCGGAATGGTCGCGCCGGGCGATCCTGATGCAGGCCTACGCCCACTACCAGGGCAACAACTATCCCGAAGCCGTGGCCGATGCGGACCGGTTCATCTCGCTGTATCCAGGCAACGCGACGGCGGCTTACGCCTATTACATCAAGGCGATCTGCTACTTCGAACAGATCGTCGACGTGGGTCGCGACCAGGCCGCGACCGGACAGGCGCTGGCGGCGCTCAGCGACGTCACCCAGCGCTACCCGCGCACCGAATACGCCGCCGATGCGCGTCTGAAGATCGACATGGTCAACGATCAGCTGGCCGGCAAGGAAATGACCATTGGCCGCTGGTATATGCGCCAGGGCGACACCCTGGCCGCCATCGGCCGCTTCAAAACGGTCGTCGACCGATACCAGACCACCAGCCACACGCCTGAGGCGCTCTATCGCCTGGTGGAGTCGTACATGACCCTGGGCCTGGTCGAGGAGGCCAAGCGCAACGGCGCCGTGCTGGGCTTCAACTATCCGGGCGACGTCTGGTATTCCGACGCCTATCGCCTGCTGACCTCGCGCGGCCTGCGTCCGGCGACCGAGCCCGGCGGCGAGCGGCGCGGAATGATGCGCATCCCGTTCCTGCACCGGAAGTCCGAAACCGTGCGCCCGCCGGCCGAGCGCCTGGCCCCGCCGCCGGCCTCTCCGACGCCGACGCAGCCCAACTAGTTCTTTCGGCGTCGCCGATTCCGGATCATCTTCGCCCACGATGCTGATCGGCCTCTGGATCCGCGACGTGGTGCTTATCGAGGCGCTGGACCTGTCCATCGGCCAGGGCCTGACCGCGCTCACCGGCGAGACGGGGGCGGGCAAGTCGATCATTCTCGAC
>NZ_JAUXZW010000044.1 GCF_030693805.1 Phenylobacterium sp.
CACTACGACGCGTTCGCACCGACAACCCCTGGCGTCTTCGACACGCTGCTGTGGAACGAGCAGGAAGCGTTGACCGAGTTCACCCGGGGCAATGTGGCGCTGAAGCTGGGCGGTGAGTGGTTCACGCCCCCTTTGAGTTGCGGCCTCTTGCCAGGTGTGGGCCGGCATCAACTCCTCAAAGAGGGCCGGTTGCGAGAAGCTGTGATCACCCGCGCCGACCTGAACCAAGCGCAAGCGATTGCGTTCTTCAACAGCCTGCGCGGGTGGATAGACACCAAGTTAAGCGCCAAGCTGGCCTGAACCCAGAACCAGAGCTTGTCAGGGGCCGGTGCGTGAGGTGGGCAACTGTGTGACCCAGGGCGCGAAGGCCTCAAACACACGCAGCGGCTGCCGCCTGCGCCAGAACACGGAGCTGCGACCCCAGATGGGTAGCTCGAACGCATATGCGGATTGGCCAGCCACCAAAGAGATCTGGCCAGTGGCCTGTCGCACCCATTGAGTCACGGGACCCTGCCGCTCCAGCCGATGGGGCACCAGCTCACTCCGATCCAATGACCGCCCCTCGAACAGCAATTCGGCAAGTGGCCGTGTTCCCAGACCGGCCAATGACTTCCAGGCGCCGTGGAACGCCGGGATAGGGGTCACGCTGCGCGCCCACACCGCCGCTCTGCCATTGAGCAGCAGGATGACCTCGCGGGCGTAGGCACAGCGGCAGTTCAAATCCCCTTGCTCTGCCGGCCACAGCGCGGCAGCACCCTGCTTCACCACGATCACCTCCACCGCCCCATGCGCGCGCAAGCGCGCGGTCAACGACCCGCCCGCGAACAGCCATGCGTTGATCGATGGAACAGCAGATCGGAGCATGTGCGCGCGCGTGCGGTGTCGAAGCTGGCTCACGGCAGACAAGGTACGGGGAATGAAGAAAAAAGAAGCGCAGGGAAAGCAGGGGAGGGTGGCAGCGTTCTGCCGTCAAGGCTTGCCAACCTCTCGTGACGCGCTGGCCGCATCGGCGCCGCTGCGCCAGGCCTCTGTGTCGTCGAACTGCCGTCCACAGCCGTCGCACACCAGCGTTTTGGTGGGGCGCAAGGTGCCCGCCTGGTCGCGCGCGATCAGGTGGTGGTAGCTGGTGGCCGCACAGAAGTGGCAGCGGTTGGCGGGGTGAGGCGAGTCAGAATTCATGTCGTCGCGGTTATACCGCAGGGCCATCGCATCCGGACTGCTTTCCGTCAACGGGCACCCACGCATATGCTGGGTATGTTCTTCGAAATGTCTTGAGCAACGATTGCGGCGAGGCGACACCCCGCTACCATCACCACA
>NZ_JAUXZW010000013.1 GCF_030693805.1 Phenylobacterium sp.
ACGATGAAGCGGAATCACCGCTCACGCCTTTTCCAAACAGCCTCTAAGGGCCCTGCTCCACCTCAAGCGCAAAAGCGATGCGGAGTTGGACGAAAACCAAGATGGAGCACGCGCCATCCTTATCGAAGAAGGGGTCGCGACCTTCATCTTTGGGCGGGGCCTCGATCGTCAGCTTTTCGAAGGCCTGGACCACGTCGACTATGACCTCCTGAAATCCATTCAGGAATTCATCCGCGGCTATGAAGTGACGCGCTGTGCGCTTTGGCAGTGGGAAAAGGCCATCTTGGACGGATTTGCCGTATTCCGCGCCCTGAAAGCGCACCGCCAGGGCTATGTCGTGGCCGACTTCGACGGCCATACGCTTGAGTTTAGAGAGGGTCTCGATGAGGGGTGATAATGTCGCGGTGAAGGGCGAGCCGCAGGATCGCGCTCTGGAGTTCTCCGCCGCCTTGTGGGCTATGGAGTTCGAGAACGTCTTCAATCCCTACCGCCACGTCTGTGAGATCCATGACGACGAGGCCTCGCCTGGGGTTAGACTCCACAACCTGGAGATCTATTTCGCCGAGGCCTTCAGAGCGATGCCGCGCACGGCCTGGATCGGACGTGACCTAGGCTATCGCGGCGGCCGCCGCACCGGACTGCCGTTGACCGACGAAGCCCATCTCCCTTCATTCTGCGTCGCCTTCAACGTCGATGGCGCACGCAAGGCGACGACGACGCAGACTGTGGCGGAACGCACCGCCGCCGAAATCTGGCGCGTCATACAAGCAATCGAAGAGCCGCCGTTCCTATGGAACGCCTTCCCTTTCCACCCCCACGAAGCCGACGCACCCCTGAACAACCGCTGTCACACGCGGCGCGAGTTCGCCGCCTGTGAGGATCTTTTGGCGGCTATGATGGAGGCCTTCGACTTCGAGCGAATCTTTGTGCTGGGCAACGATGCCGGACGGGCGCTCGAACGCCTGGGCCTCCCCCATACCTATGTGCGCCACCCAAGCTACGGTGGGCAGACAGAGTTCAGGCGGCAGATGGCAGAGGCGTATGACCTGCGGCTGGAGCCACGACAGCCTGAACTGGCAATGTAGCCTCGGCGTCCGCCGCCTTACGGCAGGCGGCGATCAGCCGCGTGATATCGCCCTCACCCCATCGACCTCCGTCACCGCCGCCGCCGCCGCCGCCGGCATCCAGGCGGGCGAAAGTGGAATTGATTGTCAACGGCCCCACTTCCAGTCCGCTTTCGTTGGCGACAAAGAACTGCAACCTGGCCAAGCCGATCAGGTTGCCCAGAAGCCTCTGGACATAAAAATGCGATCGATAGGTGGCGTTCAGCCGAACCCTCCCGTCATAGACCTTGAAGCTCAGATGGCTGAGGCAAGGTCCCCCATAGGGGCGCAACCGATCGCGGTCCGGGTCGTAGATTTCGATGTCGTCTTCAAAGGGGCCAACGTTGAGTTCATGCGCCGCCCGATACTTTCCATGGTCCCTGATCTTGGTGACGAGCGCCGCAAGCGGCACGTATTTGCGCTTCTTTGGGTCTAGCCGCGGTTCAAGCAGCCGTAGGGCATAGGTGCCCCATCGGCGATCATTGCTGCGAGCGCTCCTGATGTGCTGGATGCGCTTGGGGTACACCTCGTACACGCCCTTGGCTCCGTGATGCAGATAGTCGCTGAGCGGAAAGAGCGTTTCCGCGACCGTTTCAACCCGGGAGCCCCCATGGTCCCGGAGGAAGGCGTCGACGGTATCGAGGATCACCCGATCCGACGCCGAGTAGATCGTCGGCGTGGCGATGCCGAGGAAGACGTCGAAGTCCTCGTGCGCCGGGCAGCCCGTGAGGTGCTCAACCGCCTTAAGCCAGACACTGGGGCAGGTTTCGCCTTTGATCAGTTCCATCGGTAGCTCTCAGGTTAGGATCGCGGTGTCGCGGAGTTGCCCGGCAACATAAGGACGCGACAGCCAGGCGTGCCCGCCGGAGCCCCAAGAGCCCCCCAGCTGTTACGGATCAGGATGTGCTGATCACCACTCGGATCTCGTCCGTGCCCAACGGCAAGCACGGCGTGGCCACTGCGGGCCGGATCAGGATTCAATGGCGGCAGCCGTCCGCTCGGGGTGCAGCGAAGGAAGCTGGCGGTGATCACCAGCCCCAGCACCACAGGGCGGTCGCTGTCGAGCGTGGCGACAATCGCGTCGAAGTCCCGAGACGACATATCTGCGGTCGCCTTCAACACCGGATTCTTAAAGGTCGGGACGGTCCAAGCCCCTGGGGCGGGTTGCGCCGCCAAGTAGGGCCAGACGGCCTCCACGGGTTGACCATCATCGCGAAGGGCATCGCCCATCGCGAGCATCGAGGCACCCGCGCCGGGATCGGCACCGGGCGTTCGTTGAACTGAATGATAGAACAAATACTCCACACACAGGAGTTCGGGCGCGGCGATATGGCGCTCATGAGCGGCCGTCGTCGCGAACGCAAGGCATGCTGAGCGTTGACCCTGGTGCCGGACGCCTTGAAACTGGGGTCGCAGGTCGACATCGACGATCACGCGGGCATGGCTCCTACACGCCGGCGCTCGGCCTTGGAAAGGCCCCCTGTTTCAGCACCGTCGAAGTTCAGAGTCACGGTGAGGCGTGAATCGTTGCTGGGGCTCCAAGGCTGGCTTTCGATGAGAGAGACTGTCCGACGATCCGACGTCAGGGGTCTTGCCATGACGCGGCGTTTGGCCGGCGCGCCGTATATAACCGGGTCTTCGTTGAACTCCGATCTGTCATCGAGGATTTCGAGGCCGGCTTCGCGCAGGATGCCAACGTCCCATTCGTATCCAGCGCTACTGTTCTCCGGCAGTTCCAACCGGACCAGGTCGCGCTCGGTGCTGCCGATGACGCCGCCATCATCGCGCTCCGTGAAGCGCCAGACGTCGGCCCATGAGTCGGCCGGCCGAAATCCGTCGCCCAGCCGCGCCTTCATGTTGGCGACCTTCTCCTTCCGGAGCGCATCAACTTCGGGTCGCTTCAGGATTTGATGGCTCAGAAGCCCCCAGCAGGTCGCCTCGTAGCTGGCGCCCATGCGCAACGAGAGCTGGTAGGTGACGTTGGGGTTGCGTAGTTCAGCGACCGACCACCCCTGCCGTTGGATGTGGTAGCCGTAGAGCCATCTTGGGAGCATGAACTCGGCCGCAAAGGCGTCGGCGGCGACCTCCTGGAGATCGCGCCCTTTGTCGGGTCCAAGGGGGCCCCGTTCGAGAATCTCCAGGTCGATGCTCGCCTCGTGGTCGAGCATCAAATGGCCGAGTTCGTGGGCGGCCGTGAATCGCTGGATACTGAGAGTCCGGCGCGTGGTGATCATGATCCCACGCAGCGGCTTCGGCAGGCAAAGCCCCTGGGCAGTCTCAAGGGGTTTGAACAGAAGGGGAATATCCAATTCGGCAATGATCTCAAACACGTCGACCGCCCCGCCCGACTGGCGGATGCGCGCCTCCAGCCCAAGCTGACGGTGAAGCCGCTTGGCGGACGCAGCCGCGTTCAATCGAGTGGAGGCAGCAGGCGACCTAGCCAACGCGATCGTCCTTCTTCGATCGCGCCTGCAAGAACTCAGCAAAACGCAGGAGCTCTGCGCGATCCTGGTCTGAGAGATCGCGGGTCGCGCGAGCCAAGTGCTGAACGTCCTCTGGAATCTGTTGTGGCATAGCGCCGGCAAGAGTCTCGACCGACTGCCCGTAGAGTTTGGCAAACGCGGCCAACTCAACCGCATCGACCTTTCGTCGACCGTTTTCTACCTGAGATAGTGATGGGCGGGAAATCCCGATCACTCGAGCCGCTTCGTCCTGCGTCAGTTCGAGATACTCGCGCGCTTTGCGCAGCCGCTCACCGAGATCGCGCCATTGGTCCGCTGGAGAGGCCATGGCGGGCTACGCCCCCGCCGGCTGCTTGCTGGATGTCTTCTTGACCTTGAGTTCGCCGACGAAGACGGCCCGCAGTTTCGGAACAAGGTCTGCGATCATGGCGTCGCAGCTGTCATAGCCACCGGGTTTGATGATCTCGGGCGGCAGCTCGATGCCGAGCACTTCCTCCGTGATCAAGGTCGCGTCTACAACGCGCTTCGAATCGATCGCGGCTCGGACACTGATGATCGAGCCTCCAGCGCCGGCCGGGGCCTTGGCCTCAATTGATCCGTCGATGGAGGCGGTCTCAGTTTCAAACCATCCCTCCAGCTCAGCGATCAAAATCGCTTTTTTTTCCGCGAAGATCTTCTCCAAGTCCTCCTTGGTGGGTGCATCGGCCATGGCGTCCTCCGTCTGATTGCCGTACATATATGGCATAGTATGTATGATTTTCCAACACCACCTAGCAAGTGTGTGTGACGAGCGAGGGTGGCACACTCCCCGCCGTCGCCCAATGCAAGGTCCCGAACTCCGCCAACCGCGAGGCGCCAGTCTCAAGTACTGGGCGCTGCCATCAGCATTCATCGGACATCCCGAACGTCGCAGGTGGGTCGTGAGCGGACTTCTTGTCTACGGGATGCCTGCCCGCCGTCCGCGACAAAATTTGACAACCGGCCCTTCTCGTGTTCTCTTTTTGTTCGTGGCGACGACAGCGGACATGGGTGAGCGGCAGGGGCGCGTGCTGGCGGAGCTGGCCGAGCTCGGGATGACGCTGGCGCGTGGGCTGGCGGCGCGGGCCCAAGGTGCTTCGAGCGACGAGGCGGTGCTGGGCCTGGCGCTGGCGTTCCACCGGGTGTCGCGCGCGGTGCGCATGACGCTGGCGCTGGAGTCGCGGCTGGCGCAGGAGCGCCGCGAGGCGGTGCGCGAGGACCGGGTGCTGGCCAACCGCGCCTGCGAGATCCGCAAGGGCCAGGTGCGCACCGCGCTGTGGCGCGAGATCAGCCAGGATTACGAGCGCGACGAGGCGCTGGCGCTGCTGCGCGAGGTGGACGCCCATCTCGCCGAGGAAGTGCTGTTCGAGGATTTCGGCGCCATGCCGCTGGAGGCCTGCATCGCCCAGGTGCGCAAGGACCTCGACCTGGAAGCCGCCCGCGCCGCCAACGACGAGGGCGCGGACCCCGCCGCGGCCCTGAGCGAAGCGCCCGAAACCGGCGAACGCGCCTCCGGCGCGGGGCCCTAAAGCCCCCCTTCTCCCCCTGCGGGAGAAGGACCCGCGCGTTTTTTGCGCGCACCCCGCTGTCGGCCCGCGCCATACTCGTGCGTCTTTGAGACGAACGAGGCCCGCGCCATGCTCTACGCCATTCTCTGCTACAACGAGGAAGACGCCGTCTTCTCCTGGACGCAAGACCAGGAGGCCAAGGTGATGGCCGACCTCGCCCAGGTGCAGGACAGGCTGGTCGCCCAGAACCGCTTGGGACCCGTCGCGCGGCTGCTGCCGACGACGGCGGCGACCACGCTTCGCAAGGGCGGCGAGCAACTGGTGATCGACGGGCCGTTCGCCGAGACCAAGGAGCAGCTGCTCGGCTTCTACGTCGTCGACTGCGCGGATCTGGAGGGCGCGCTGGCCGTCGCCCGCGACCTCGCCGCCGCCAACCCGGGGCCGGGGTCCTATGAGATCCGCCCCCTGCTGCTGTTCCACCCCAACGCCGCGCTCGCCGTCAGCGCCGTCGCCGGCGTCGCCGCGTCATGAGCGACCTCGCCTGGATCCAGGGGGCGATGGCGTCCGCCCGGCCCCAGGCGATCGGCGCCCTGCTGCGCTATTTCCGCGACCTCGACACCGCCGAGGAGGCGTTCCAGGACGCCTGCCTGCGGGCGCTGAAGACCTGGCCGGCCAACGGGCCGCCGCGCGACCCCACCGCCTGGCTGATCATGGTCGGCCGCAACGCCGCCCTCGACGGGGTGCGCAAGCGCGCGCGCAACACCGCCCTGCCGCCCGAGGAGGCGATCAGCGACCTGGCCGACGTCGAGGCGCCGATGGCCGAGCGGCTGGACGGCGACCATTACCGCGACGACGTGCTGCGGCTGCTATTCATCTGCTGCCACCCGGACCTGCCCCCCACCCAGCAGATCGCGCTGGCCTTGCGCATCGTCTCGGGCCTCAGCGTGAAGCAGATCGCCCGCGCCTTCCTGGTCGGCGAGGCGGCGATGGAGCAGCGGATCACCCGGGCCAAGGCGCGCATCGCCCGCGCCGACACGCCCTTCGAGGCGCCCGGCCCCGTCGAGCGCTCCGAGCGGTTGGCCGCGGTGGCGGCGATGATCTACCTGGTGTTCAACGAGGGCTACTCCGCCGCCGGCGGCGAGGCCCGCGGCCAATTCAGCGACGAGGCGATCCGGCTGGGCCGCCTGCTGCTGCGCCTGTTCACCAACGAGCCGGAGATCATGGGGCTGACGGCGCTGATGCTGCTGCAGCACGCGCGCACGCCGGCCCGCTTCGACGCCGCCGGCGAGGTGGTGCTGCTCGACGACCAGGACCGGAGCCTGTGGAACGGCAAGATGATCGCCGAGGGCCTGGCCCTGATCGACAAGGCGATCCGCCACCGCCGCCGCGGCCCCTACCAGGTCCAGGCCGCGATCGCCGCCCTGCACGCCCGCGCCGCGACGCCCGCCGACACCGACTGGGCGCAGATCGACCTGCTCTATGCGGCGCTGGAGGTGATGCAGCCCTCCCCCGTCGTCACCCTCAACCGCGCCGTCGCCGTATCGAAGGCCCGCGGGCCCGCCGAGGCGCTGGCGATGATCGAGCCGCTGGAGGATCGCCTGGCCGGCTACTTCCACTTCTACGGCGTCAAGGGTGGGCTGCTGATGCAGCTCGGCCGCGAGGCCGAGGCGCGCACCGCATTCGACCAGGCGATCGCCCGCGCCAACTCCGCGCCCGAGGCCGCCCACATCCGCATGCACCTCGACCGCCTGATGAAGGACGGCGAGCGCTCCGCTTAAGCCCCCACGAAAGGACTTTCCCATGGCTGACAACCCCTCCAGCGAACAGGCGATGCAGGCCGGCGGCGTGATCGCCCACCTCTCCATCGACGGCGCCGCCAAGGCGATGGACTTCTACAAGAAGGCCTTCGGCGCCGAGGAGCTGATGCTGATGAAGAGCGACGACGGCCAGCGGGTGATGCACGGCCATCTGAGGATCAACGGCGGCGACCTGATGATGGCCGACTTCTTCCCCGACTTCGGCTACCCGGCCGTGCCGGCCCAGGGCTATGCGCTGCACCTGCAGGTCACCGACGTCGACGCCTGGTGGAAGCGCGCCGTCGACGCCGGCTGCGAGGTGACCATGCCGCTCGCCGAGCAGTTCTGGGGCGATCGCTACGGCCAGGTCAAAGACCCCTTCGGCGTCACCTGGGCCATGGCCGCCCCGAAGTAGCGCCCAGCAAAAAGGGCGGCCGCATCGCTGCGACCGCCCCGATTGTCTTAGCCGTCAGCTCAGGCCTTAAGCCTCGGCGGTTTCCGGCTGGTCCTTCTTGGAGAGGTCTTCACCGGTCTCCTGGTCGACCACCTTCATCGACAGGCGGGTCTTGCCGCGGTCGTCGAAGCCGAGAAGCTTGACCTTCACGGACTGGCCTTCCTGCAGCACGTCCTGGACCTTCGCCACGCGGTCGGCGGAGATCTGGCTCACGTGGACCAGGCCGTCCTTGGCGCCGAAGAAGTTCACGAAGGCGCCGAAGTCGACGATCTTGACCACCTTGCCGGTGTAGATCTCGCCGACTTCCGGCTCGGACACGATCGACTTGATCCAGTCGCGGGCCGCGTCGATCTTCGACTGCTCGGCGGCGGCGATCTTCACCGTGCCGTCGTCGCCGATGTCGACCTTGGCGCCGGTCTCCGCGACGATCTCGCGGATCACCTTGCCGCCGGTGCCGATGACTTCGCGGATCTTGTCGACCGGGACCTTCATGGTCTCGATCTTCGGCGCGAATTCGCCCAGCTCGGTGCGGGGCGCCTCCATGGCCTTGCCCATCTCACCCAGGATGTGCGCGCGGCCGTCCTTGGCCTGGGCCAGGGCCTTGCGCATGATCTCCTCGGTGATGCCGGCGATCTTGATGTCCATCTGCAGCGAGGTGATGCCGTCTTCGGTGCCGGCCACCTTGAAGTCCATGTCGCCGAGGTGGTCCTCGTCGCCCAAGATGTCGGAGAGCACGGCGAAGCCGTCGGGCTCGAGGATCAGGCCCATGGCGATGCCGGACACCGGCTTCTTCAGCGGCACGCCCGCATCCATCAACGCCAGCGACGAGCCGCAGACGCTGGCCATCGAGGACGAGCCGTTGGACTCGAAGATCTCCGAGACCAGGCGGATGGTGTAGGGGAACTCCTCCGCGCTCGGCAGCATCGGGCGGATCGCCCGCCACGCCAGCTTGCCGTGGCCGACTTCGCGGCGGCCCGGCGCGCCCATGCGGCCCGTCTCCCCGACCGAGAACGGCGGGAAGTTATAGTGCAGCATGAACTTCTCGTAGTACTTGCCCTCGAGCGCGTCGATCAGCTGCTCGTCGTCGCCGGTGCCGAGCGTGGCCACGACCAGGGCTTGCGTTTCGCCGCGGGTGAACAGCGCCGAGCCGTGGGCCCGGGGCAGCACGCCCACTTCGGAGACGATCTGGCGGACCTTGTCCACGGTGCGGCCGTCGATGCGGATGCCGGTGTCCAGGATGTTGCGGCGGACGACGTCGGCTTCCAGTTCCTTGAACACGCCGCCCAGCTTGTCGGGCGAGACGCCGGTGGGATTGGCTTCAGACTTGCCGAACTTCTCGGAAGCCTTGGCCTTGGCCGCGGACACCGCGTCGTGACGCTGGCCTTTGGCGACGATCTTGTAGGCGGCGGCGAGGTCGGCGCCGATCAGGCCCTTGATCTCGGCCTTGATCGCGTCGGTGTCGTCGGGGACGAAGTCGAACGGCTCCTTGGCGGAGTGTTCGGCCAGTTCGATGATCGCGTCGATCACCGGCTGCATGCCGGCGTGGGCGAACATCACGCCCTTGAGGACCTGATCCTCATTGAGCTCCTGGATCTCGGACTCGACCATCATGACCGCGTCGTGCGTGCCCGCAACGACCAGGTCCATCTGGCTGTCCTTCATTTCCTCGAGCGTCGGGTTGAGGATGTATTCCCCATCCACGAAGCCGACGCGGGCGCCGGCGATCGGGCCCATGAACGGCGCGCCGGAGATCACCAGGGCGGCGGAGGCCGCGACCAGGGCGACGATGTCGGGGTCGTTCTCCAGGTCGTGGGCGAGCACGGTCGTGACCACCTGGACCTCGTTCTTGAAGCCCTTGACGAACAGCGGCCGGATCGGACGGTCGATCAGGCGCGAGGTCAGGGTTTCCTTCTGCGACGGCGCGCCTGCGCGGCGGGGGAAGCTGCCCGGGATCTTGCCCGCGGCGTAGAACTTCTCCTGGTAGTTGACGGTGAGCGGGAAGAAGTCCTGACCGGGCTTCGCGCTCTTGGCGAACACCGCGGTGGCCAGCACCATGGTCTCGCCGTAGATGGCCAGCACCGCGCCGTCAGCCTGACGGGCCATGCGGCCGGTTTCGAGCGTCAGCGTCTTGCCGCCCCACTCGATCGATTTGCGTTTGATGTCGAACATTTCTCTTCTTTCTCAACCCGCGGGCGTATTCCCGGCGGGGACGGACAGGGGGTTCGGGCTTTCCGAAATCCTCTCCAGATGAACAGGCGGCGAGGATTTCTACCGAACCCTCGTGCGGACGTGCAGGCTCTCACATGAAACGGGAGCCTGAGGCGCCGCCGCTGATCCTTCAGCCTGTCGTGAAGGGGCGGCGGCTATGTATCGACGCCGCCCGCGAGCGGGGGCGCTGTCGTTAAAGCGTCTGCGCGGGCTCGCCCGCGCAGTGCGAGGCCTGGCTTAGCGGCGCAGGCCCAGCTTCTCGATGATGCTCTGGTAGCGAGCTTCGTCGGTCTTCTTCAGGTGATCCAGAAGCGAACGGCGCTGGGAAACGAGCTTCAGAAGCCCCCGGCGCGAGTGGTTGTCCTTCTTGTGGGTCTTGAAGTGCTCGGTCAGGTTGGAGATCCGTTCAGACAGGATAGCCACCTGGACCTCGGCGCTGCCGGTGTCGGCTTCGCCCCGGGCGTGGGTCTTGATCAGTTCAGCCTTGCGTTCGATCGTAATCGACATCGGTGAGGTCTCCGCTCTTTTCGATGTTGAAGACCCGCGCGGGCTCGAGCCGGCCGGCGCGCATCTCGCAGAGAGCGATGATCTGTCCGCCCGTCGTGGCGGAAACGGTGCGAGACCCGGGATTGAGCCGGGTCTTCAGCGCTTCCACCTGTCGGGGAATGAGAACGATCGATCGTCCCTGCTTGAGCCTGAAAGCGTCTTCGTCGGTCACGGCCAGCGCCGGGATGTCGTCCAGCGCGGTCTCGACCGGAAGCAATGCCTCCAGATGGCGGGCCTTATGCCCGAATTCCTCAAGCGTTTCCAGTCCTATCGCCCGCGCCTCGGTGAAGCCGCCGACACGGGTGCGGCGCAGCGCGCTGACATGGCCGCAGGCGCCCAGGCGTTCGGCCAGGTCGCGCACCACCGCGCGGACATAGACGCCCTTGCCGCAGTCGATCTCGATCTCGACGTGGTCGGCGTCCGGCGCCGCGGTGACGCGCGCCGCATCGATGCGCACGATGCGGGCCTTGAGCTCCACGGTCTCGCCGGCGCGGGCGAGGTCATAGGCCCGCTCGCCGTCGACCTTGATCGCCGAGTAGATCGGCGGGACCTGGGAAATCTCGCCAACGAAGGCCGGCAGAGCGGCAGCGACGGCGTCCGGGTCGGGGCGCACGTCGGAGCTTTGCGTCGTCTCGCCTGCACGGTCGAACGTCGCGGTCGTGCGGCCCCAGGCGATGGTGAACCGATAGGTCTTGTCGGCGTCCATCAGGTACGGGACCGTCTTGGTCGCCTCGCCCAGAGCGATCGGCAGGATGCCGGTGGCGAGGGGGTCGAGGGTGCCGGCGTGCCCCGCCTTCTGGGCGTTGAACAGCCGGCGCACGCGACTGACGGCATGGGTGGAGGTCAGGTCATAGGGCTTGTCGAGGCAGACCCAGCCCGAGACCGGGTCGCCCTTGCGCTTGCGGCCCATGGCGTCAGGCCTCGCCGTCGTCGTCGGCGCCGTCACCCGGGGTCAGGTCGCGGCGGACGCGCGGGTCGTCGAACAGGCGGTTGATGCGGGTGGCCTCGTTGAAGCTCTCGTCGTGGAGGAACTTGAGGTCGGGCGTGAATTTCATGTCGATGATCCGTCCCAGGCGCCCACGCAGGTACTTGGTGTGGCGGCCCAGCGCCTCCACCACTTCGGAGGCGTGAACGCCGCCGAGCGGCTCGACGAAACAGATGGCGTGGCGCAGGTCCGGGCTTATCCGGACTTCGGTGATCGTCACCGAGACCCCCTGCAAGGTGGAGTCAGCCAGCTTCTCTTCGCGGAGGATCTCGGCGAGGGCGTGGCGGACCAGTTCGCCGGCGCGAAGTTGGCGCTGGGTGGGACCGGCGGGCTGACCGCGGCCGGGCTGTGAGGGGCGTTTCATGTCGAGGCCTCGGCTTGCGCCCGAACGGCGGATCGGACGCCGGCGCGGGGAAGGCGCGCTTCTAGAGAGCCAGGACGCGGAAGTCCAGCGCGGGCGGAATCAGCCGCCCGTGCGCAGCATTGAGGTCTCGCCTTCGAAGACGGACAGACGCCACACGCCCTGTTCCTGGGTGAACATCAACAGACAGGGGCCGCCTTTCTTACGGGTGGCGCAGACCCGGCCGTCGCCGACGTCCTGCAGGCTGCCGGCGATGGCCATCCGTCCGGGCAGCGGCTGGCCCTCGCGATAGCCGTAGTACTCGGCGACGGTGCGGAACACCTTCGGTCGGATCAGCGCGTCGCCGGCCAGGCTCGCGGCCGAGGAGCCCAGAAGTGCGCCGAGCATCTTCAGCCTGGGATCGGCGGACGGCTTGTTGAGTTCGGCGGTCATCCGCGCGCCGATCTCGCGCTCCAGCGCGGGCCGGTCGACGTGGGCGTCGAAGGCCGCGTCGTCACCGTCGCGGATGGAGACGAGCAGCGCGTGGACGTCCCCGGCCGCGTCGATCTTCTGCACCGAGGCGCAGGCCGCGAGCGACAGGGCGGCGAGGCCGGTCGCGACCAGGTTCAGGATGCGGTTCATGGTGTTCCCCCGGCGTGGCGGGTCATGCGGAGCAGCCCGAGGTCATAGCCCAGCCCCTTCACGCGCGCGAGCAGGTCGCGGCGGCGCTCGGCCGAGGGCTGGGCCTCGCGGGTCAGGACCCAAAGATAGCGTCCCGACGGCTCGCCGACGATCGCCCAGCTATAATCGTCGGAGCGATCCAGCACCCAATAGTCGCCGAAGAAGAACGGTCCGAAAAACGAGACCTTGAGCTTGGCGGCCTTGGCGTCTCCGACAGGCTTTGCGCGACCGTCCGAGGATTTCGCAGGACCATCCGGCGCGCCCTTGCGGCAGGTATTGAGCACCGAGATGAGGCCGTCGGGCAGCTTTGCGTAACGCGCGGTGACGCCTTCGCAGCCGCGTTCGAAGCGGTTGTCGTAGCGAGCGAACTCGTACCACAGGCCCTGATATCGCTCGAACTCCACCGCCTTTGCGGGCTCGGGCACGCGCGTGTTGCCGACCGGGCCGGCGGCGCAGGCCGAAAGGGCCAAGGCGCTGGCGGCGATCGCGGCGGGAAACATCCTGGTGATCTGCATGGTGCGGGAACGCATGAGCTGTAGATCCGCGCCGCTTCGGCGGAAACGAAAAGGCCCCAGAGATGAACTCCGGGGCCTGATCTGTTGCGGCGAAACCCGTTTAGAGGCTGCGCTTGACCTCTTCGAGGGTGAAGCACTCGATCGTGTCGCCGACCTTGATGTCCTGGAAGCCCTGGAAGAACATCCCGCACTCCTGGCCGGACTGGACCTCGTTGACCTCGTCCTTGAAGCGCTTGAGCGTCTGCAAGGTGCCGAGTTCGAGCACCACCACGTCCTGGCGGATGATCCGGACGCGCGCGCCCTTGCGGACCACGCCCTCGGTGACCCGGCAGCCGGCGACCTTGCCGACCTTGGTGATATCGAAGGCCTGCAGCACCTCGGCGTTGCCGAGGAAGGTTTCGCGCTGGATCGGCGGCAGCATGCCCGAGAGCACGCCTTTGATGTCGTCGATCAGGTCGTAGATGATCGCGTAGTAGCGGATCTCGACGCCTTCGCGGTCAGCCAGCTCGCGCGCCTGCTTCGAGGCCCGGACGTTGAAGCCCAGCACCGGCGACCCGGCGCCCTTGGCCAGCATGACGTCGCTTTCGCTGATCGCGCCGGCGCCCGACAGGATGATCCGCGCACGGACCTCGTCGGTGCCGAGCTTGTCCAGCGAGCCGACGATGGCTTCGGCGGAACCCTGCACGTCGGCCTTGATGACCAGGGGCAGTTCCGAGACGCGCTTGTCCTGCAGCTTGGCCATCATGTCGGCCATGGTGACGCCGCCGGCGACCGGCGAGCCGGCCTTCTCGCGCTTCAGACGCGTGCGGTATTCGGTGAGTTCGCGCGCACGCGCTTCGTTCTCGACGACGGCGAAGGGCTCGCCCGGATCGGGCGTGCCGTCGAGGCCCAGGATCTCCACCGGTTCCGAAGGCCCGGCGCTGGCGACCTGTTCGTCCCGCTCGTTGAGCAGCGCGCGCACGCGACCGAAGCTGGAGCCGGCTACGACGATGTCGCCGCGCTTCAGGGCGCCGCGCTTGACCAGCACGGTGGACACCGCGCCGCGACCGCGATCGAGCTTGGCCTCGATCACCACGCCGTCGGCGGTGCGGTCGGGATTGGCCTTGAGCTCCATCAACTGGGCCTGCAGCAGGATGCCTTCGATCAGGTCCTCGAGGCCCATCTTCTGGGTCGCGGAAACCTGGATCGCCTGGGTGTCGCCGCCGAGGCTCTCGACCACGATCTCATGCTGCAGCAGCTCGTTGATCACCCGCGTCGGATCGGCGTCCGGCTTGTCGATCTTGTTGATCGCCACGATGATCGGCGCGCCGGAAGCCTTGGCGTGATGGATCGCCTCGATGGTCTGAGGCATGACGCCGTCGTCGGCCGCGACCACCAGGACCACGATGTCGGTGACGTTGGCGCCGCGGGCGCGCATCGCCGAGAACGCAGCGTGGCCAGGGGTGTCGAGGAAGGTGACCCGCTCGCCGTCCGGCAGGCGGACCTGATAGGCGCCGATGTGCTGGGTGATCCCGCCGTGTTCGCCGGCGGCGACGTCGGTGGCCCGCAGCGCATCCAGCAGGCTGGTCTTGCCGTGGTCGACGTGACCCATGACCGCCACGACGGGCGGCCGGGGCTCCAGGTGCTCGTCCTCGTCCACGTCGTCGATGAAGCCTTCTTCGACGTCGGCTTCCGACACGCGGCGCACGGTGTGGCCGAATTCGGTGGCCACCAGTTCGGCGGTGTCGTTGTCGATGACGTCATTGATCTTCAGCATCACGCCCTGACGCATCAGGAACTTGATGATCTCGACGCCGCGGATGGCCATCCGGTTGGCCAGTTCGGCCACGGTGATGACGTCGGGAATGACCACTTCGCGCGCGGCGCGGGCCTGTTCCTGGCTGCCGCCCTTGCGCTTCTCGCGTTCACGCTCGCGCGCCCGGCGGACCGAGGCGAGGCTGCGCATCCGTTCGACGGCGTCCTCGTCATTGCCGGCCACGGTCTGGATGGTCAGGCGGCCTTCGCGGCGCTGGACAGCGCCCTTTCCGCGGGAGATCGCCTTGGTCGGCGCGGCGGTCTTGCCGCGGCGCGCGCCGTCGTCCTCGTCCTCCGGACGCCGGTAAAGACCGGCGCCGCCGGGCCGCGGGGCCTGGCGCACAGCGCGTTGGACTTCGGTCGTCGCAGGCGGTGCGG
>NZ_JAUXZW010000048.1 GCF_030693805.1 Phenylobacterium sp.
GGCCCGCATGCGGGGCAGCAAGTCCCATCTGCTGGGCAACGTGCTGGTCGAAATGGGGGTGCTCGATCGCCAGCGCCTGACCCAGGCCGTGGCGGAGCAGCTGAACATCCCCCTGGTGAACCTGCACGAGTTCACCATCCAGCCCGAGGTGCTGGCGCTGGTCGGCCGCGAATTTGCGCTGGAGCACCAGGTGCTGCCGCTGCTGGTGACGAATCGTTCACTGGTCATTGCCGTCGAAAGCCCGGTGGATGCCGACTATCTGGATGACCTGCGCTTCAAGACGCAACGCCAGGTCATCCCGGTGATCGCCAGTGCGGACGACCTCAAGGAGCGTATCGAGCGCGAATTCCCGCTGGATGCGGCGCACACGGATTTCCAGACCATTCCGGCGGAGATCGAGCAGCTCAGCAAGAACCTCGGGAGCGAGAGCGCAACGCCGGGCCAGGACGCCATGCATCACCTGGTGTCCGAGGAGGACACGCTGGTGGTTCGCACGATCAACCAGATGATCCTGGACGCGCAGAGGCAGGGTGCCTCCGACATCCATGTCGAGGCCTATCCCGGTGAGCAGGACACGCGCATCCGCTTCCGTGTCGACGGCTCGCTGGCCGACTACCTGCGGGTGCCGCATGTGATGCGCGCCGCCATGGTCTCGCGCCTGAAGATCATGGCCAACCTCGATATTTCCGAGCACCGCCTGCCGCAGGACGGCAAGATCGACTTCTCGCACTTCGCCGCCACCAAGCTCGAACTGCGCGTGGCCTGCCTGCCCACCGCCAACGGCCTGCAGGACGTGGTGCTGCGCCTGCTGGCCTCGTCCAAGCCGATCCCGCTGGAGCAGATGGGCATGGACGCCGACCTGATCCGCCAGCTCAAGGCCATGGTGCATCGCAGCTACGGCCTGTTCCTGGTGTGCGGCCCCACGGGCTCGGGCAAGACCACCACGCTGCATTCCCTGATGGCCGAGATCAACACGCCGGACAACAAGATCTGGACCGCCGAGGACCCGATCGAGATCACGCACCCC
>NZ_JAUXZW010000061.1 GCF_030693805.1 Phenylobacterium sp.
TTGGTCTTGCCCCAGATCACCGCGCCGGCGTCACGGGCGTGGGCGACGACGACAGCGTCCACGGCCTGGCGACGGCGCAGATGTTCGAGGCCCGAGGACGCCGGCATGCCGGCCACGTCCAGGGTGTCCTTGATGGTCATCGGCAGGCCGGCTAGTACGCCCAGATGCTCGCCGCGTCCCCGAAGGTCGTCGATGGCGGCGGCGCGGGCCAGGGCGCGTTCCAGGTCGACGGCGACCACCGCATTGAGTTGGGCGTGGGTCTGCTCGTGGCGGGCGAGGGCGGACTTCAGCAGTTCGACGGCGCTGACCTGCCGCGAGGCCAGCGCCGCGAGCTGGGCGGTGGCGTCGAGCTCAACCAGGTCGCGGCGCGGCATTCAGGTTGCGCCCTTGAACCCTAGGACATCCATCATGTCGTAGGCGCCGGGCGTGCGGCCGGCGACCCAGCGCGCGGCTTCGACGGCTCCGCGGGCGAACAGGCCGCGGTCCATGGCCCGGTGGGACAGGGTCAGCAGCTCGTCCTCGGCGGCGAAGATGACGCTGTGGTCGCCGACGACGCCGCCGCCGCGCAGCACCGAGAAGCCGATGTCGCCGGTCCGTCGCGCGCCGGTGATCCCGTCGCGACCGCGCACGGCCACGTCCGACAGCGCCTGGCCGCGCCCCTGCGCCGCCGCTTCGCCCAGCATCAGCGCGGTGCCGGACGGCGCGTCGACCTTGCGGCGGTGGTGGGCCTCGTAGACCTCGATGTCATAGGCGTCGGCCGGCAGGGCGCGGGCGGCCTGGGCGACCAAGCCTAGCAAGGTGTTGACGCCCAGGGAGAAGTTCCCGGCGCGCACGATGGCGACGTTCTGCGCGGCCTGGGTGATGGCGGCGATCTGCGCCTCGTCGAAGCCGGTTGATCCGATCACCAGCGCCGGCCCGCCCCGCGCGGCGCTGAGCTGGGCGAGGGCGGCCGAGGCCGCAGGCGTGCTGAAGTCGATGACCACGTCACAACCGCCCACCGCAGCGTCGATCGGCGTCAGGCCGTCCTGGGGCGCCTCTGGGCGGTCGAACCGGGCGACGAGCTGCAGTCCGTCGCGGGTTTCGACAGCCGCCGCCGTCGCACGGCCCATGCGGCCGAGCGCGCCCGCGACGGCGATGCGGATGGGATCGGACAGGGCGACCTCCTGAAAGGGCGAGCTTACGCGGCCGGGCCGCAAGGGAAACGCAAGTCTGGCGATGCGCGCCCTGCGGTCAACGCCGAAGCCCATAGCGTCGTGAAATAATAAATCCCTACGCGCGACGCGGGTTTTGTTCCCCTCGAGAGGGCTCTATAGCTTGGCGCTCCCTTTATCGATTGCCGAAGCAGGATACGCCGCCTTGATCAGCGACGCCGAGAAACGCACATTCACCGACGAGGAAGCGCTCGCCTTCCACCGCTATCCGACGCCAGGCAAGATCTCGATCTCGCCGACCAAGCCGATGGCGACCCAGCGCGACCTCTCGCTGGCCTATTCGCCGGGCGTCGCGGTGCCGGTTCTGGCGATCGCCGAGGACCCTGACAAGGCTTACGACTACACCTCCAAGGGCAACCTGGTGGCGGTGATCTCCAACGGCACGGCGATCCTCGGCCTGGGCAACCTGGGCGCGCTGGCCTCAAAGCCGGTGATGGAAGGCAAGAGCGTCCTTTTCAAGCGCTTCGCCGACGTGGATTCGATCGACATCGAGGTCTCGGCCACCGATCCCGACGAGATCATCACGGTGGTCAAGAACATCGGCGTGACCTTCGGCGGCATCAATCTCGAGGACATCAAGAGCCCAGAATGCTTCCGCATCGAGACCGAGGTGCAGGAGCTGCTCGACATCCCGGTGTTCCATGACGACCAGCACGGCACGGCGATCATCTCGGCGGCCGGCCTGATCAACGCCTGCAAGATCACCGGGCGCAGCATGAAGGACGTCAAGGTCGTGCTGAACGGCCCGGGCGCCGCCGGCATCGCTACGCTGGAGCTGATCAAGGCGATGGGCGTGCAGCACGCCAACGTCATCGCCGTCGACCGCAAGGGCGTTCTCTACCGCGGCCGCGCTGAGGACATGAACCAGTGGAAGTCGGCCCACGCCATCGACACCGACAGGCGCACCCTGGCCGAGGCGCTGGTGGGCGCCGACGTGTTCATCGGCCTGTCGGTGAAGGGCGCGCTGACCGCCGACCTGGTGAAGGCGATGGCGCCACGGCCGATCATCTTCGCCATGGCCAACCCCGACCCTGAGATCACGCCCGAAGAAGTTTATTCCGTGCGGCCCGACGCCATCGTGGCCACGGGACGCAGCGACTACGCCAACCAGATCAATAACGTGCTGGGCTTCCCCTACATCTTCCGCGGCGCGCTGGACGTGCGCGCGCGGCGGGTGAACATGGAGATGAAGATCGCCTGCGCCAACGCGCTGGCCATGCTGGCGCGCGAGGACGTCCCCGACGAGGTCGCCGCCGCCTATCATGGCCGCCAGCTCAAGTTCGGGCCGGAATACATCATCCCGACGCCGTTCGATCCCAGGCTGATCTGGTACATCCCGCCGTTCGTCGCCGAAGCCGCGATGAAGACCGGCGTGGCGCGCCGGCCGATCGAGGACATGGAAGTCTACCGCGCTTCGCTGGCTCAGCGCCTGGACCCCACCGCGGCGTTCCTGCAGCGGCTGCAGGGGGCCGTGCTGTCGGGTCCGAACCGCCGTCGCGTGGTGTTCGCGGAGGGCGAAGAGCTGAGCGTGATCCGCGCCGCCTACGCTTTCCAGACGGCCGGCCTGGGCCAGGCCGTGCTGGTGGGCCGCGAGGAACTGGTGCACGAGAACATGCTGCGCGCCGGCCTGCAGCCTGGCGAGGCGCCGCTGGAGATCATCAACGCGCGGCTGTCCGACCGGAATCCCGAATACGTCGAGTACCTGTATTCGCGCCTGCAGCGGAAAGGCTACCTGCAGCGCGACGTGCAGCGGCTGGTCAACCAGGACCGCAACTCCTTCGCCGCCTGCATGGTGGCGTTGGGCCACGCCGACGGCATGGTCACCGGCGTCACCCGCAGCTTCGACCAGGTGCTGGAGGAAGTGTTGCGGGTCGTCGATCCCGCCCCCGGCGGACGGGTGATGGGCATGACCACGGTGCTGGCCAAGGGCCGCACCCTGTTCATCGCCGACACCAACGTCACCGAGATGCCCGAGGCGGAGGACTTGGTGGAGATCGCCCGCGAGGCCGCCCGCGCCGTGCGCGCCCTGGGCTACGACCCGCGCGTCGCCTTCCTGTCCTATTCGGCGTTCGGCAACCCCATGGGCCAACGCTCGCAGAAGGTGCGCGAGGCGGTGGCGATCCTGGACGGCATGGACCTCGACTTCGAGTACGAGGGCGAGATGCCGCCTTCGCTGGCGCTCGATCCGACGCGACGGGTCAACTACCCGTTCATGCGCCTGACCGGGCCGGCGAACGTGCTGATCATGCCGGCGATCCACTCGGCCTCGATCTCCACCCAGTTGGTGGAATCGCTGGGCGAGGCGACGGTGATCGGGCCGATCCTGCTGGGCCTGTCCAAGTCGATCCAGATCTGCCCGCTGTCGGCCTCGGTGTCGCGCATCCTGCAGATGGCGACACTGGCCGCCTACCGGCAGGCGGGCGCCGAAACCACGGCCGCCGTCGCCGCCTGACAGCGCCCGACGACCGGCCCGCACCCGGCGCATGGAGCGCGTGATGACCGCCGGCTTCAGCCTGGGCGTTGATTTCGGCACGACCAACACCGTGCTCGCCATGGCGACGCCGGGGGAGGCCGCGAGGCTGGTCGCCTTCCCCGCGCCGGACGGCGAGACCACGGCGTTCCGCTCCACGCTGAGCTTCCATGCGCCAGCCGATCGCCCCCGCGACCGCACGGTCGAGGCGGGTCCCTGGGCGGTGGAGGCCTATGCCGAGGACCCGCTGGAGACCCGGTTCATCCAGTCGTTCAAGACCTTCGCCGCCAGCGAGGCGTTCAGCGAAACGCGGATCCTTGAGCGGCGCTACAAGTTCGAGGATCTGTTGAGCGTGTTCCTGGCGCGGCTGCGGGCTCACGCCGGGTCCGCCATGGCCCAGGCGCCGGCGAGGGTGATCGTCGGCCGGCCGGTGACGTTCGCCGGCGCTGCGCCCAACCCGGCGCTGGCGCTCGAACGATACGAGGAGGCGTTCCGGCGGCAGGGCTTCACCGAGATGCTCTACGCCTACGAGCCCGTGGGCGCGGCGTTCTTCTTCGCCCGCGGCCTGACCGAGGACGCGACGGTGCTGGTCGGCGACTTCGGCGGCGGCACGAGCGACTTCTCGATCATCCGCTTCGAGCGCGTGGGAAACGCGATGCAGGCGACGCCGCTGGGCCGTTCCGGGGTCGGCGTAGCCGGCGACGCTTTCGACTACCGGATCATCGACCGCCTGGTTTCGCCTCAGCTCGGCAAGGGGTCGAGCTACAGGGCGTTCGAAAAGATACTGCCGATCCCCAACCGCTACTACGCGGCGTTCGCCCGCTGGGACCAGCTGGCGCTGATGCGCGCCTCGCGCGACATGCGCGAGATCCGCGGCCTGGTGCGCGACGCCGTCGAGCCGGAGAAGCTGTCGCGCCTGGTCGAGGTGCTGGACGACAACCTGGGCTATCCGCTGTACCGCGCCGTCACCCGGCTGAAGGAGGCGTTGTCGGTCGACGAGGTGGTCACCTTCAGCTTCGTGGCCGGCAGCATCGAGATCGCCCGCGACGTCGAGCGCACGGAATTCGAGGCATGGATCGCGCCGGAGCTCGCGCTGATCGAGGGCGCTGTCGATGCGGCGATGGCCGACGCCGGCCTGGGGGCCGATCAGATCGACCGGGTGTTCCTCACCGGCGGCTCGTCGCTGGCGCCGGCGGTGCGACAGGTCTTCCATCGCCGTTTCGCCGCCGAGCGGATCGAGTCGGGCGGCGAGCTTGAATCGATCGCCTCGGGCCTGGCCCTCATGGGCCTGGAGCGCGACGTGGGCCGCTGGACCATGCGGGCTCCCACAGCCGCTCATCCCGGCGAAAGCCGGGAGCCAAGCTGACCTGCGATTGGTCCGCTGACGGCCCGCTAGGGCCCCGGCTTTCGCCGGGGTGAGCGGAGTTGGGCTGAGCGCCCTACTTCGCCGGTTTGCGCAGGGTGGGGCTTTCGACGTCGAGCTGGTCGATGGGGATGACCTCCAGATTAGCGGCGCGGGTCTTCAGCTCGGCCTCGAAGGCCTTGGCGTCACCGACGACGATGACGCTCGCCTTGTCGGGCGCCAGGACGCGCGCGGCGAAGGTCTGCACCTGGGCGGCGTCAATCGCCTCGACCTTGCCGGTGTAGGCGCCGATCTCGCCCAGCGGCACGCCGTTGAGCGCCAGTTCGCCGAGGATGTCGGCGAGGCCGCCGGTGGTGGCGAGCTGGCGCCCGAACCCGCCGATCAGCACTGACTTGCGCGCCTTCAGCTCTTCAGGCCCCGCGGGCTGGGTCGCCAGGCGGTCCAGCTCTGCGCGGATCAGGTCCAGCACCTGGGCCGCGGACTCGTTCTTGGTCTGGGCGCGGGCGGCGAACACGCCGGTGGTGCGCCGGGCCGAGAGGGCCGAGCCGGCGCCATAGCTGAGGCCGCGCTTGATGCGGATCTCCTGGTTCAGGCGCGCGGAATAGCCGCCGCCCAGCACCGCGTTGGCGACCAGGCCCGGATAGTAGGCCGGATCGTCCCGGGCGATGGCGGGGCCGGTCACCGTCACCGCCGCCTGGCCCGTGCCCGGCATGTCGACCGCCACGGCGCGGGGCCTGGCGTCGGCCTTGACGTTCGGCTGGTCGGGCAGGCGCGAGGCCGGCTTCTCCCAACCGCCAAACACCTGCGAGGCGAGGGCGAAGCCGTCCTCGGCGGTGATGTCGCCGGTCAGCACCATCACGGCGTTGTCGGGCCGGAAGTAGGTGGCGTGCAGCTTGACCAAGTCGTCGGTCTGGATGCGGGCGATCGAGGCCGGCGCGCCGGTGGCGGGGTGGCCGAACGGCGTTCCGCCGAACACGACGGGCGCGGCGACGAATGCGGCCACCGATCCCGGCTCCTGGTAGGCGACCTGCAGGCCGTCCAGCGCGAGCTGGCGCTGGCGTTCCAGTTCCTCCGGCGCGAAGGCCGGGTTGCGGGCGACGTCAGCCATGATCGCCATGGCCGGGGCCAGCTTGTCCGGGGTGACGTTCAGGGTGACGGAGGTGGAATCCGACGCGGCCCCCGCGCCGAGCGTCGCGCCAAGGGCCTCGATTTCGCGGGCCACCTCGCGGGCGCTGCGGGTCTTGGTGCCTTCGCTGAGCATGTCGGCGGTGAGGCCGGCCGCGCCGGCGAGGCCGGTCGGGTCGGCCCAGGCGCCGGTCCTGACGGTCAGATCGGCGGTGACCAGCGGCAGGTCGCTGGAGCGGGCGACGATCACCCGCAGGCCGTTCGGCAAGGTGCGTTCCGCGGGCGTCGGCAAGGTGGGGGCGATAGGGTCGGCGATCGGCGGCGGCGGCTCGCGGGCGGCTTCCGGCGCCAAGGCGACCACCGGGCCGGTGTATTTGACGGAGGCGACCTTGCGGGCGGGGGGCGTCGCCGGCGCCTTGGCCGAGCGCTCGGACTCCGGACGGTAGCGGATGGTCATGCGGCGGTTGTCGGCCAGATACTTGACCGCCACCCGCTGGACGTCGGCGCCGGTGACCGCCTGCAGGTCGGCGAGCGCGGTGTTGGCGCGGGCGGCGTCACCCTCGACCTGCAGGGCATAGCCGAGCGCGAAGCCGCGGCCTTCCAGGGTTTCGCGTTCACGCAGGGTGCTGGCGATCAGTTCGTTCTTCGCCTCTTCCAGTTCCTCCGGCGTGGGGGCTGCGTCGCGCAGCTTTGCGACCTGGGCCAGCAAGGCGGTCTCGCCCTCGGCCAGGGTGTGGCCGCTGGCCATCACCGCGCCGACCACCACCATGCCCGGCTGCTGCGGCAGGTCGGCGTTGGAGTAGATCTGGGCGGCGATCTGCTTGTCGTAGACCAGCGCGTCGTAGAGCCGGGACGACTTGCCGGCCGAGAGGATGGCGTCCAACACCTTCAGCGCCGGGGCGTCGGCGTCGGCCGCGCGGGCGCCAAGCCAGGTGATCGCCACGGCCGGCAGCGGCACGTTGGGGCCGTAGCCGTCATAGACGCCGGGACCTTTGCGCGCGGGCTCCACCGCAGTCACCCGGCGGACGGGCGCGGCGGGCTTCTTGAGGGCGGCGTAGTATTTGTCGACCCAGGCGGCGAGCTCCGCCTCGTCGAAGTTGCCGACCACGATCAGGGCGGCGTTGTCGGGGCGGTAGTAGGCCTGGTGGAAGGCGCGCACGTCGTCGAGGGTGGCGGCATCCAGCTCCTCGATGGAGCCGATGCCGGGCCGGCGATATGGATGCTTGGCGTAGGTCGCCTGGGGCAGCATCAGCGCGAACAGCCGGCCGTAGGGATCGGCCAGCACCCGCTGGCGCAGCTCCTCCTTCACCACGTCGCGTTCGGATTTGAAGTTGGCCTCATCGACCACCAGCGAGCCCATGCGCTGGCTCTCGACCCACAGCAGGCGCTGCAGATGGTTGGCCGGGACCACTTCGTAGTAGTTGGTGAAATCGTCCCAGGTGGAGGCGTTGTTGATGCCGCCGACGTCCTCGGTGAAACGGTCGATGCTCTCGGCCGGCATGTCCTTGGTCGCCTTGAACATCATGTGCTCGAACAGGTGGGCGAAGCCCGAGCGGCCGTTCGGATCATCCTTGGACCCGACGCCGTACCAGACCTGGACGCTGACGTTGGGCGTCGAGCGATCGAGGGAGGTGAAAACCTTCAGCCCGTTGGCGAGCGTGCGTTCCTTGTAGACGATCGGCGGCACCTGGACGCCTTGAGCAGCAGCTACGGTCGGGACGACGAGGGCGAGCGTCAACGACAGGCAGGCGGCGCGAAGGGCGTTGCGGAACATGCGGGCTTCCGATGCGAGGAGGAGGCCTCACCCTTAGAGCAGATCGCTCGCGAGTTGAATCTCAGGTGTGAACTCAGCCGTCGCCCGGCATGGCGCCGCCCCAGTCGACGTGGCGGACGGCGCGGTGGGCGCCCTTGTCGCGGCGGGGCACGAAGCGCTGCTCGACGTCGCCGGCTGTGCAGAGTTTCAGCTCGACGCCGGGCTTGAGGTGGCGGGGGCGGGCGAGAACGCGGGGGCTGCGCGTGGCGAGGCGCACCGTCGGCCGGGCGGCGACGACATAGGCGAACTTCTCATCCTCGAACGGGGCCTCGGCGCCCTTGGCCAGGCGATGGGCGCGGCTTCGCGGCAGGCGCTGGACGAAGTGGCACCAGTCGGGTTCGACCATCGGGCAAGCGTCGTCGTGCGGGCAGGGCGCGGCGATGGTCGCGCCGGCGGCGATCAGGCTCGCGCGGGCGGCGCGGATGCGCTCGAAGCCCTGCGGTGTTCCTGGCTCGACAAGGACCAGCACGCCTTCGCAGGCGGCCCAAAGGGCGGTGACCACCTGGGCTTGGTCGTCCGCACTCAACTCGGCCAGGGCGTAGCTCGCCACCACAAGATCGGCCTTCGGGAATGGGTCGGCTGAGAGCAGGTCGCGCCGCGTGATCTCTGCGGCTTGCAGCACCGGCGATCCAGCCCCGGCGAGGCGGCGCGCCAGGGCCAGGAACGGCGGGCTCGCGTCGATCATCCGGATCTCGTCGAGGCTCGGCCAGCGCTCGAGCGCCGCCCAGCTCGCGCCGCCGGGTCCGGCGCCGGCGTCCAGCAGACGCCGGGGCGCGAAGTCGGGCGTCATGGCGTGGCCTTGCGCGAAAGCCGCCGCGCACGCCGCGTAGGTCGCCGGCGCGCGGGCGAGCGCATAGGCCAGCGCGTCCTCGCCGCCGGCGATCGCCTTGGCCGAGGTGTCGCCGCGGCGGTAGCGTTCGGAGACCTGGGTTGCGCGCTCGTTCAGGACGCGGCCGGAGACGCCGTCCAGCTCGCGCGCAATGGCCTCGCTCAGGGCGGCGGGAAGTTCGGCGTTCACGCCACCGGCTCAGTCCTTGGCCCGGTTGGCCACCAGGTCGTCGACCACCGAGGGGTCGGCCAGCGTCGAGGTGTCGCCGAGGTTGGACAGGTCGCCCTCGGCGATCTTGCGCAGGATGCGGCGCATGATCTTGCCCGACCGGGTCTTGGGCAGGCCGGGCGCGAACTGGATGGCGTCTGGGGCGGCGAAGGGGCCGATCTCGCGGCGAACCCAGCCCTTCAGTTCGGCCTCAAGGATGTCGGTGGGCTTCACGTCGCTGTTCAAGGTGACGAAGCAGTAGATCGCCTGACCCTTCACGTCGTGCGGGCGGCCGACCACGGCGGCCTCGGCCACGTCCTGATGTTCGACCAGGGCGCTCTCGATCTCGGCGGTGCCCAGGCGGTGGCCGGAGACGTTGATCACGTCGTCGACCCGGCCGGTGATCCAGTAGTCCCCGTCCTCGTCGCGGCGGCAGCCGTCGCCGGTGAAGTACTTGCCCGGATAGGTGGCGAAGTAGGTGGCGATGAACCGGTCGTGGTCGCCGTAGACCGTGCGCATCTGTCCGGGCCAGGAGTCGGTGAAGCAGAGGTTGCCGCTGACCGCGCCCTCCAGAACCTTGCCGTCGGCGTCGACCAACTGAGCCTTGATCCCCGGCAGCGGTCGTGTGGCGGAGCCGGGCTTCAACGCCGTTGCGCCCGGCAGCGGCGAGATCAGCGCGCCGCCGGTCTCCGTCTGCCAGTAGGTGTCGACGATCGGACAGCGGCCCTCGCCGACCACCCGATGGTACCAGAGCCAGGCCTCGGGATTGATCGGCTCGCCGACGCTGCCCAGCAACCGGAGCGAGGCGCGCGAGGTGCGCTTCACCGGCTCCTCGCCGTCGCGCATCAGGGCGCGGATGGCGGTGGGGGCGGTGTAGAAGATCTCCACCTTGTGCTTGTCGATGACCTCCCAGAACCGCGAGTTGGTCGGGTAGGTGGGCACGCCCTCGAACATCACCGTGGTCGCCGCGTTGGCCAGGGGCCCGTAGACCACATAGGTGTGGCCGGTCACCCAGCCGATGTCGGCGGTGCACCAGAACACCTCGCCCGGCCGATAGTCGAACACCGCCTCGTGGGTGTAGGCGGCCCAGGCGAGATAGCCGCCGGTGGTGTGCAGCACGCCCTTGGGCTTACCCGTCGAGCCTGAGGTGTAGAGGATGAACAGCGGGTCCTCGGCGTTCATCGGCTCGGGCTCGCAGGTATCGGCGACGGTCGCCTTGAGGTCCGAATAGTAGGCGTCGCGACCCTCCACCATCGGCACGTCGGCGCGGGTGCGGCGCACGACGATGACGTCGGTGACGCCCGGGCACTCCTTCAACGCCTCGTCGACATTGGCCTTCAGCGGCACGGGCTTGCCGGCGCGCAGGCCTTCGTCGGCGGTGATGACGATGCGGGAGTCGCAATCCTGGATGCGTCCGGCCAGGCTGTCGGGGGAGAAGCCGCCGAACACGACCGAGTGCACGGCGCCGATCCGCGCGCAGGCCAGCATGGCGACGGCCGCCTGCGGGATCATCGGCAGGTAGATGGTCACCCGATCGCCCTTGGCCACACCCTTGGCCTTGAGCACGTTGGCCATCCGGCAGACCTCGGCGTGCAGGTCGCCGTAGCTGATCGGATAGTACTCGCCGTCGTCGCCTTCCCAGATGATCGCCGTCTGGTCGCCGCGGGCCTCGAGATGGCGATCCAGGCAGTTGACCGAAACGTTCAGGACGCCATCGGCGTACCAGCGGATGCGGAAGTCCTCGCGGTCGAAGGAGACGTCCTTGATCTGGGTGGGCGGGGTGATCCAGTCGAGGCGGCTGGCGAAGTCGCGCCAGTACCCCTCCGGATCCGCGTCGACGCGCGCGACCGCGGTCTGATAGGCCCGCTGATCGATGAGCGCCCGTTTCGCCCAGGCCTCGGGAACGGGAAAAACCTCGCCATCGCTCACCGCGTCACTCCTCCCGCTGCCGGCCTCGCAGGGCCGGATGCGCGAGTTAGGCGATACCCGACGCGATGCGCAACACCCTGCGCGCTCAGTCGCGCAGCGCGCGCCGCGACCAGCCGGAATAGGTCATCGCCGCCGGCGCCGGCATCTGCGCGAACACGTGGCCGGAGAGGCCTGACGTGCTTTGAAGCTGCAGGCGCAGGCGCGCGCCGGGCGCGGCCTCGGCCGCCGACAACCGGAAGCGCCAGCCCACCGGCGTGTTAGCGGCGCACGGAAAGGCTGCGAGCACATCCGGCCGTTCGGTGGCAGGTAGGATCTCGGCCGCGGGCGCGCCGTCGACGAGGACGCCGATGCGTTCGATCCGCTGTCCCGGCGTGCGCTCGATCGCCCAGCCGGCGAATTCTGCCTCGCCGGTGGGCAACAGGGTGATGGTTTCGAGTCCGCCCATCGGCGTGCTGGCGAGCACGAGACGCTGGAGGTCAACGCCAGGCGTTCCGACCACGTAGAGGTCCTGGTTCTCGTACAGCCCCTTGGGGAAGCGCCGCGAGGCGACACCGGGGGCGACGCGCGCGATCGCGTCGGCGACAAACGCCTCGGTGACGTAGGACATGCCGTAGATATCGGCGTCGAGGCTGCCGCTCTCGCTGGCGCGGAAGTAGCGCAGGCCGGTGGCGTCCATGGATTCGCCGGCCGGCAGCAGCGCCTCGTCGTGGACGCTGAACGCCAGCACGCCGCGGGGCCCCAGGAACCCGTAGAGCTTCGCCAGCCAGTCGTGGAACAGGCCGGCGGGCAGGTGGGAGAACATCGAACCCACGAACACCAGGTCGTGGCCGCCGGCGTGGTCCAGCAGCGCGGGGTCGGGGCTGGAGGCGAAGGCGTTGACGCCGAAGGTCTGCGCCTGCCAGTCCACGGCCTCGGCATAGATGTCGGACACCCAGATGCGATCGCGGGGCAGCTTCTGGATGAGGATGCGGGTCAGGCGACCGTAGCCGGAGGCGAAGTCGAGCACCGAATTCAGCCGCTCGAACCCGCCGAACACGCCGCGCACGATCTGATCGTAGGCGTCGAAGTGGCGCAGCGTCGCCTCGGTGAACTTGAAGGCGCCGATGTTGCGGTCGAACTCGTAGTTGGGCAGCAGCGCCTTGAAGGTCATCTCGTCGGCCGCCGGCACCGGGGTGCAGAACACCGCCGGATCGAGGCCGTACTGGGCCAGCGCCTCGTCGATGAAGCCGCGGTAGGCGGGATCCAGGTGGTCGAAGTCCAAGTCCTGAAGGTCCGAATCCGCCATCACCGCTCCGCTCGCCAGGGCTGTGCGGCCCGCGTCCACCGCAGCACTAGCGCCGCCCGGCAGGCGTGAGAAGCGCCTGGCGCCCGCCCAGCGCCGCGGCGATCACCACGACGCAAAGTACATTGGACGGGAAGATGTAGCGGGCGTCGGCCGCGGCGGCGATGAACAGGTGGCTGCCGGCGTAGGCCAGCGCGCTCAAGGTGAGCAGGCCCATCGGCAGGGCGCGCGCGTCGCGGCGCAGGGCCAGCCAGAGGGCCGCCGCGACCGCGCCGAGATAGAGCCACACCGGCCGACGGAGCGGATCGTTGGCCGATTGGGAGATCGCCACCGCCGCGCGCTGCGCCTGCTCGGGATTGGCGAGCACAAAGCCGAAGCGGTTGGGGTCGATCCCGCCATGCGTCGCATAGAACAGGCCGCCCGGCGCGGCGCCCATCTGCTCGGTGAACACGGCCCAGCGGTGCCTCAGGTAGCAGCCGGGATGGGCGGCCACCGCGCGACGCCAGGCGGCGTCGACCTGGTCGGCGTCGCCAGGTTTGACGATCGAGGCGACGCCGGGCCTGTCGGCGAGGCTGACGTTGAGGTGGCGCGGATCGTAGTGGCGGCGGATGGCGGCGAGGGAGACCGGCCCCTTGGCGATCATCTCGGGGGTGAGGAAGCTCTCGCCGCACAGCGCCGAGACGCCGATCAGGTCGAAGCTCTGGATCGTCCGCACCCCGGCGTTGAACGGCAGCGGCTTCAGGTCCGGCAGGCGATGACTGAAGCTGACCAGGGCGATCGCAAAGGCGACCAGGGCTACGGTCGCGACAATGATCCGGTGCTTGGCCGTGCTGCGCGCGCCCAGCGGAAAGGCCAGCAGCAGCAGCATCTCCGGCCCGATCAGGAACACCGAGTTGTAGCGCAGGGCGAAACAGGCCGCGTAGGCGAGGATTGCGGCGAGCGCCCAGCCGATGCGCCGGCCGCGCGCGCTGGCCAACTGCAAGGCGGCGCCGGCCAGCATGAAGCCCGCCACCGGCACTGCGTTCCACAGCACGACCATCGTGCCCAGCAGCGGCGGAACCGCGATGAAGGCGGCCATGAACAGCACCAGCGCCAGCAGCCTGCGCACCGCCGATCCCGCCGCGAGCCGCATCGTCAGGTATCCGCCGAAGCCGAACACCATCGCCGTCTGCGCCAGGAACAGGGCGCCGTAGTCGCCGCCCAGCGCGCGGGTGACCTGGATCAGGTAAGCGTAGGCCGGCGGCCAGGTGCTGCGGGTGACGCCCTCGATCGCTTCTTCGTAGAACAGCAGGCTGTCGAACGACATGAAGCCCGGCGCGAAGATGGCGTGAAGCTGATAGGCGGCCGCGCCGATGCAGAGCGCGAGCGCCAGCCATTCGACGACGCCCAGCCGGCGGCCGGCCTGCTCCGCCGCGCTCAAACCCGATGTCGCCGCCATGCCCGCATCGTTCTCGAATCCGTGCCTGGGTGAGGCTTGGGCCAAGGACGCGGTCACGACAACGCCATATGCGCCGCAACACGCTTAACCCGGCGCGCGGGCGCCTCTAGACTCATCCGCATGGCGCTCAAATCTTCCCCACCGCGCGGACCGCGCCTGTTGCTGGCCGTAGCGATTTCTCTGAGCCTGGCGGCCTGCGGCGGCGCGGTGAAGAAGGATGCGGCCGGGGACGTGCGGGCCTTCCTGCAGGCCGCGGAGAAGGACGACGCCAAGGCGCTGGAGGCGCATCTCGACCGCAAAGCGTTGCGCGCCGATCTGAAGACCCAATTGCTGGAATCGCCCGACGTTCGCGCGCTTCACGCCCAGTTGGGCGATGTGGGCGACGTGGCGGTGGACCGGATGATCGCGCCGCAGGCGCTGGCGCTGGCGCGGGGCGGCCCGCTGCTGTCGCTGTCGGGCGACAGCCGTCAGGCCGATGTCGCCCGCGCTCTGAAGAAGCTGGACAGCGGCAGGGTGTGCCTGCTCGATCCGGGCGTGCGCGACCTCTGCTTGCTGACGTTCGCCAAGCGCGGCAAGGCATGGAAGCTGGTGGCGCTGCACGCCGCCGACCTGGGCGTGCAGCTTGCCGATCCATCGATCACGCCGGCCAATGTGGCGCCGGTGGAAGACGCCGCGGACTAGAGCGCCTCAGCCCGCCGGTTGCTTGACCGTCCGGAGGTACGGCTTGTGCTCGGTCCAGCCGCCGGGAAACAGGTCCTTGGCCTGATCGTCGGTGACCGAGGTGACGATGATCACGTCCTCGCCTTGACGCCAGTTGGCCGGGGTGGCGACCTTGTGCTTGTCGGTGAGCTGCAGGGAATCGATCACCCGCAGCAGTTCATCGAAGTTGCGCCCCGTGGACGCCGGATAGGTGAGCGTCAGACGCACCTTGTGGGCCGGGTCGATGATGAACACCGAGCGCACGGTCATGGTGTCGGACGCGTTCGGATGGATCATGCCGTAGAGGTCGGCGACCTTGCGGTCGTGGTCGGCGATCAGCGGGAAGTTCAGCTTCGCGCCTTGCGTCTCCTCGATGTCCTTCGACCAGCCGGCGTGGCTGGCGGCGGCGTCCACCGACAAGCCGATGACCTTGGCGTTACGCTTCTCGAATTCCGGCTTGAGCTTGGCCACTACGCCCAGTTCGGTGGTGCAGACCGGGGTGAAGTCCTTGGGGTGCGAAAACAGCACGACCCACGAGTCTCCCGCCCAGTCGTAGAAATGGATCGGCCCCTCGGTGGAATCCTGGGTGAAGTCCGGGGCGACGTCGTTCAGTTGCAGAGCCATGTCTGGCCTCCTTCGCGCGATTGGTCTTACCGGCCCGCTGCGAACGTAATATGCCGGAGGCCGAATTTCACCGTCCGAAGGACGCGCGCACGATGCTTTTGCACCTTTCCACCTGGCCGGAGATCGAAAGCTATCTGGGACGGTCCAAGGCGGTGGTGATCCCCATCGGCTCCAACGAGCAGCACGGACCCACCGGCCTGCTCGGCACCGACTGGCTGTGCCCCGAGATCATCGCCCACGAGGCGCAGAAGACCGCCGACATGCTTGTGGCGCCCACCTTCAACATCGGCATGGCGCAGCACCATCTGGGCTTCCCCGGCACCATCGCGCTACGGCCCTCGACCTTCATGCTGGCGATCGGCGACTGGTGCCGCTCGCTGGCGCTGCACGGCTTCGAGAAGCTGTATTTCCTCAACGGCCATGGGGGCAATCTGCCGACCATCGAGGCGGCGTTCTCGGAAATCTACGCGGACGCCAGCTACGCGGGGCGCCCGCGGGGCTTCGCGTTACGGGTGGTCAACTGGTGGCAGCTGCGCGGGGTGATGGGCCTGGTGAACCGCCAGTACCCTTCGGGACACGGCAGCCACGCGACGCCGTCGGAGATCGCCATCACCCAGTGGGCCTATCCCGACGCGATCAAGGCCGCGAACTATGCGCCGCAGATCGCGCCAAGCGGGCCGATCCGCGAGGCGATGGACTTCCGCGCCCGCTATGCGGACGGCCGGATGGGTTCGGATCCCGGCCTGGCGACGCCGGAAAAGGGCGGTGAACTGGTCGCCGCCTGCGTGTCCGCGCTGGTCGACGACTTCAACAGCTTCGCAAGCGAAGCGACGCTGGAGCGGCCCTAGAGCCCGCCGGGGACGGCGACTCGCGGCGGGCCTTTTGACTTCGGCCGACCGGCCCAGTCCAGCTCTTCCGGCTTGGTGATCGCGCCAGCGTCCTGGCCCATGTCGATGGCGGCCAGGGTCTCGGCGTCGTCCAGCGGCGAGGCGCCGCCTTGGCCCGAAGCATTGCGCTGGGTCGTGCTGTTGGCGGCCAACACCACCGACTCGGCCGGCGCCGCCATGCTTTCGGGCGCGTCGGCGATGTCGAGCTTCACCTGCGACTTGGCGAGGCCGTCGAGGGTGGCGATCTGCAGGCCGGCCATCTCGCCGCCCGCATAGCCGCCGCTGAACGCCGGCGGCAAACCGCTGCGGCCCGTCCAGCGATAGAAGATGTGCGCGCCGATCGCGCCGATCTTCACCAGGCTCGGGCTCCAGTACGGAGCGACGTAGTTGGCGTGGTAGTGGGTGGCGGTGCCGACTCTGCGCATCACATAGCCGTTCAGCGCCTCGACCGCGACCTGGCGGGCGCGGGACCAGCCGCCCGCGGAGGGCTGGCGGCCGAGCGAACCGTCGCAGGTGAAGCTGAACTGGCAGCCGGTGGTGCGGTTGGATCCCTGGAACACCACGCCGCAGACCGTCTTCGGATAGGCGGGGTGGCGCATGCGGTTGAGCACCACCTGGGCGACCGCGCGCTGGCCGTCGAGGCTCTCGCTGGCGGCTTCATAGTAGACCGCCGCGGTCAGGCAGTCGGTGGCGCGGGATTCGTCGAGCACGGCGCCGGCGTTCAGCTTGAACGGCTTGGCCGAGGCGTTCGGCAGTTCGGCGGCGGGCACGGAAGCGTTGTAGAGGCGTGCGGCGTCAGGGGTCAGCGCCTGGAGGCGGATGACCGAGTCCTCCTGGCTCGCGGCGACGGCTTCGGCCGTGGGGCCGGCGCCGCGCAGGCCGGTCTGATCGATCAGCGAGCCAGCGCGCGGTTCGAACCGGCTGGCCAGCCACAGCATGGCCGGGTCCATCCGTTCGGTGAGGCGGGTGAAACCTTCGCCGGAGACGTCGCCGGCATGGCGCGGCGCGGTCTGTTCGGGCACAGCCGCAAAGGCGATGCTGGCGGTCATCGCGCCGACCACGCACAGCTCCAAGCCGACGAGGTGAATCGCCCGGTCGTGGATGCGCGTTTCCCGCGGGGTGAGCGGGAACACGGTCTTCGGAGTGGAGTCAGGTTGCGATCGCATTCAGCGACGCAATAAGGCCAAAAGGCGGTTAACGCCAGATAAATCTTTAACAGACGGTTAATCTCGCCCCGGCGCCTCATAATGATACAGAGTCGCTAACCAAATTCCTTAAGCAATCTTAAGTTCTGCGAGCGCATTCGGTTGGCTGGTTAACGTGGAATTTCACCGGTCTTCGTCAGAACGACCTGTCTATACACGGCGGAGATTTCGAAATACCGGCCGAACACGCCGTAGAAGCGATCTACAGCCTGTTTTACTCCGGGTCCGCCGATCTCGCTCTCGTCGTGCCAGTAGTCATCGAGGACCACCATCCCGCCGATCGCCAGCATCGCGGCGCAGTATGCCAAGTCCACGCCGACCGCCCAGGCCGTGTGTGAACCATCAACATAGATTAGTTCGAAAGAGTTCCCCGCCTGCAGCATCCGAGGCAGCTCATATGTGGAAAAGCCTTTTCGGACGTCGATTTGCGGGAAGCCCAGCTTCCCCACGTTGCGATGGAAGCGCGGCTCGACGGCGAGGTATTTCTCCTCGGGGTTGAGGGTCTCGTCGAACCACGGGTCGATGACCGTGACGTCGAGTTGGCCCGGCAGCAGCCAGTCCATGAGCGCCAGATTGCGGCCCTCATAGGCGCCGATCTCCAGGTAGCGGATGCGTTCGCGCCCTTGCGCGAACTTGCGCAGCAGCGGGGCGACGTAGGGGATGTTGTTGTCCGCCCATGCGGTGGTGAACTCGAAGCCCTTCGCCTCGCAGTGTGCGGCGAACGCCTGTGCGTCCGCGGCCGTCCGCGACGCCAGCATGGTGCGGGCGAAGTTCGGCGCGAACCGCGCGTTGATCGTGGCGAGCGCGCGCAGGGCGTCGGCCATGGCTTGCTGATCCTCTCGTCGTCCAGGATCCAGGCCTTAGCGAACGCAAGTTAAGGAACGGTCAGGCCCCGCGGTGACGAAGAGCGCGTCAGGCGGTGAACACCTCGCCGTCGCGCACTTCCACCGGCCACGGCACCAGGTGGTCATCCTCGCAGGGGCCGGCGATGCACAGGCCGTCGAAGTTGAACAGCGCGCCGTGGCCGCTGCACAGCAGGTGGCGGCCGTCACGGGTGACATATTGCTCGTAGACGTCGAGCGGCCAGCCCACATGCGGGCACCAGTCCACGAAGCCGGTGACGGTGTCGCCGCGCCGCAGCACGAAACCGTTGAACAACCGCAGGTCCTCGCGGAAGTGGAAGCCCTTGGCCCCCGGATCCTTCAGTTCGTCGACGGCGCACAGCCTCACGCCCGCGGGCGGGCGGGCGGGATTGTCGTCGTTGGCGTCGTCGGTGTTCATGCGACCGATCCCATGTTGGTTCCTCCCCTGCGGCCGCGCTGACGTCGCGCGGTCTTCGCCTATCGTTCCTCGCGCAGCGGCCGTGACAGCAGGCCGCGGATCGCCGCGTCGACATCCAGCTCGCCGGCCAGGATGCCTGCGACCGCTTCGCAGATTGGCGTATCGACGCCGAGCTGGCGAGCCAGTTCGCGCACCGCGGGCGCCGAGGCGACGCCTTCGGCCACCGAGAGCTTGCCGGCGAGGGCCGCCTGCAGGCTCTCGCCGCGGCCCAGCGCCAAGCCGACGCTCATGTTGCGCGACTGCGGGCTGGAGCAGGTCAGCACCAGGTCCCCCAGGCCGCACAGGCCGGCGACGGTGTCGGCCTGACCGCCGAGCGCGACGGCCAATCGGGTCATCTCGGAGAAGCCGCGGGTGATCAGGGCCGCGTGGGCGCTGCGCCCGAGCTCGCGCCCCTCGACGACGCCGCAGGCGATGGCCAGCACGTTCTTCACCGCGCCGCCGGCCTCGGCGCCGATCATGTCGACGGCCAGGTAGGGGCGGAAGGTGGGCGTGGCGATGGCTTCGGCCAGGGCGCGGCCGAGGTCCTCGTCTGCGCAGGCCAGCGTCACGGCGGTGGGCAGGCCGCGGGCCACCTCGCCGGCGAAGCTCGGGCCCGACAGCACCGCGGCGGCGGCTTGAGGCACTGTCTCGGCCAGCACCTGGGTCATCAGTTTCAGCGAACCCTGCTCGACGCCCTTGGCGCACAACACGATCGGCAGGCCGGCGCGGACGTGCGGCGCCAGCGCGGCCAGCGCCGCGCGCAAGTGCTGGGCCGGGGCGACCGCGAGGATCAGGGCGACGTCGGCGAGGGCGGCCATGTCGCCGACGGCGCGGATCGAAGGCTCCAGGGCGATCCCCGGCAGGAAGACGGAATTCTCGCCATGCTCGGCGATGGCGGCGATCACTTCCGGCTCGCGGGCCCAGAGCGTGGTGTCGAGGCCGGCGCGGGCGCAGACTTGAGCCAGGGCCGTGCCCCAGGCCCCCGCGCCGATGACCCCTGCGCGCTTCACGCCTTGGCTCCCTTGCGGCCGGCGACGTGGGTCGGATTGGCCAGCGCCGCGGCGGCGTCCAGCGGCCAGCGCGGGCGGGCCGGCGCATCGAGGGGATCGCTCCAGCCCAGCGCCAGGCGCTCGGCGCCGGCCAGCGCGATCATCGCGGCGTTGTCGGTGCAGTAGGTCAACGGCGGGGCGGTGAAGCTGAAGCCTCGCGCCTGGGCCGCGTCCTCGAGCTTCGCGCGCACGCAGGCGTTGGCGGCGACGCCGCCGGCCACCACCAGGC
>NZ_JAUXZW010000069.1 GCF_030693805.1 Phenylobacterium sp.
GGCCGATCATTCCGCACGGCCAGTCCGACACCGCCTGCCTCGACAATGCCCTCGAACTGCTGGTCGCCGGCGGCTATTCGCTGAGCCACGCCATGATGATGCTGATTCCGGAGGCCTGGGCCGGCAATCCGCTGATGGATCCCAAGCGCAAGGCTTTCTACGAATACCATGCAGCGCTGATGGAGCCGTGGGACGGCCCGGCCGCCGTGGCGTTCACCGACGGTCGTCAGATCGGCGCGACGCTGGACCGCAACGGCCTGCGCCCGGCGCGTTTCGTGATCACCGACGACGACACCGTGATCATGGCCTCGGAAGTCGGCGTGCTGCCGGTTCCGGACGAGAAGATCGTGCGCAAGTGGCGCCTGCAGCCCGGCAAGATGCTGCTCATCGACATGGAGCAGGGCCGGATCATCGAGGACGAGGAGATCAAGCGCAGCCTGGCGGGCGCCGAGCCCTACGCCGATTGGCTGGCCGACACCCAGTTCAAGCTCGAGGACCTGTCCGAGGTCGAGGCCGCTCAGTCCGTGCCGGCCAACGATCCCGCCCAGCTGCTCGATCGCCAGCAGGCCTTCGGTTACACGCAGGAGGACCTGCAGGTGTTCCTGGAGCCGATCGCCCAGACCGGTGAAGACCCAATCGGGTCGATGGGCACCGACACGCCGCTGGCCGTGCTTTCGCGCCGACCCAAGCTGCTCTACGAATACTTCAAGCAGAACTTCGCCCAGGTCACCAACCCGCCGATCGATCCGATCCGCGAAGAACTGGTGATGTCGCTGGTGTCGATGATCGGACCCAGGCCCAATCTGCTCGGCCGCCACGCCGGTTCGCACAAGCGCCTCGAAGTCGCCCAGCCGATCCTCACCGACGAGGACCTGGCCAAGATCCGGGGCATCAGCCAGTTGCTGGACGGCGCGTTCCGCACCGCCACGCTCGACGCCACCTGGCCGGCGGAAGCCGGCGCGCCCGGTCTCTCCGAGGCGCTGGCCAGGCTCTGTCGCCAAGCCACCGACAGCGTGCTGGCGGACATGTACATCCTGATCCTGTCGGACCGGGCCGTTTCGCCCGACCGGATCCCGATCCCCGCGGCGCTGGCCACCGCGGCTGTGCACCACCATCTGATCCGCCAGGGGCTGCGCATGCAGACAGGCCTGGTGATCGAGACCGGCGAAGCGCGAGAGGTGCACCACTTCTGCGTCCTGGCCGGCTACGGCGCCGAGGCGGTGAACCCCTACCTGGCGTTCGAGACCCTGGAGCAACTTCGTGTGCGCAACGGCCTGAAGGCCAGCGCCTATGACGTGCGCAAGAACTTCATCAAGGCGGTCGGCAAGGGCATCCTGAAGGTGATGTCCAAGATGGGCATCTCCACCTACCAGTCGTACTGCGGCGCGCAGATCTTTGACGCGGTGGGCCTGAGCACCGACTTCGTCGAGCAGTTCTTCACGGGCACCGCGACGACCATCGAGGGCGCCGGCCTGCGCGAGATCGCCGAAGAGGCGGTGCTGCGCCATCGCGACGCCTACGGCGACGCGCCGATCTATCGGACCATGCTGGATGTGGGCGGGACCTACGCCTACCGCCTGCGCGGCGAGGCGCACGCCTGGACGCCGGATTCGATCGCGCGGCTGCAGCACGCGGTGCGCGGCAACGTGTCCGAGGAATACCGGGCCTACGCCGAGGCGATCAACGTGCAGAACGAGCGGCTGCTGACGCTGCGCGGCTTGATGCGGCTGAAGCCGGCCGAGACGCCCGTGCCGCTCGACGAGGTCGAGCCGGCGGTCGACATCGTCAAGCGTTTCGCCACAGGGGCCATGAGCTTCGGCTCGATCAGCCGCGAGGCGCACACCACGCTGGCCGTGGCGATGAACCGTATCGGCGGCAGGTCCAACACCGGCGAGGGCGGCGAAGAGGTCGACCGCTTCAAGCCGCTGCCGAACGGCGACAGCATGCGCTCGGCGATCAAGCAGGTGGCCTCGGGCCGCTTCGGCGTCACCGCCGAGTACCTGGTCAACGCCGACGACATCCAGATCAAGATGGCCCAGGGCGCCAAGCCCGGAGAGGGCGGCCAGTTGCCCGGCCACAAGGTCGACAAGAACATCGCCGCCGTGCGCCACTCGACGCCGGGCGTGGGCTTGATCAGCCCGCCGCCGCACCACGACATCTATTCGATCGAGGACCTTGCGCAGCTCATCCACGACCTGAAGAACGTCAATCCGGGCGCGCGGATCTCGGTGAAGCTGGTCTCGGAAGTGGGCGTGGGCACCGTGGCTGCGGGCGTCGCCAAGGCGCGCGCCGACCATGTGACTATCTCCGGCTACGAAGGCGGGACGGGGGCGTCGCCGCTCACCTCGCTGACGCACGCGGGCTCACCCTGGGAGATCGGCCTCGCCGAGACCCAGCAGACCCTGCTGCTGAACGGCCTGCGCACGCGCATCGCCGTGCAGGTGGACGGCGGCCTGCGTACGGGGCGCGATGTCGCGGTGGGCGCGTTGCTGGGGGCCGACGAGTTCGGCTTCTCGACCGCGCCGCTAATCGCCAGCGGCTGCATCATGATGCGCAAGTGCCACCTGAACACCTGCCCGGTGGGCGTGGCGACGCAGGACCCGGTGCTGCGCGCACGCTTCACCGGCCAGCCGGAGCACGTGATCAACTTCTTCTTCTTCGTGGCCGAGGAACTGCGCGAGATCATGGCGCAGATGGGCTTCCGCTCGGTCGCCGAGATGATCGGGCGGGTCGACCGCATCGACATGAACCCGGCGCTGGACCACTGGAAGGCCGAAGGCGTCGACCTGACGAAGCTGCTGTACGCGGCGCCTGCCGGCGCCCAGAAGGGGCTCTGGAACATGGACCGCCAGGACCATGGCCTGGGAGCAGCCCTGGACCACCAGATGATCTCCGATGCTCAGGACGCGCTGACCGAGGGTCGGCCGATGCGCGGCGAATACCAGATCCGCAACGTCAACCGCACGGTGGGCGCGATGTTGTCTGGGCAGGTGGCGCGGCGCTACGGCCATACGGGCCTGCCCGAGGACACCATCGCCCTGCGCTTCATCGGCCAGGCGGGACAGAGCTTCGGCGCGTTCCTGGCTCGCGGCGTCAGCGCCGAGTTGATCGGCGACGGCAACGACTATGTCGGCAAGGGCCTGTCCGGCGGCCGCGTCGTGGTGCGACAGCCCGCGGGCTCGCAGCGTGACCCGACGCAGAACATCATCGTCGGCAATACGGTCCTCTACGGAGCCATTTCGGGCGAGGCCTATTTCGAGGGCGTAGCCGGCGAGCGGTTCGCGGTGCGCAACTCCGGCGCCGTGACGGTTGTCGAGGGCCTGGGCGACCACGGCTGCGAGTACATGACCGGCGGCGTGGTGGTGGTGCTGGGCGAGACCGGGCGCAATTTCGCGGCCGGGATGTCCGGCGGAGTGGCCTATGTCTACGATCCGCACGGCCGCTTCCGCGACCTGGTCAACCCGGCGATGGTGGACCTTGAGGCCATAGGTCCCGCAGCGCCGGCGGAGCGGGGCGATGAAGCCCTGCGGCCGTCCCAGCGCTCGATCAGCGTCGACAACAACGGAATGGGTGACGTCCTGCGCTTCGATGCCGAACGGCTGCGCATCCTGGTCGAGCGGCACAATCTCTACACCGGAAGCGCGCGAGCGCGCTTCCTGCTGGAGAACTGGGACCAGGCGCTTTCCGACTTCGTCAAGGTGATGCCGAGGGACTATCGCCGTGCGCTTCAGGACATGGCGGAGGAGCGGCGGGCCGCCGCCGCCGTCGCCGCCGAGTAGCGTTTTCTTCAGATCGCGTCCAAAGCCAGCCCGCCTTCGGCGGACCGGTCGCCGACGCCAGCAATTGTCGGAGCATACCGATGGGCAAGCCCACCGGATTTCTAGAGATCGAACGGCGGGACCGGGCCTACGATGACCCGAAGAACCGGCTGAAGACCTGGAAGGAGTTCGTCCATCCGTTGCCGACGGCCGAAGTGGCCGGCCAAGCCGCGCGGTGCATGGATTGCGGAATTCCGTTCTGCCACCAGGGCTGCCCGGTCAACAACCAGATCCCGGACTTCAACAACCTAGTCTATCGCGACCAATGGAAAGCCGCGCTGGAGAACCTGCACTCGACCAACAATTTCCCCGAGTTCACAGGACGGATCTGCCCGGCGCCGTGCGAGGCGTCCTGCACGCTGAACATCGACGACAACTCGGTCACCATCAAGATGATCGAGTGCGAGATCGTCGATCGCGGATGGTCGGAGAACTGGATTGTCGCAGAGCCGGCGCCGCGCGGCACAGGCAAGCGCATCGCGGTGGTGGGCTCCGGCCCCGCGGGCCTGGCCTGCGCGCAGCAACTGGCGCGCGCCGGCCACGCGCCGACGGTGTTCGAGAAATCCGACCGCATCGGCGGGCTGCTGCGCTACGGCATTCCCGCCTTCAAGATGGAGAAGCATCTCATCGACCGCCGCGTGCGGCAGATGGAGGTCGAGGGCGTGCTGTTCCGCACCAATATCGAGGTCGGCGTGACGGTGTCAGTGCAACGGCTGCTGGACGACTACGATGTGCTGGTGATGGCCGGCGGCGCCGAGGCGCCGCGCGACCTGGAGGT
>NZ_JAUXZW010000070.1 GCF_030693805.1 Phenylobacterium sp.
CCCTGGTCGCGGTCGACGCTGTAGTTCGCCGCCCGCATGGCCTCGACGGGGATCGCGCCGACCAGCGGCCTCAGCGTCTCGATGAGGCGCGTGTCGCCGACCTTCTTCGGCGAGATCAGGATCACCGCGTCGTAGGGCGGGATCGCGCCCTTGGGATCGGTGAGCACCACCAGCTTGTCGGCGGCGATGCGCCCGTCGCTGGAGAAGGCCGAGATCACGTCGGCGTCGCCGCCGGCCAGCGCCCGGTACATGAAGGTCGGCTGGAACGACCGCTTGGCCTTGAACTTGAGCCCGTAAGCCGCGTCGATCGCTTTCCATTCCGGCCTGGAGAGGAACTCCAGGTCCGCCCCGAAAGTGAGCTTGGGCGCCTCTCGAGCCAAATCGTCCAGACTGACGATCCCTAGCGCCTTGGCCTTGTCTGAGCGCATCGCCAGGGCATAGGCGTTCTCGAAGCCCAGCGAGCCCAGAACCTGCACGCCGTCGCGGGCCGCCAGGTCCTTGGTGATTCCAGCCAGCACCGCGGCGCGGCCGGGATTGTCCTGGCGGTTCAGGGTGTTGGTCCAGAGTGTTCCGGAATAGTCCACGTAGGCGTCGATCTCGCCGGCGGCCAGAGCGCGATAGGCGACCGCCGAGCCTAGATCCTCCTTGCGGCTGACCTGGGCGCCGCCGCGCTCCAGCCGCTCGGCCATCAGTTCGGCCAGGATGTACTGCTCGGAAAAGTTCTTCGCGCCGATCGTGTAGGCGTGGGTGGACCCTAGGCCCGCCAGCGGCGTGAGAGCTATGGCGACGCCGATGATCAGGCCCGCGGCGCCAGCGATGACCCGGCGGCGATCTCGTTTGGCCGCGCCCGCCTCGATCAGTCCCAGCAGTTGGTCGACGGCGATCGCCAGCACGGCAGAGGCCGCGCAACCAAACAGCACCGACACCCAATTCTCGGTCTGCAGGCCGGCGAAGATGTAGTTGCCCAGACTGGTCTGGCCGACGGGCGTAGACAGGGTCGCGGCCCCGATGGTCCATACCGCGGCGGTGCGTACGCCGGCCATGATCACCGGAGCGGCCAGCGGCAACTCCACCTGGAACAGACGCTGGGTCGGCGTCATGCCAACGCCGTCGGCGGCCTCCACCACCGCGCGGTCGACGCCCAGGATGCCCGCCGCGCCGTTCCTCAGGATCGGCAGCATCGAATAGAGGGTCAGCGCCAGCAGCGACGGCAGGAAGCCGAGCGCCGAGAAGCCGTGGCCGAAGGTTGTGGTGCTGAACGCCGAGATCGCCAGCAGCAACGGGTAGAACAGCGCCAGCAGCGCCAGGCTGGGGATCGTCTGGATCAGGCTGGCGGCGGTCAGCACCGGCCAGCGCAGCCGCGCGCTGCGGCTGGCGGCGATCGCCAGCGGCAGGCTGATCGCCAGCCCCAACAGCAGCGCGCTGGCGCTGAGCAGCACGTGCCATCCCAGGTACTCGGGCAGCAGCGCCCAGGCGGCGTCCAGGCGCTCGTTCATGCCGGCGTCTCGGACAGCCGCGCGCTCAATCGTTCGGCCTGGCGACGCGGCGCGTCGAGCAGCAGGCGCACATCGGGATCCTCGGCGCTCGCCAGCAGGTGAGCCGCCGCGCCGTCGGCGACGATGTGCCCGGCCTTCAGCACCACGATGCGGTCGGCGAGGAGCACAGCCTCGGCCATGTCGTGGGTGACCATCACCGTGGTGAGCGCCAACCGGTCGTGCAGGGCGCGGTAGTCGGTCCCCAGCGCGTCGCGGGTCAGCGGGTCCAGCGCGCCGAACGGTTCGTCCATCAGCATGATCGAGGATTCGGCCGCCAGGGCGCGGGCGACGCCGACCCTTTGGCGCTGGCCGCCGGACAGCGCCGCCGGCAGTCGCGCGCCCGTCTCCGGCGGCAGGGCGACGAGGCTCAGGAGCTCGGTCACCCGCGCATCGATCCGCGCCTTGTCCCAACCCAGCAGCTTCGGCGTAATGGCGATGTTCTCCGCGACGGTCATGTGCGGAAACAGGCCTACCTCCTGGAAAACATAGCCGATACGGCGACGCAGCTCATGCGGGGCGGCGGCGCGCGCATCCTCGCCCGCCACGCGCACGACGCCAGCATCGGCGGGCGCCAGTCGGTTGATAGTCTTCAGCAGCGTAGTCTTGCCGGAGCCGGACGCGCCCACCAGGGCGACGAATTCGCCGGCTGCGATGCTCAGGCTGACGCCGGCCAGAGCCGCGTGCGCGCCGTATCGCTTCTCGACGTCGACAATATCGATGATCGGAGTCGGCCCCATGCGAGCGAGCCTAGCACGAAGGCCAGGCGGATCCGCCAGGGCCGTCGTCGCGGATCCGCCCCTAGATCGGCATCCGCATGATTTCTTGGTAGGCGGCGATCACCTGGTCGCGCACCGCCATCACCGTCTCCAGGCTGGCTTCGGCGGCCGAGATGGCGGTCACAACGTCGATCAGCTCGGCCTTGCCCTGCACCTGCTTGGCGATCTGGGTCTCGGCGGTCTTCGACGACTTCATCGCGTCGGTCATCGCCGATTTCAGCAGGTCGCCGAACCCACCCTTCTCCTCGACAGCGACCTGCGGCGCGGCGGCGGCGGCCTGGTTCTGGACGGCGGCGTAGGCCTTGGCGACGGCGATGGGGCTGATCATGGCCTAGCCCCTACTTCTTCAACAGATCGAGGGTGCGCATCTCCATGGCGCGCGCCGTCTCGATGACGTTGAGGTTGGCTTCGTAAGCCCGCTGGGCGGCCTTCATGTCCATCGCCTCGATCAGGCTGTCGACATTGGGCAGTTTCACATAGCCCGTGGCGTCGGCGGACGGGTGGCCCGGTTCGTATTCGGTGCGGAAATCCTTACGGTCGGGTTCGACGCGGACCATCTTCACGCCCGTCCCGCCGTCGACCTTCACCGGTGCGAACACCGGAGTCTGACGCCGGTACGGGTCGCCGCCCGGCGTGCGCGAGGTCGAGTTCGCGTTGGCCAGGTTCTCGGCGATGATCCGCATCCGCGCCTGCTGGGCGCGCAAGGCGGAAGTTGCGATGGATTGCGTGGCGCCTGACGTCGGCTTGATCTCAGCCACCTAGCGCCCCTAACCGCGGCCCGGCGGACGCGTGGCCAGCCGCAGCATGTTGATGGATTTCTGATAGAATCCGATCGCCGCGTCGTAGTTCATCCGCGCGTCGGTCATCTTCAGCATCTCGTCCTCCAGCACCACGGAGTTTCCGTCGAGCGTGGTTTCAGAGTCGTGCGTACGGATCGATTTGACTCCCGGCCGCCGGACGCTGGGCGATGTCATGTGGCCGGGCTGGGTGATGGCCTGGCCGCCCGCCGCGCTCATGGCGGCGGTGACCCGCGCCTCGAAGCTGAAGGGCTTCAGATCCTGGGGACGATAGCCAGGCGTGTCGGAGTTCGACACGTTCTCGGCGATCACCCGCTCGCGCTCGGACAGATAGCCCAGCCGGCTGCGCAGCATCGCGAACAGGGGAATGCCTGCCAAGTCCATCGCCTCATGGTGAAGAAACAGGGTTAATCGCTCCTTAAGACCCCTGCGGCAAACCGTTGAGACGCCGGTGATTTTCGCCGCGCGCCAGCCGCAGTCCGACGCAGCAGAACGCCATGGATTTCGCCGAATTCGCCCGCGCGGTCTTCGCGCTCGCCGTGACCCTTGGCCTCGTGGGTCTGGCCGCCGTGGCCTTGCGCAAGTTCGGCCCCGATGCGCTCACGCGCCTGATCCCACAACGCAAGGAACGCCGCCTGGCGGTGGTGGAGAGCCTGGCGCTCGATCCCGCCCGCCGCCTGGTGCTGATCTCCTGCGACGGACAGGAACGGCTGCTGCTGCTGGGCGAAGGCCAGCTGCTGCCCGAAGCGCCGGCTGCATCGCGCCGCCGTGCGGCCAAGGAGCCTCAGTGATGCGCGGACCGTTCGCCGCCATTGGCGCCCTGCCCGCCGCAGACTGGAAGCGCGCCGCCATGCTGGCCGCCGTCACGACCCTGGCCAGCCTGATCTTCCCGATGGCCGCCGCGGCCCAGGCGCTGAACATCAACCTCGGCACCGGCGCTGGCTTGACCGAGCGTGTCGTCCAACTCATCGGGCTGATGACGGTGCTGTCGCTGGCGCCGTCCATCGTCATCATGACCACCTCGTTCGTGCGCATTGTGGTGGTGTTGTCGCTGCTTCGCACGGCGCTGGGCCTGCAACAGAGCCCGCCCAATGCGGTGATCATCAGCCTGGCGCTGTTCCTCACCGCCATCGTCATGGGCCCCACCCTGCAACGCTCCTACGACGACGGGATCAAGCCGCTGCTTGACCAGCAGATGGAGCTGCCCGCCGCCTTCGACGCCGCCGGCGCGCCGGTGAAGACCTTCATGCTCAGCCAGGTGGACCGCGAGGATCTGGCGCTGTTCGTGCGGCTGTCGAAGATCGAACGGCCCCGCACCATCGCCGACACTCCGATCCAGGTGGTGACGCCGGCGTTCATGATCTCCGAGCTGAAGCGCGCGTTCGAGATCGGCTTCCTGCTGTTCGTACCGTTCCTGGTGATCGACCTGGTGGTGGCGAGCGTGCTGATGAGCATGGGCATGATGATGCTGCCCCCCGTGGTGGTGTCCCTGCCGTTCAAGTTGATCTTCTTCGTCCTGGTGGACGGATGGCGCCTGGTCTGCGGCAGCTTGGTGGAAAGCTTCCAGCGCGGCGCTGGCGGGGGTTGAGACCCCACTCCGCTCACCCCGGCGAAAGCCGGGGCCCAAGCTGATCCACGATTTGCCGCTGAATGCCCGCTTGGGTCCCGACTTTCGCCGGGGTGAGCGGAGTTGAGGGACGCCGACTACCCCTTCGCCGGAGCCGGAGCGGCGGCCTGGGCCTGTTTCGCCGCAGCGGCGGGGAGCTTGGGCGGGGCCTGCTTGAAACGCTGCTTCATCTTGTCGACCCAGCCGGCGAAGGCTTCGTTGTCGGCGGTGATGCGGCCGAAGTCGCCGACGCTGAGCGGGCCGTCGCCTACGCCGGACAGCGCGACGCGCAGGGCCTCGGGATTGCGCGCCTGTTCGTAGAAGCCCTGATAGCGCTCGCGCAGCCGAGACAGCGCCGCGTCGTCGCCGGCCAGGCTGTAGGCGACGCCGGCGCGCAGCAGGCGGCCCTCATCCTCGGTGGACAGCGGGTCGGAATTCTTCCAGCGCTCGCCGAGGGTCTTCTCGAACAGTCCGCCGGCTCCGGCCCAGTTCTTCTGGCGCCAGGTGATCTCGCCACGCAGCTCTTCGGCGTCGCGCGAGGCGTCCTTGCCGAGGATCTCCAGGGCCGAATCGTTTCGGCCCAGCGCGCTCCAGGCGCGCGCCTCAATCAGCCGCCGCTCGTTGTTGAGCGCCGTGGGCAGCACGGTGGTGCGGGAATTGTTGATCGCCTGAATCGCCTGCTCGGGCTTGCGGTCCATCAGGTAGATGAGCGCCAGATCGGTCGCCACCTGCGAGCGCGCCGGGCCCTCCAGACGGTTGTCGGCCTGGTATTTCAACAGCTCGGCCGCCTGGTCCAGCAGGTCGACGTCGACCAGCCTGCGCACCAGCTTGCGCACCATCAGGTCGCCGTCGGCGCCAATCGGGGTCAGCTCCTTGAAGTCGTAGAACAGCGCCAGCGCCTGAACGGGCTCGAGCCCGTCTGCCATCCCCTCCAGGAACAGCGCGCGGAAGGCGGCCGCAAGGTCGGCCTGCAACTGCAGCGCCTCAGGCAGGTCCGGCAGCCGCTGGCCCGCCGAACGCAGCGCCTCCAGCGCCTCACGGTAGCGTCCCTGGTCGAGATACAGCCGGCCCAGCAGGCGGATGGTCTCCAGCTCGGTCGCATCGCCCCGCCAGCGGTAGCGCAGGCCGTCGAACACGTTGGCCGCCTGGACGGGGGTGATCTTGCCGCTCTCCATGCGGATCTGGGTGGCGCGCAACAGCGCCGGCGCCGAGAGCTGCTCGACCGGCGCGCGGCTGATCGCGGTGTAGATGCGCAGAGCCCGGTCCTTGAACCCCTGGGCCTCGACGACGCGGGCTTGCACGAGGCGGGTGGCCAGCACTTCCAGCGAGCCAGGCGGGTCCATCATCGCGAGGTTGATCCGCGCCGTCGCTCCGTCCAGGTCGCCGAGCGCCAGGGCCGCCTGGGCGTCGGCGGTGGCGAATCGCGCCTTCCACATCGGCGTGAACATGCTGAACGCCTGGGCGCCGACGGCGAACTGCTGGCGCACCTCCGGCCACTGGGCGAGCTGGGCGGCGGCGTAGGCGCGCCACAGGCCACTGGACGGATCGTCGGCCAGCACCGGAGACGAGAAGTCCGCCTGGGCCTCTTTGTAGCGGCGGGCCATCACCCGGGCGATGCCGCGCAGGCCGCGGAATTCCGGATCGTCCATCAGCCCGGGCTTGGCGCGGGCCGCGTCGTTGAGCACGCCGATCGCCTCGAACGACAGTTCGCTGCCGACCAGGAAGCGGGCGAGCGCCATGCGCGCGTCGGTCGGCGCGTCGCGCCCTGCCCCGCTCTCGTCGGTGGCCGCGCTGAGCAGGGCGTTGTAGCGGGCGAGGAAGCCGCCGGAGCCGGTCTTGGCCCAGTCGGCGCCGATCATCGCCGGCATGGCGGCGGGTTGCGGCGCGCCGAGCCCGACGGAAGCCTCGTGCTGGCGCGACGCCCAGGCGGGGGACAGGCTCAGGCCCCGGGGCCGGCCGATGCGCAGGATGTCGCCGTCGCGGGCGACCAGCAGGTCCTCGACATAGGACTCCACCGCCAGGCCTTGCATCGACGGCAGCAGCGCCATCTGCACGTACTCGCGGCGTGACGGCAGGCCCTTGCTCGGGCCGAGCGCGGTGGCGACGGTCAGGGTGTCGCCGGCGCCGGGATCGGGCAACTGGATGATCCGCGTGACCCCGGCCAGCGGCGCCTTCAGCGCGGCGGGGCCGCCGGCTTCGTCGCGGGTGACCCGCACCAGGGACTGCTCGCCG
>NZ_JAUXZW010000074.1 GCF_030693805.1 Phenylobacterium sp.
CCGGCATGTATATCGGCGATACCGATGATGGGTCCGGCCTGCACCACATGGTCTATGAGGTGGTGGACAATGCCATCGACGAGGCGCTCGCGGGCCACGCCACCGAAGTCACCGTGACGCTGAACGCCGACAATTCGGTGACGGTCACCGACGACGGGCGCGGCATCCCGACGGACATCCACGAGGGCGAGGGGGTCTCGGCAGCCGAGGTCATCATGACCCAGCTCCATGCCGGCGGTAAGTTCGACCAGAACTCCTACAAGGTCTCCGGCGGCCTGCACGGCGTCGGCGTCTCCGTGGTCAACGCCCTGTCGGATTGGCTGAAGCTGAAGATCTACCGGGGCGGCAAGGCCTACGAGATGGAGTTCCGGCGCGGCGACCCAGTCTCGCCCCTGGTGGTCACCGGCGACGCGCCGCTGCGCGAGAACGGTGAGTTCCTGTCCGGCACCGAGGTCACCTTCATGGCCTCGAACGAGACGTTCTCGCTGGTCGAGTACGATCGCAAGACGCTGGAGCACCGGCTGCGGGAGCTCGCGTTCCTCAACTCCGGCGTGACCATCTGGCTGAAGGACAACCGCGAGGCCGAGCCGTTCGTCGAGCTGCTGCACTACGACGGCGGCATCGAGGCGTTCGTGCGCCACCTGGACAAGGCCAAGACCGCGCTGCTGAAGGCGCCGATCGTGATCCGCGGCAAGCGCGAGAACGTCGAGCTCGACATGTCGCTGTGGTGGAACGACGGCTACCACGAGAACGTCCTCTGCTTCACCAACAACATCCCGCAGAAGGACGGCGGCACCCACCTGGCGGCGTTTCGCTCGGCGCTGACACGGATCATCACCGGCTACGCGGAGAGCTCCGGCGCGACCAAGCGCGAGAAGGTCTCGCTGTCCGGCGAAGACGCCCGCGAGGGCCTGACCTGCGTGCTGTCGGTCAAGGTCCCCGATCCCAAGTTCTCGTCCCAGACCAAGGACAAGCTGGTCTCGTCCGAGGTCCGCCCCGCTGTGGAAGGGCTTGTCTCCGAAGGCATCGGCCAGTGGTTCGAGGAGCACCCCACCGAAGCCAGGCTGATCGTACAGAAGATCGCCGAGGCCGCCGCCGCCCGCGAGGCGGCCCGCAAGGCCCGCGACCTGACCCGGCGCAAGACCGCCCTCGATATCTCCTCGCTGCCCGGCAAGCTCGCCGACTGCTCGGAGAAGGACCCGGCCAAGTCCGAAATCTTCCTGGTCGAAGGCGACTCCGCCGGCGGCTCGGCCAAGCAGGCGCGCAACCGCGAGAACCAGGCTGTGCTGCCGTTGCGGGGCAAGATCCTCAATGTCGAGCGCGCCCGCTTCGACAAGATGCTAGGGTCGGACCAGATCGGCACCCTGATCACCGCGCTGGGCGCCGGCATCGGCCGGGATGACTTCGACATCGAGAAGATCCGCTACCACAAGATCGTGGTGATGACCGACGCCGACGTCGACGGGGCGCACATCCGCACCCTGCTGCTGACCTTCTTCTATCGGCAGATGCCGCAGGTGATCGAGCGGGGCTACCTCTATATCGCCCAACCGCCGCTCTATAAGGCGACCAAGGGCAAGTCCTCCCAGTACCTCAAGGATGAGGCGGGCCTGGAGGCCTACCTGATCGGCGAGGGTGTCGACGGGGCGGTGCTGCAGCTTTCCAACGGCGAACAACTGGCCGGCGCCGACCTGCTGGCGCTGGTGCAGTCCGCGCGCGGGGCCAAGGCCAATGTCGAGCGGCTGGCCGCGCGGGCTCCGGCCTTCGCCATCGAGCAGGCCGCGCTCGCCGGCCTGCTGGGCGAGGCGTCCGACGTCGCCGCCGCGGCTCGGCGTCTCGACCTCTACGCTGAGGAAGGCGACGGCGGCTGGACCGGTGAAAAGGGCGACCTGGGCGGCTTCGTGTTCTCGCGCATCAAGCGCGGGGTGTCGGAGCGCATAGTCCTGGACGACCTGCTGCTGCACGCCGCCGACGCGCGCCGCCTGGCCGAACGCACCGCCACCATGGCTGAGACTTTCTCAGCCCCGGCCAATTTCAGCCGTCGCGACCGGTCCACCCAGGTGCGCGGGCCGATCGACCTGGTGAACGCGGTGATGGAGGCCGGCCGCCGCGGCCTGACCGTCCAGCGCTACAAGGGCCTGGGCGAGATGAACCCCGACCAGTTGTGGGAGACGACGCTGGACGCCAGCGCGCGCACCCTGCTGCAGGTCAAGGTGACCCACGCCGACGACGCCGACGACATGTTCACTCGCCTGATGGGCGACTTGGTCGAGCCGCGCCGTGAGTTCATCCAGGAGTTCGCCCTGGACGCCGAGGTGGACGTCTAAGGGCGAGCAGGGACTTTCCCGTCTCGCATTCCCAACTCCGCTCACCCCGGCGAATGCCGGGGTGTGGGTTAGGTCAGCCGCGCAGCTTGCGGAGCAGCACGTCCAGGTCGCGGGCCAAGGTCGCGTCATCCACCTTCAAGGCCTCGATGCGGCGCACCGCATGCAAAACCGTCGTGTGGTCCCTGCCGCCGAAGCGACGGCCGATGTCGGGCAGCGAGCGGGTGGTGATCTGCTTGGCGATCCACATCGCCGCCTGACGCGGACGGGCGACCGCGCGGGCGCGGCGCTCAGACGTCATGTCCGATTGCTGCAGGCCATAATGCTCGGCCACCGCCTTCTGGATCTGGTCGACGGTCACCCGCTTTTCACCGCAGGCGAAGTGCGGACGCAGGATGGCCTGCGCCTCGTCGAGCGTCAGACGGGCGAGGTCGCCGCCGACCCGGGCGACCAGGGTGTTCAGCGCGCCCTCGAGTTCGCGTACGGAGTCGGTGAAGCGTTCGGCGAGGAACTGCAGCACTTCGGGCCGGGCGGACGGCAGGAACTTGCCCTGCTGGGCCAGCGTCGCCAGCTTGCGCTCCAGGATGCCCAGGCGAAGATTGTGATCGGCCGGCTCGATGCCGCAGACCAGACCGGCCTGCAGGTGCGAACGCAGGCGCGGCTCGAGCTCCGACAGGTCGGCGGGCGCGCGGTCCGCGGTCATCACCACCCGGCGGCCGCCTTCAACCAGCGCGATCAGGGTGTGGAACAGCTCTTCCTGTGTGGAAGGCTTGCCGGCGACGAAATGCACGTCGTCGATCAACAGCAGGTCGGCGTTGCGCAGCTCCGCCTTGAACGCCGCCGTCTGCTTGTCCTGGATGGCGCGCACGAAGGTCGAGGTGAAGCGTTCGGCGGTGAGATAGACCACCCGCTTGTCCGGCGCGTTGCGCATGGCTTCCCAGGCCATGGCGTTCAGCAGGTGGGTCTTCCCGAAACCGTAAGGCCCGTGGAAAACCACCGGGTTGAAGTGGCCGTCGGCCCAGATGGCGACCCGGCGGGCGACCGCGAAGGCGAACTCGTTGGCCGGGCCGGCGACGAAGGTGTCGAAGCTGAAGCGCTCCTGCAGTCCCTGCTGGCGGGCTTGGCGCGCCGTCTCCGGCGCAGGCGCCGCAGGCTCGGCGTCGACCACGCGCAGGGCCGGCGTCGCGGCGACCGGGACGGCCTGCGCGTCGACGGCGGAGACGGTGTCGAACTCCATCTTGGACTTCAGGTCCAGACGGCGGCCGAGGGGATCGTTCTGCGCCCACAGCTCGCCGATGCGCCGCCAGGCATGGCGACGGATCCAGTCGCGGGCCACGCCGGTGGCGGCGACCAGGCACACTTCGCCTGCATGCTCGCGCAGCGCCGCTTGGCCCAGCCAGGACCCGAAGGTCGCATCGCCCAGCTCGCGCTTGAGCGCCAGGCAAGTTTTATCCCAGACCAGCCCCGCCTGGGTGTCAGTCACCGCGCCCACATAGCCCCCGCTAGTCATGTCCGCCACCTCACCAGCCCACCGGACGACCCGCAACCCCACGCTGCTGTCGACCTTTTCCAGAGCACAACAACTCCCGTCCGGCGGTCATGGAGTGGCCCGCCAGCGCCCGGTTTTGATCCGAGTTCAGATTGAATACGCTCTAAGAGCCGGCAGACTAGTCGGGGGCCTTGGGGGGTCAACGGGGATTCTTCGCGGCTTTTCGCGATATTTTCGTTGACTCACCGGCAGCCCTTCAACCGTCAGGGGAAACTCAAAATCACCTTCCGGGCGCTGAGTATTTTGGTCGCATTAGTCGCACCCGACCAGGCGTCGGGCACGATTTCGCGACCCCTGAAAAGAGGTCGCGGCAGCCATAATTGACAAGAAGGGGAAAGGCGCCCTTGCCGGGCGCCAGCGCGCCTCAGGCGGCGGCGAGTTTCTTCAGGCGGGCGGCGAGGCGCGAGACCTTCCGCGAACCGGTGTTCTTGTGCACGACGCCCTTGCTGACGGCGCGCATCAGCTCGGACTGAGCCTCGACGAAGGCCGTGGTCGCGGTGGGCTTGTCGCCGGCCGTGACGGCTTCTTCGAACCGGCGCAGGAAGGTGCGCAGGCGCGAACGGCGCGCCTTGTTGATCTCAGTGCGGCGGGCGATCTTGCGGACGGCCTTCTTGGCGCCGGGCGTATTGGCCATTTTCAGCTCTCAAACAGGTTCGCGCCCGGGCCTCGCCGGACGGTGAAATTCGGAGGCGCGGATATACGGGATGCGATAGGCCCGGTCAATGCGCCGCCGGCTGCGAGTCATTTGCGCTGGGGTCGAGGCCCGCACTTGGGTAATCAGAGCCGATGATCGCCGCCACGCCCAGGCTCAGTCCAGGCGAGACCTTCGCCTTGACCCGACGGGTCACCCTGCTCTCCGTGAGCGTGGCGCTGGCGCTGGTGGCGATGAAGTCCGCAGCGTGGATGGCCAGCGGCTCGATCGCCCTGCTCGCGTCCCTGGCGGACTCAGGGTTGGACCTGCTGGCCTCGTTGATCACCTTTTTCGCCGTGCGCTACGCCGCCGCCCCTCCGGATGCCGAGCATCGCTTCGGCCACGGCAAGGCCGAAGCCTTCGCCAGCCTCGTGCAGGCAGGCCTGGTGTTCGCCTCGGCGGCCCTGATCGGCCAGGAGGCGGTGCGTCACGTCCTGTATCCGCAACCCTTGGAGTCAGGCGGCTGGGCGATCGCCGCGATGCTCGCCTCCACCGTGCTCACCGCCGGCTTGATCTACGCTCAGACGCAGGTGCTGAAGCGCACCGGCTCCGTGGCGATCTCGGGCGACCGCGCCCACTACATGTCCGACCTCGCCTCGAACGTCGTCGCCCTGCTGGGCATCGCCGCCGCTGCCTGGCTCGGTCAGGGGCGTCTGGACGCCATGGCCGCCTTCGTCGTCGCCGCCCTGCTGCTGTGGGGGGCGGTGGGCGTGTTCCGCGAGGCGGCGGCTCAGCTCATGGACCGAGAATTGCCGAACGAGGAGCGCGCGCGGATCGTCGAGCTGGTCACCCATGATCCGCGCCTGACCGACGTTCACCAGTTGCGCACCCGCGCCGCCGGACCGATTATCCATATGCAGATGCATGTCGACCTCGACGCCGACTTGAGCCTGGAAGCGGTGCATGAGGCGATCGTCGCGGCGGAGAAACGCCTGCTCGAAGCGTTCCCCTAGGCTGACGTGATCATCCACGCCGATCCCCGCGGCCGGGCCGAGCCGCACGGCGGCGCGTTCGCCGAGGAGGTTCCTGACCGTGCGTAGTAAACGGGACTTTAAGGGATTGCGCGCCGTGTCTGTCGCGTTGTTCTCAACGTCAGCGCCACGCTGACCCGCCCCTGACCGCCATGGCCGCCGAACGCACGCTGCACCATTTCCCGCTGGATCCCGCCTCTCGCCAGGTTCGCCTTGCGCTGGGGGAGAAGCGCCTCGCGTTCCAGGAGAATCACGTCCGCTACTGGGAGCGGCCGGAGGAGTTCGCACGCCTCAGCCCGTCGGGGGCCACGCCGGTGCTGGTCGACAGCGACGGCGAAGGCGAGCTGGTGTTGTGCGAGAGTCGCGCCATCCTCGACTACCTGGAGGAACGCTATCCGGAGCCCGCGCTGCTCAGCCGCCGCCCGGCGGAACGGGCCGAGACGCGGCGCCTGCTGCAGTGGTTCGACCGAAAGTTCGACTTCGAGGTCGGCGGCACCCTGCTGCACGAGAAGATGGAAAAGCGTCTGCTGCGCCTGGGCTCGCCCGATCTGGCCGCGCTGCGCCACGGCCGCGAGGCGCTGCGCGCCCACCTCGACTACATCGAGACCCTGTTGCAGGGCCGCGAGTGGCTGGCCGGCCAGCGCATGAGCCTGGCGGATTTCGCCGCCGCCGCACACCTGTCGGTGATCGACTACTTCGGCGACATCCCCTGGCGCGACTTCCCTGGCGTGAAGACGTGGTACATGAAGCTGAAGAGCCGGCCCTGCTTCAGGCCATTGCTCCTCGATCGCTGGCCGGGGCTGGCGCCCGCCGGCCACTATGACGACCTCGACTTCTGACACCATCGAGACGCAGATCCGCGCCGAGGCCTTGCGGCTGGGGTTCGACGCCTGCCGTTTCGCCGACGCCTCCGAAGCGTGGCCTGCATCGGATCGTCTGACCCAGTTCGTCGACGCCGGCCGCCACGGCGAGATGGCCTGGATGGCGCAGACCGCCGAACGCCGCGCTCACCCGACCGCCATGTGGGGCGAGGCGCGATCGGCGGTGATGCTGGGGGTCAACTACGGGCCCGACGCCGACCCGCGAGAGATCCTGGCGCATCCCCAGCTTGGCGCGATCTCGGCCTACGCCCAGGGCGACGATTACCATGAGCTGATCAAGAAGCGGCTGAAGACACTGGCGCGGTGGATGCAGCAGCGTTTCCCGGCCGAGGTGAAGGTGTTCGTCGACACCGCGCCGCTGATGGAAAAGCCACTGGCCGAGCGCGCCGGCCTGGGCTGGCAGGGCCGTCACACCAACCTGGTGTCGCGGGAGTTCGGCTCCTGGCTGTTCCTGGGCGCGGTGCTGACCACGCGCGAGCTCAAGCCGGACGCGCCGTCTCAGGACCACTGCGGCGCGTGCCACGCCTGCCTCGACGCCTGCCCGACCAACGCCTTCCCGGCGCCGTACCAGCTCGATGCGCGGCGCTGCATCTCCTATCTGACCATCGAGTTGAAGGAGGCGATTCCCGTCGAGTTTCGGCCCGCGCTCGGCAACCGCATCTACGGCTGTGACGACTGCCTGGCCGTCTGCCCCTGGAACAAGTTCGCCCAGATCGCCCACGAACAGGCCCTGCACGCGCGCGAGGCCCTGCGCGCGCCGGCGCTCGGAGAGCTGGCCCTGCTGGACGAAGCCGGCTTCCGCGTTCTGTTCGCCAAGAGCCCGGTCAAGCGCATCGGCCGCGACCGCTTCGTCCGCAACGTCCTCTACGCGATTGGCAACAGCGGCGACGCGGGGCTGGTGACCCAAGTCGTCGCCCTGCTGGACGATGATGCGCCGGTAGTGAGAGGCGCGGCGGCTTGGGCGCTCGGGCGGCTGGCGCCGGAGCGGTTCGAGGCGATGCGGGCGGATCGGGTCTCGACGGAGAACAGCGCCGCGGTGCGTGGAGAATGGGTCATCACCCCGCCCGCTCATCCCGACGAAAGTCGGGACCCAAGCTGAGACTGGGGCGGGCTCTGAACCATGTCGTTCTACACCTACCTGATGGCCAGCGCGCCGTGCGGGACGCTCTACGTCGGCAGCACCGACGATCTCGCGAAGCGCATTTACGAGCACCGCGAGAAGGTTCGGCCCGGTTTCACCGCCAAATACGGCGTGGTGCGGCTAGTCTGGTTCGCGGCGCAGGAGGGTCAGGAGGCCGCGTTTCGACGTGAGCGACAGATCAAGGAATGAAAGCGCAAATGGAAGATCGAGCTGATCGAGGCCGCGAATCCTGAGTGGCGCGACCTGTATGCGGACCTCAACAACCTGATCGGATTTTGAGTTTCTGACTCAGCTTGGGTCCCGACTTTCGTCGGGATCAGCGGGGAGGGGGTAGGTCAGAACTTAACTTCACCCAGCTCAGCCAGCGTCGGCAGCGTCTGGTCGCGTGCGTTCACCATCGCTCCGTCGGCGCTCACCGGCCAGTCGATGCCCAGCGCCGGGTCGTTCCAGAGGATCCCGCCCTCGGAGTTCGGGGCGTAGGCGCCGTCCACCTTGTAGAAGATCTCGCAGTCATCGGTCAGGGTGCAGTAGCCGTGGGCGAAACCGCGTGGCACCAGGAGTTGCTCGCCGCCCAGCGCGGTCAGTTCGGCCGCCGCCCAGCGCCCGTAGGTCGGCGAGCCGCCGCGAATATCCACCGCCACGTCGTAGATCGCGCCGCTTAGCACACGCACCAGCTTGGCCTGCGGGTTGGGCGAGGCCTGAAAGTGCAGGCCGCGCACGGTGGCGCGGCGCGCGCTGAACGCCTGATTGTCCTGCACGAAGTCGAAGTCCAGGCCGTGCTGCGCCATCGCAGCCCGGCTCCAGGTCTCCGAGAACCAGCCTCGCGCATCGCCATGACGCTTGGGCGTGATAAGCAGAACCTCGGGCAGGGCGAGCGGCGTGATCGTCGTCATGGCCTTCTCAACGGGAGTGGACGTGGCCTCCGCATGACCCAGCCTGCGGACGAACACAAGATTGCGGCGCCGGCCGCGAGCGTCCTGGTGCTCGCCTATCAGAGCGGGCCGACGCTCGCACGCTGTCTGACGGCCCTGCGCGGACAGACCTTCGCCAACTTCGAGCTGCTGCTGGCCGACAACGGCTCCAGCGACGGCGCGCCACAGGCCGCCGCAGCCGCCGACGCTAGCGTGAGGCTGATCGACAACGGCGCGAACCTGGGCTTCGCGGCCGGGGTCAACGCCGCGGCGCGCGCATCGCAAGGCCGCTGGCTGGCGCTGATCAATCCCGACGCCTATGCGGAGCCGCAGTGGCTGGAGCGGCTGATGGCCGCCGCCGGCCGCTATCCCGACGTGCGCTGTTTCGCCTCGCGGCAACTGATGGAGGACGATGCGGGCCGTCTCGACGGCCTCGGCGACGTGATGTCGGCGGTGGGCTTCCCGTTCCGCGGGGGCTATCGCGGGCGCGATCCCGGGCCGCTGCCGGACGGCGAGGTGTTCTCAGCTTGTGGTGGGGCGATGCTGATCGAGCGCGACCTGTTCCTGGAGATGGGCGGCTTCGACGAGCGGCTGTTCTGCTATTGCGAGGACGTCGACCTGGGTTACCGGCTGCGGCTGCGCGGCGAGCCGGTGCTGGTGATCCCTGAGGCGGTGGTGCGCCATGTGGGCTCGGCGTCATCCGGCGGGCCGCGCTCGGAATTCGCGGTGTTCCACGGCACCCGCAACCGGCTCTGGGTGTTCGTCAAGGATACGCCGACGCCGCTGCTGTGGCTGACCGCGCCGCTGCATCTTGCCGCGACGCTCCTGCTGCTCGCCCGTCACGCCCTGCGCGGCGAGATCGGCGCGCCGTGGCGCGGGCTTGTGGCGGGCGTGCGGGGATTGCCGATGGCGCTTGCGGCGCGCCGCGAAGCCCAGGCAGAGCGGCGCGTCTCGTCGCTCGAGATCGCCCGCGCCATGACCTGGAACCCGCTGGACCTGCTGGCCCGGCGGGTGGTCATTCGGCGGTGGCGGCCCACTCGGCCAGCCGGCTCATGAACGCCGCGCCGCGCTGCATCTGACTGACTTCGACGAACTCGTCCGGCTGGTGCGCCTGGTCGATGGACCCTGGGCCGCAGATCACCGTCGAGAAGCCCGCCTGCTGGAATTGTCCGGCCTCGGCGGCGAACGCCACGGCGCGCGGTGGGCCGTTGTCGCCGGCGAGCCGCCGGGCGAAGGTTTCGGCGACGCCGCCGGGTTCGGGATTGAGGCCCGGGGTATGCGAGCGGCGCTCGACGCGAACGCCGGCCTCGGGGAACCGGGCCTTCAACGTCGCGTCCAGCGCCTGCGCTTCGGCGAAGAAGTCGCTCAGCACCGCCTCCGGATCCATCGCGCCGGCGCAGCGCAGGTCGAAGACGAAGACGCACTCGCGGGCCAGGATGTTCACCGCGGTGCCGCCATTGACCTGGCCGATGGTGAGCGTGGCGCCCTTGGGGGTGAACGGCGAGGCGGGGTCGGCCTCGCGCTCCAGCTTCTCGGCCAGCCGCGACAGCGAGCCCATGAGCTGGACCGCCGCCATCACCGCAGAGGCGCCGAGCTGGGTCTGGCTGGAATGCGCCTCCTTGCCGCTCACCGTGACGATGAAGGTGGAGATGCCCTTGTGGCCGGTGACCGCCTCCATGTTGGTGGGCTCGCCGACCACCACCAGGGCGGGGCGGGGCAGTTCCCGGGCGATCACCTCGATCATCGCCGGCGCGCCTATGCAGCCCACTTCCTCGTCGTAGGAGAAGGCCAGATGCACAGGGCGCTTTGGCTGGGCGGCCAGGATGTCCGGGGCGGCGGCGAGCGCCAGGGCCAGGAAGCCCTTCATGTCGCAGGTTCCACGACCGTACAGCCGGTCGCCGCGCAGCGTCAGGGCGAAGGGGTCGGAGGTCCACGGCTGGCCATCCACCGGCACCACGTCGGTGTGGCCCGACAGCACCACGCCGCCCGGCAAGGCGGGACCGATGGTGGCCAGCAGGTTGGACTTGGTGCCCTCGGCGTTGGGCACGCGGCGCGAGGCGACCCCCAGATCGGCCAGATAGGCCTCGACCCACTCGATCAGGGCGAGGTTGGACAGGCGCGAGGTGGTGTCGAAAGCGATCAGCCGGCCGAGGATGTCGAGCGCGCGATCGCCGAGTTGTTCTGCGGACATCGGGCAAGCCTAGCCCCCTGCGCCGCCCGTCTCAAAGGAAAGCGTGGATCCCGCGCCGGATGGCAATGGAACGCTGCGCGGCTCAGCCCTGCTGAATGCGGCCGGGCGCCGGCAGTACGTCGATCAGCTCGATGCGGAAGATCATCACGCTGCCCGAGGGGATGTCGCCCTTCTGCTCGTCGCCGTAGCCGAGCTCCGGCGGCACATAGAGGATCCATTCGTCACCCGGACGCATGAGTTGCAGCGCCTCGATCCAGCCTGGGATCAAGCCGCTCAGCGGCATCGCCGTCGGTGCGCCGCGCTCATAGGAGGAATCGAACACCTTGCCCGAGACCAGCTTGCCTTCGTAGTGGACCTTCACCTCATCGGCGCGTTGCGGGTGCAGTCCGGTCGAAGGGCCCTGGCGGACGACGCGGTACTGCAAGCCGGAGGGAAGGGTGACGATGCCCGCGGCCTTACCGTTCTCAGTCATGAACGCCTTGGAGGCGGCCGACTGGTCGGGCGCCTTGGGCGCGCCGCAGGCGGCCAGCAGCAGGCAGGCCAGCAGGACTGCAAAACGTGACGCCATCAGACGGCCCTCGGGGGATAGCCGGCGTCGCGCAGCGCCGACATGATGTCCTGGGTATGCTGGGCGTCGCGCGTCTCGATCATGATGTCGAATTCGGCGCCCTTGGCCGGCACGTCCAACGCCAGGCGGTTGTGCGCCACCTCGACGATGTTGGCCCCCATGTCGCCGATCACCCGCGACACCGTGGCCAGGAAGCCCGGGCGGTCGTCGCCGATGATCCGCAGCGACACCAGGCGCTGGTCGCGCACCAGTTCGCGGGTCAGCACCGACGCCAGCAGGCGCGTGTCGATATTGCCGCCGGTGAGGATGACGCCGGTCTTCTTGCCCTTGAATCGCTCCGGATAGGCCAGCAGGCTCGCCAGCGACGCAGCCCCGGCGCCCTCGGCGACGGTCTTCTCGACGTTGCAGTACAGCGCCACGGCGCGCTCGAAGTAGGGCTCCTCGATCAGCAGCACCTCGTCGATCAGCGGCCGGGCTATGCCGTAGCTGACTTCGCCCACCTGCTTCACCGCGATGCCTTCGGCGATGGTCGAGCCCCCGGCTCCGGGCGCGACGCCGCGCATCTTGGCGGTGAACGACGGGTACATGGCCGGCTCCAGGCCGATGATCGAGATTTTCGGATTGACGTGCTTGGCCGCCGTGGCGACGCCGGCGATCAGCCCGCCGCCGCCGATCGGCACCGGCAGCACCTCGAGGTCCGGCACGTCCTCCAGCATCTCCAGCGCCACAGTGCCCTGTCCGGCCATGACATCGGGGTCGTTGAACGGATGCACGAAGATCAGGTCGCGCTCGGTGCAGAGATCCTGGGCGCGGGCCGAGGCGTCGTCATAGCCTTCGCCCTCCAACACCACATCGGCCCCGAAAGCGCGGGTCTGCTGGACCTTCATGAACGGGGTCGAGCGCGGCATGACGATGGTCACCGGAATGCCCAGCCGGGCCGCGTGGTAGGCCAGCCCCTGGCTGTGGTTGCCGGCGGACGCTGCGATGACGCCGCGCTTCTTGGCGTTGTCGCCCAGCAGCAGCAGCTTGTTCAGCGCGCCGCGCTCCTTGTAGGCGGCGGTGAACTGCAGGTTCTCGAATTTCACCCACACCTCGGCCCCGGTGATTTCCGACAGGGTGCGCGAATGACGGCACGGCGTACGCTCGATATGACCCTTCAGCCGGTCTGCGGCGGCGAGGATGTCGGTGAAAGCGAGAGTCATTGGCGGGGGGCCTTGGGGAAAAAGTCGCGCAACCTAACGGCGCCGCAGCATGGCGGCAATCACCGCGCGATGCGCAGGCCTCGCCACTGATCCATGCGGCGCAACGCCTTGGCCGGAAGGTGCGAGGCGGGACCGAGCGGCAGGGCCTCAGCGGCGGCCACCACGCCATAGGCCGCGCGGCGCACCAGATCGGCGGCCGAGGGCACGCCGACGAAACCCTGGGTCACGCCCTGGACGGCGTTGGACAGCTCCTGCTTGAAGCGCTGGTCGCCGCAACCGAGGTCTAGGCGGCTGTAGGGCGTGTCGTCCATCCAGCGCAGCACGTCGAGGAACAGCATCATGCCCGGCGAATAGCGTTCGAAAGCCGGATCGTGGGCGATGATCCAGGCGTGCACCGTGCGACGGCCATGGATGTGGAAGTGCGCCGCCGCCAGCTTGTCGCCGATGTGCAGGGTGAACAGCGCGCCGCCGAACTCCGGGTCGCGGCTGTCGAACAGCTCGCGAAGCAGCCGCTGGGTCCAGGGCGTCTCGAAGATGTCGGTCTGATGGGTGGCGTGCAGCTGGCCGCGCTTCCAGCCGATCATCCGCTCGAAGTCGCCGGATGAACGCGAGAAGGCGGTGAAGACGGGCGTGGCCAAGTCTTTCGTGACCTTGCGGCGCTTCTTCTCGATGTCCTTGATCAGGCCGACGCCGGCCGCCCGGCGCTCGGCCTCGAAGGCGGCCCAGCCGCCGCCCATGTCCACTACCCGCGACACGCTGCGACCGCGCGCATACGGTGCGAAGTCGGCCTGGCTCTCCAGCATGGCCGAGAAGTCGAAACGGTGGACGCCGAACGCATGCACCAGGTCGTGCGGATCGACGCTGAGGCCCGCCTCGGCGACGAGGGCCTGGTAGTCGCACATCGGCGCCCCCGCCGGCAGGGCGGTGAAGGCTCCCAGCCGTGCGGCCATGAAGCCCACGTCGCGGCCGTCCTGGTTGACTACCGCCACCTGCAGCCCGCGGGCGCTCTCGCCCTGGGCGCGTTCGACAGTCCTCGCCCACTGCGGCGACAGGAATGGGCTGTCGAACGCCGGATCGACGCGCTGCAGCTCGCTCCAGCGCGCGACCTGCGCCGCGGTGAGGTCGCGGGGACGGATGACGTCGATCGACAAGGGGCGGAAACCTAGCTGAACTTGCGCGGACCCTAGGCCCGTGAGTCTTTCCGCGAGGTTGAGGCCGCGCCTAGCGCCGGCTGCTCCAGAACTCGCCCCAGTCGCGCAGGAAGTCGGTGGAGGACCACTGCTTGTCGCGGCCGACCCCGTCGATGATCTCGATGCCGAGATCGCGGCAGGCGGATTCCTCGGCGGGCGGCATGGACTTGCCGACCACCCGGTCGCCGCCCTTGGTGAAGTAGCGGGGCCGCACGGCGCGCAGCGCCACCGCCACGGTCGGGTCGTCCTTGATCTCGAAGGTCACCACATAATCGACGCCGCGGATCGCCGAGACGATGGCCGCGCGGGTCTCGAGATCCTGGAAAGCCTTGCCCTTCTTGTTCACCAGGAAGTCGTCGCCGTTGACGATCACCACCAGGGTGTCGCCCATCGCCTTGGACTCCACGATGCAGGTGACGTGACCCGGATGGATCGGGTCGAAGCCGCCGGAGGTGGCGACGACCACCCCCATGTCGCGGACGTCCCGCAACTTGGCGAATTCCTCGAGGCTGAGGACGGGGGCGTAGTTGGCGGCGGTGTAGGTCATCGGAAACGCATAACTTCCGGCGGGTGAATCAGATGCTAGCGTCGGGTCCCGCGGGCGGATCGAATTCCGACACCAGGTGGCCGGGCGCCACTTCGCGCAGCTGTGGCGCGTAGACCGGCGCCATCGGGTCGATGCTCAGCCGGGATGGCAGGAAGCGCAGGGCGGCGCGCGGGTCCATCGGACTTGGCGGTTCGCCCTCGATCTTGATGCGCTTGCGGCTGCGCTCGCGCACCGGGTCGGGGATCGGCGCGGCCGACAGCAGGGCCTGGGTGTAGGGGTGCTGCGGCGCGGCGTAGAGCTGGTCGCGGTCGGCTTCCTCCATCACCCGGCCCAGATAGAGCACCATCACCCGATGGCTGATCTCGCGCACCACCGCCAGGTCATGGCTGATGAAGATCATCGCCAGGCCCATCTCCTTCTGCAGGGCGATCAGCAGGTCGATGATCTGGGCGCGGATCGACACGTCGAGAGCCGAGACCGCCTCGTCGCAGATCACCAGCTTGGGCTTGAGGATCATGGCGCGGGCGATGCCGACCCGTTGGTTCTGGCCGCCCGAGAGCTCGTGCGGGTAGCGGTTGATCAGGGCCGGGTCGAGGTCGACCTTGGCCATCATCGCACGGACCTCCAGCTCGCGTTCGCCGCGCGACATGTCGGCCCGGTAGACCTGCATCGGCTCGGCGATCGAGTCGCCGATGGTCATGCGCGGGTCGAGGCTGGCCAGCGGGTCTTGGAAGACGATCTGCAGGTCGCGGCGCGCGGCGCGCAGGCTCTCGCGATCGGCGTGGGTGATGTCGCGGCCCATCAGGGTCACCGCGCCGGCCGTGGGCGGGATCAGCCGCAGCACCGCGCGCGAGAGGGTGGACTTGCCGCATCCGCTCTCGCCGACCACCCCCAGGGTCTCGCCCTGGCGTACGTGGAAGCTCACCCCGTCGACGGCGCGCAGTTGCTTTCGGCCGCCGAACAAGCCCTCGCGCAAGGGGAACCAGACTTTGACGTCGGTGGCCTCGGCGACGATCGGCGCATCGGCCGCCACAGGTTGCAGAGTGGGCCTGCCGCCGCGGTCGGCGCGGTCCAGGCGCGGGATGGCGGCCAGCAGCTCGCGGGCGTAGTCGGTCTGGGGCGCGGAGAAGATCTGCTCGACCGGGCCCTCTTCCACATAGGCGCCCTGCCGCATCACACAGACCCGGTCGGCCAGGCGGGCGATGACGCCCATGTCGTGGGTGATCAGCACCATGGCCGCGCCGGTCTCGCGCTTCAGCTCGTCCATCAAGTCGAGGATCTCGGCCTGCACGGTGACGTCGAGGGCGGTGGTCGGCTCGTCGGCGATCAGCAGCTCCGGGCCGCCGGCCATGGCGGCGGCTATCATAACCCGCTGGCGCATGCCGCCCGACAGCTCGTGCGGATACTGGCTCATGCGCCGGGCCGCATCGGGGATACGCACCCGGCCCAGCCAGTCCAGCGCCCGCTTACGCGCCTCTTCGCCGGACAGGCCCAGGTGCAGACGCAGCGGCTCGGCGATTTGCTCGCCGATGCGCACGTGCGGGGTGAGCGCGGTCAGCGGGTCCTGGAAGATCATCGTCATCTTAGAGCCGCGGATCCGGTTCAGCGCCTTGGGCGGCAGGCCCAACAGCTCCTGGCCGAGGAATTTGGCGGAGCCGCCGGCGCGGCCGTTGCGCGCCAGCAGGCCCATCACCGCCATGAAGGTCTGGCTCTTGCCCGACCCGCTCTCGCCCACCACGCCCAGGGTCTCGCCGCGGGGAATCGCCAGGGTGACGCCGCGCACCGCGCGCACCGCGCCGTCATAGGTGTCGAAGTCGACGGTCAGATCGTCCAGGCTCAGGACAGGCGGAGTCAGCGTGAGGGCCGATCGATCTGGGTCCGCCAAGACGAGCACCTCTGCGCAGGGAATAGCTTCGACCATAGACCGGCGCGTGACGAATGCGAAAGCGCGCGCCGTGGCGTCGCGGTGGCGCTATAGTCCAGCCCGTGTCCAACGCCTCGGCCGATCCGTTGTTGCGCCCCGCCCTGTTCCTCGACCGGGACGGCGTGCTGAACGTCGATCACGGCTACGTCCACCGCTGGGAGGACTTCCGCTGGATCCCCGGCGCGAAAGAGGTGATCGGCGCCTTCAACCGCGCCGGCTGGCTGGTGTTCGTGGTGACCAACCAGTCCGGCATCGGGCGCGGTTACTATACCGAGGACGCCATGCTCGCCCTGCACGCGCGGATGATCGAGGACCTGGCGGCCAGCGGCGGGCGGATCGACGCGGTCTACTATTGCGCCCAGCACCCTGAGGCGACGGTGGAAGCCTACCGCCATCCCGATCCGCCGGATCGCAAACCCAACCCCGGCATGATCCTGCGGGCTCTGGCCGAATGGCCGGTGGACCGCGAGCGCTCGGTGATGGTCGGCGACAAGCCGGCCGACCTGGAGGCTGCGTTGCGCGCGGGCCTGCGCGGCTTGCTGTTCCCCGGCGGCGACCTGGCCAAGTTCCTGGAAGCGGAGGCGATCCTCGCATGATCGAGGTGACGGACGTGATCTACGACTATCCCGCCATGCGCGCTTTGCACGGGATAGGCTTCACGGTGGAGGCGGGCGCGGTGCTGGCGCTGGTGGGGCCGAACGGGGCCGGCAAGACCACGCTGATGCGGTGCATGGCGGCGCTGGATTCGCCCACCGAGGGTCACATCCGCATCGGCGGACTGGACACCCAGGACGATCCCCGCGCGGTGCACGCCGCGATCGGCTATCTGCCGGACTTCTACGGCCTCTATGAGGAGCTCAGCGTGCGACGCGCGCTCACCTACGCGGCCCGCTCGCGCGGGGTCAGCGAGGCTGACGCGCCGGGCGCGGTGCAGCTCGCGGCCGAGCGCGTGCAGCTGGCCGACCGGCTGGACGCGCGGGCCGGCGAGCTGTCGCGGGGCCTGCGACAGCGCCTCGCGATCGGCCAGACCATCGTCCACCGCCCGCGGGTGTTGCTGTTGGACGAGCCGGCCGCCGGCCTCGACCCCGAGGCGCGGCGCAGCCTTTCGGACCTGATCCTCAAGCTGTCCTCCGAGGGCATGACCATCGTCGTCTCCTCGCACATCCTGGCCGAACTCGAGGACTACTCGACCCGCATGCTGATGATCCGCGACGGCCGGGTGGCTGGAGGCGGCGTGGTGGCGGCCGGCGCGGGCGCACGCGACGGCGAGCGGGTGGCGGTGACCTTCGCAGATCCGCCGCCGGATCTGGCCGAGCGGCTGACAGCGCTGGGCGTCGCCGTGGAAACCATCGACGGCGACGAGGCGGTGATCGCCGCCCCCGTCGGCGAGGACGACGCGGCGCTGCTGGGCCGGCTGATGGCGGCGGGTCTGCGGGTGCGCTCGTTCCAGCCCGCGCGGCGCACGCTCGAGGACGCCTATCTGGCCGAGGTGAAGCGATGAACCCGGAGTTCCAGCGCAACCTCTGGCTGGAGGCATCGCCCCGCCGGATCGCCTGGGCCGGCGTATCGCTGGCCTTGGTCTACGGGATCGCCCTGCTGGCCGCGCCGGACTATCCGGGCGGCCGCGCAGTGGCCCTGGGCTGGACCGGCGGGGCGGTGTTCGTGCTGTGCGCCTGGATCTGGGCGGCGCGGGCGGCCGGAACCTCCGTGCTAGGCGAGATCGCCGACCGCACCTGGGACTTCCAGCGACTGTCGGCGCTCGACCCCTGGGCGATGACCTGGGGCAAGCTCCTGGGCGCCTCCAGCCTCGCGTGGATGTGCGGGCTGACGGGACTGGCGCTGGCGACCATAGCCGGCGCGGGCCGCGATCCGCACATGGCGTTCTGGGGCGTGCTGTCGATGCTGGCCGCGGCCTTGCTGCTGCAGGCGGTGTCGATGGGCGCGGCGCTGATCGGGGTGCGCAAGGCGCGCGCCGAGGGCCGCGCCGCCAGACCGGGAGGAGTCATTGGCGGGCTGGTGATCGGCGGCTTCCTGCTGGTCAGCGCGGCCGGATCCGCGGGCTTCCAGCGCGGCGTGGGGATCGCCGGGCTCTCGACCCTTTTGCATACCGGCGGCGAAGTGGAGTGGTGGGGCGCGGTCGCGCCCGGTCAGCCGTTCCGCGCCCTGGCGCTGACCGCATTCGCCGGATGGGCGCTGGCGGGCGCCTGGCGACTGATGCGGTTGGAACTGCAGATGCGCAACGCACCACTGACGTGGCCGGCGTTCCTGGTGTTCCTGGCGTTGTTCATCGGCGGCTTCGCCTACCCAGCGGGCGGGATGATGGCGGCGCTGCTGGCCGGCGCGCTCGCGGTCGCCCTGTGCGCCTACGCCGCCGGGTTCGCCGAGCCTGCGGACCGGGTGCGGTTGCGGCAGTTCGCCGGCGCGGCCCTGGCGCGGGACTTCAGCCGTGCTGCGGCGTTGGCGCCCTCGGCCTTGGCGCCGGTGGCGCTGGCCGCCGTGCTGGTGGTCGCGGCCCTGGTCAGTCCGCGCCAGGCCGGCGCAGAGATCTCGCTGCAGGACGTCTGGCAGGCGCTGGCGCTGATCGCCTTCGTGGTCCGCGACCTGGGCGTCATCGCGCTGTTCCGCTTCGGGCCGCGCCCGCAGCGCGGCGACTTCGGCGCGGTGGTGGCGCTGGCGCTGCTCTATGCGGCCGGTGCGATCCTCGGCCACTCAATCGGCGGCGACACGGGCGGGGCGGTGTTCGCGCCGCTGCCCGGCGCGCCGCTGGTCAGCCTGGTCTCCGGCGCGGTGCAGGCTGCGATCGCCTGGTGGCTGGCGGCCAAGCGCATCCGCGCGCCGGAAGTCAGCGCGGCCGCATAGGTCGTCAGCGCCCCTCCAACCGCTCCAACATCGTCTCAAGCGCGGTGAGTTCGTCGGCCTCGCCAGGGGGTTTGTCCCAACGGATGCGGTTGATGCGGGGGAAGCGCATGGCGACGCCGGACTTGTGGCGGGTAGAGCGTTGCAGGCCCTCGAACGCCACCTCGAACACCAGTCCCGCGTGCGGTTCGGCGCGCACAGAGCGGACGGGGCCGAACCGCTCGACGGTGTTGTCGCGGACGAACTTGTCGATCTGCTTCAGCTCCTCGTCGGTGAAGCCGAAATAGGCCTTGCCGACGGGAGTCAGGAGGCGCGCGCCGTCGGCCGCTTCCGTCCACACCCCGAAGGTGTAGTCAGAATAGAAGCTCGACCGCTTCCCATGGCCGCGCTGGGCGTACATTAGCACCGCGTCGACCAGCATCGGGTCGCGCTTCCATTTGAACCACGGCCCCTTGGGTCGCCCGGCCTCGTAGATCGAGGTCCAACGCTTGAGCATCACGCCCTCGGCGAGCTGCGGATCGCCCGGCGGCGGGTCGGCGCGCAGGGCGGCGAGCTCGGCCCAGGTCTCGAATGGCTGCAGCGGCGACAGGTCGATGCTTGGTGACGGTGAGCGCTGCAGCATCGCCTCCAGGCGCCGGCGGCGCTCGCCAAAGCTCAAGGTCCGAACATCCTCGCCGGCGTCCGACAACAGGTCGTAGGCGCGGATGCCCGCGGGGTGGGCGGCCATCAGCTTGGCGTCGGCGGTCTTGCGGTTGAGCCGCTGCTGCAGGTCGGCGAACGGCGCCACACGGCCATCGCGCAGCACCAACAGTTCGCCGTCGATCGCGCCTTCGAAAGCCACACCGTCCAGCACGTCGGGAAACGCGTGGCTGATGTCCTCGCCGTTGCGGGTGTATATGCGCCGGACGCCGGATTCGTTGGCCGCCTGCACGCGGATGCCATCCCACTTCCACTCGGCGGCGTAGTCGGCCGGATCGAGCTTGGCGAAGTCGACGGCGTCGTCCAGCGCCTGGGCCAGCATCACCGGGCGGAACCGCGCCGGCGCATCCGGCGACGGCCGCTCGCTCCGGCCTTCCAGCCAGGCGAACAGGTCTTCGTAAGGCGGGTGTAGCGCATGCCAGACCTCTTCGACCTGGGCCACCTCGACGCCGCCCAGATCGGCCGTCGCCTGCTTGGCCAGCCGCGACGAGACGCCCACCCGCAGCCCGCCGGTCATCAGCTTTAGCAGCGCCCAGCGCCCAGTGGGTTGAAGCGCGTCGAGCCAGGTCTCGATGAGGCGCTGAACCTCGGCTCGTGTGGCGCCGCGCAGGGCGTCGATCACCTCCGAAAGCTCAGGTTCGCGATTGGCGCCCGGCCGCTGCGGCCAGACCAGGGCCACGGTCTCGGCCAGGTCGCCGACATAGTCGTAGGACCAGCGGAACAGCAGCGGGTCCATCCGCGCCTCCACCGCCTTGCGGATGAACGCGGGCTTGGCGGCGTTGAAGGTCAGCTCGCCGGTCAGCGCCGCCAGCGCCCAGCCGCGGTCGGGGTCGGGCGTCTGAGTCAGGTAGTCGCGCACCAGCGTCAGCTTGGCGTTGCGCGACGCGGTCAGGGACAGCCGATCCAGCAACTCAGCAAAAGCGCGCATCAGGACGCCAACCTAGCGCGGCGGCTGGTGCAGCTTAACCCTCGCCGATCATGCCGCCCTCGCGACCGCGATCGGCGGCCCCCTCGTCGGGCTTGTCGGGCGAGGCGGCGGGCGGAGGCGCGGCGGCTTCGCCGGACTTCTCGCCGCCTTCGTGACGTGGCTCGTCCGGGTTGACCGGGGGTCTGGGGCGCGGCGCGGCCATGGCTAGGCTCCTGCAGTGTCGGCCAGGGCAACGTGCGGCCGGCGACCCGGTTCAATCGTCGTCCTCTTCCTCGTAGCCGACGAGGGCCAGCGCGCGGGCGGGGATGTCATGCAGCGCGGCCCAGCGGGCTAGCGCTTCCTCGCGGCCGTGGGTGATCCACAGCTCGCCCGGGCGGATCTCGTCGATGGTGGCGGTCAGCTCGTCCCAGTCGGCGTGGTCGGAGATCACCAGCGGCAGCTCGACGCCCCGCTGGCGGGCGCGGGCGCGCACCTGCATCCAGCCCGAGGCGAAGGCGGTGACCGGATCGGGGAACCGCCTGGCCCAGCGGTCAGCAGTGGCCGAGGGCGGGGCGATGACGATGGCGCCGGCGAAGTCCTGCTTGCGCGTCGTGGTCGCCGGTTCCAGCGGACCGAGGTCGACGCCGTGTTCGCCATAGAGCCGGTTCAGCCGCTCCAGCGCGCCGTGGACGTGGATGGTCTTGTCCCAGCCGGCCTCGCGCAACAGCCGGATGATCCTCTGGGCCTTGCCGAGCGCATAGGCGCCGACCAGGTGCGCGCGCTCCGGGAATTGGGCGACGGAGCGCAGCAGTCGAGCGATCTCACCGGCGTCGTCGGGGTGGCGGAACACAGGCAGGCCGAAGGTCGCCTCGCTGATGAAGACGTCGCAGGGTACCGGCTCGAACGGCGGGCAGGTCGGGTCGCGGCGGCGCTTGTAGTCGCCGGACACCACCATGGTCAGGCCCTTCCAGCGCACCACCGCCTGGGCCGAACCCAGCACATGGCCGGCGGGGACCAGGGTCACCTGAACGTCGTCGCGGGCGATGGTCTGGCCATAAGCGCAGGGCTCGGCCGCCTCGGCGAAGGCGGCGCCATAGCGCTCGCCCATGATCGCCAGGGTCTCCGGCGTCGCCAGCACCACGCCGTGCCCCGCGCGGGCGTGGTCGGCGTGGCCATGGGTGATCACCGCACGCGCCACCGGCTGTACGGGATCGATGTAGAAATCGCCCGGGGCGCAGTAGAGACCCTCGGGGCGGGGACACAGCAGGTCCTGGAGACGGATCATCGCTTGGGCATATGGGCGCCGCGGACCGACCGCGCACCTCCTCCACGTTGACGCCAAACGCGCGCGGGCTCAAACGGAGCCCATGGAGTTCAACGAATCCCAGTTGGATCAGGTCGCCCGCGACATGGTCATGATGGCGCCTCAGGCGGCCGCTCTCGGCTTTGAACTGGTGTCGGTGGAAACCGGCCGCGGCGTGATGCGCGTGCCGTGGCGTGAGGCTCTGGCGGGCGATCCCGATACGGCCGTCATCGCCGGCGGCGTGGTCACCACCCTGCTGGATCATGTCTGCGGTCTGGCGGTGGTGTCGGCGGTGCGCGAACTGGGCACCACGCCGACGCTGGACCTGCGGATCGACTACATGCGCCCCGCCGCGCCACGCAGCGCCATCACCGCCGAGGCGCACTGCTACAAGCTGACCCGCTCGATCGCCTTTGTCCGGGCCCAGGCCTATGACGACAAGGGCGGCGAGCCGATCGCCACCGCCCAGGCCGCCTTCATGCTGGGGGCGAACGGCCGATGAGCGACGCCCCCGAACGCCTGGCGCGGTTCATCGGCCGGGTGCCGTACATCGCCTTCCTCGGCATGCGCGCCGAACTGGCGGGCGATGAGATGACCGCCATTCTGCCCTACTCGCCGCACCTGATCGGCAACACCAAGCTGCCAGCCCTGCACGGCGGAGTGCTGGGGGCGTTCATGGAGCTGACCGCGCTGTTGCAACTGGTGGTCGACGAACCCGCTGGCCGGACGCCCAAGACGATCGACATCACCATCGAATACCTGCGGCCCGGACGGCCGGTGACGCTCTACGCCCGCGCCGACGTCCGCAAGGTCGGGCGCCGCGTGGCCAACGTCCACGTGGAGGCCTGGCAGGACTTGCGCGCCGCGCCGGTGGCGGCGTTACGCGGCCATTTCCTGCTTAGCGACGGCGGCTAGGCGGAGGCTTCGGCGTTGTCGCGGCGGTTGGTTGACGCGTGCAGCGCCATCGCCACATCGATGGCGGCAATCGCCACGATGACGGCGGTGAAGCCGATCGCCACCTGACGACGGGGGTTGTCGGGGCGCAGCGCCGAGCGCAGAGCGAACAGGTCCATCACGTCGCCGCCGACTCGCATCCAGAACCAGGGCGCGGGCTTCACCGGCGACAGCAGGCCGGCGCCCGAGGCGATCTCACGGGCCCCGAAGGCGCTCATCGCCTCGGCCTCGGCGTCCAATCCCACCCAGCGCGCCAGCCGATCCGGAGCGGCGACGGCGACGACGCCCAATCCGATGCTGAACAGGCCCAGCGCACGCTTGGCGATGATGAGGTTCACGGGCCCGCAACTCCTTCGAAAGCGCCACCCTGGCGAAGACGCGAAGCGTGACGGTTGGTTCCGCCGCGTGTGGCGCCGTCGAAATGCGCACTTGAGGCCAGGGCGCAGGGGCGCTACCGCCACGGCCATGTTGCAAGGACTTTCCCACGCCGCGCGTGAGGCCAGGAGCTGGCCGTTCGAACAGGCCCGCGGCTTGCTGGCCCGCATCCTGCGCACGAGGCTGGACGACGCCGGGCGCGATCTTGCCGCCGCCCTCATCGCCCAGGGCAAATTCGCCGAGGCCGTGCAGGCGTTGCCGGCGCTGCGCGAAACGGTGGTGTTCCAGTGTGGCTACGGCGCGTCCGGCCTGCCGCACATGGGCACCTTCGGCGAGGCCGCGCGCCCGACCATGGTGCGCACCGCGTTCCGGGCGCTGACCGAGGACGCCGTCCCGACGCAGCTGATCGTCTTCTCCGACGATATGGACGGTCTGCGCAAGATCCCCGACAACGTGCCCAACCGCGCCATGCTGGAGGAGGATCGCGACAAGCCGGTGACCAGCGTGCGCGATCCTTTCGGCGAGTACGAGAGCTTCGGGGCCCACAACAACGCCCGGCTGCGCGCCTTCCTCGACGAGTTCGGATTCGACTACACCTTCATGTCGTCCACCGAGACCTACCGCTCGGGTCGGCTGGACGAGGTGCTGCTGCGCATCCTCGAGCGCTTCGACGCGGTGCAGGCGATCATGCTGCCGTCGCTGGGCGAGGAGCGGCGCGCGACCTATTCGCCGTTCCTGCCGATCAGCCCGACGACCGGGCGGGTGCTCCAGGCCCCGACCCTGGAGCGTCACCTGGACCGCGGCACGATCGTCTTCGCCGACGAGGACGGGACGCTGACCGAGACCCCGGTCACCGGCGGCCGGGTGAAGTTGCAATGGCGGCCCGATTGGGCGGCGCGCTGGACGGCGCTGAAGGTCGACTACGAGATGTCCGGCAAGGACCTGGTGGACTCGGTCCGCATCTCCAACCGCATCGTCAAGGTGCTGGGGGGCGAGCCGCCGGAGAGCTTCCACTTCGAGCTCTTCATGGACGAGCACAACCAGAAGATCTCCAAGTCCAAGGGCAACGGCCTGACCATGGAGGAGTGGCTGCGCTACGGCACGCCCGAGAGCCTCGCCTACTACATGTTCCAATCGCCGAAGTCGGCCAAGCGGCTGTATTTCGACGTGATTCCCAAGGCGACCGACGAATACCTGCAGCAGTTGTACGCGTTCAACAAGGCGGCGGGCGATGGCGCCAACGCGCCGGCGATCGATAATCCGGCCTGGCACGTCCATCGCGCGGAGCCGCCGACGAAGGGCTCGCCGGTGTCGTTCTCGCTGATGCTGAACCTGGTCTCGGCGGCGAACGCCTCCAGCAAGGAGATCCTCTGGGGATTCCTCAGCCGCTACCTCACGGGCGCGACGCCGCAGAGCGAACCGTTGATGGATCGCATGGCCGGCTATGCGATCAACTACTACGAGGACTTCGTGAAGCCCTCGAAGACGTTCCGCGCGCCCGATGATCGCGAGCGCGCCGCGATGAACGACCTGGCCGCGCGGCTGCGCGCATTGCCCTCCGGTTGTCAGGACGCGGAGCTGATCCAGAACGAGGTCTACGAAGCCGGCAAGGCCGCCGGTTTCGAGCCGCTGCGTGGCTGGTTCACCGCTCTCTACGAAGTCCTGCTGGGTCAGAGCCAGGGGCCGCGGTTTGGATCATTCGCGGCGATCTTCGGGCTGGAGCGGACCATCGCCTTGATCGAAACGGCGCTGAACGGAGACCTGACAGGCGCCGCCTGACTGGCGTGGCGCCCTCTACGTGAAGGCGAGTTGCCGTTAACGTAAGGGTCAACTATGCTGGGACCTCCTTCCTCCCCAGGAGAGACCCCAATGGACAAAGAGCTTCGCCAGCCCTGCCGGACGTTCACCATCCGCCAGCTATGCCAGGAATTCGACTGCACCCCGCGCGCGCTGCGGTTCTATGAGGACAAGGGCCTGCTCTCGCCGACGCGCGACGGCATGAACCGGATCTATTCGTACAAGGACCGCGGTCGGCTGATCCTGATCCTGCGCGGCAAGCGGGTCGGTCTGGCCCTGGCCGAGATCCGCGACCTCTATAACGCCGGCGACGGCGGCGAGGCCCAGCTGATGAAATCGGCCGACAAGTTCCGCGAACGCGTCCGCGCGCTTGAAGAGCAGAAGACCGACATCGATGGCGCGATCGAGCATCTGCGCTCCAGCATCGCGTTCTGCGAGCGCAGCCTGACGACGCTGCGGGTCGATGGCCAGGCGCCGGAAGACCAATATGCACCGGGCCTACCGCGTCGTATGGAAGGCGCCGAAGCCAAGTAGCCGCGTCTGAGCGGGCCTGCCCGTACGGTCCGCGGCATATCGCCGGAGCCGTCCATGACCTACCAACCGCCTGTGCGCGATCAGCTCTTTGTGCTGCGCGACGTGCTGGAGCTCGAACGGTACGCCAATCTGCCGGGTTTTGCCGACGCGACGCCCGACTTGGTCGAACAGATCTTGGACCAGGCGGCGCGGTTCTGCGGCGAGGTGCTGGCCCCGCTGAACGCCGTGGGCGATAAGCAGGGCTGCCGGTGGAGCCCGGACCACACCGTGACCACGCCGGACGGCTTCAAGGCGGCCTATCAGCAGTTCGTCGACGCAGGCTGGCCGGCGCTGGGCGCCGAGCCCGCCTACGGCGGCCAGGGCCTGCCGGCTGTGGTCAACCTGGCGGTCTCGGAGATGTCGTCCGGCGCCAACATGGCGTTCGCCATGTATCCGGGCCTGACGCACGGCACCTATTCCGCGATCCTGAATGGCGGATCGCAGGCGCAGAAGGACCTCTACCTTCCCAGGCTGGCGTCCGGTCGGTGGGCGGGGACCATGAACCTCACCGAGCCGCATTGCGGCACCGATCTGGGCCTGCTGCGCACCAAGGCGGTCGCCCACGGCGACGGCAGCTATCGGATCAGCGGCCAGAAGATCTGGATCAGCGGCGGCGAGCAGGACCTTACCGAGAACATCGTGCACCTGGTGCTGGCCCGTATCGAGGGCGCGCCGGCCGGCGTACGCGGCATCAGCCTGTTCATCGTGCCGAAGTTCATCCCGAACGCGGATGGGACGCTGGGCGATCGCAACGGCGTCAAATGCCTGGGCTTGGAATCCAAGATGGGCATCCATGGCAACGCCACCTGCGTCCTGGCCCATGACGAATCGACCGGCTGGCTTGTCGGCGAGGAGAACCGCGGCCTGGCGCTGATGTTCGTGATGATGAACGAGGCGCGGATCGGCGTCGGCCTGCAGGGCATCGCTCAGGCGGAGGGCGCCTATCAGGCCGCCGCGGCCTTCGCCAAGGAGCGCCTGCAAGGGCGCGCGCTCACCGGGCCGAAGAATCCCGACGGTCCGGCCGACCCGATCATCGTCCACCCCGACGTGCGTCGCATGCTGCTGGACGCCGCCGCCATGGTCGAGGGCGGTCGCGCCTTCCTGTTCTGGACGGCGCTGCAGGGCGACCTCGCGCGCGCCGCCGCCGACGAGGCGGAGCGTCGCAAGGCCTCGGACTTCATGGCGCTGCTGACGCCGGTGGTGAAGGCGTTCCTCACCGACCAGGGGTTCCAGGTCTGCTCCAACGCAATGCAGATCCACGGCGGCGCGGGCTACACCGAACACCTGCCGCTGAGCCAGTACCTGCGCGATGTGCGCATCGCGATGATCTACGAGGGGACCAACGGCGTGCAGGCGCTGGACCTGGTCGGGCGCAAACTCGCCGCCGACGGCGGTCGCGCGGTGATGGCCTTCTTCGCCGAGCTGGACGCCTATGCAGCGGCGAACAAAGACGACGACGCCCTGGCGCCAATCATCGCCGGCCTCGCCCAGGCCAAGGGCGAACTTCAGGAAGCGACCCTGTGGTTGATGCAGAACGGCATGGCCAATCCCGATAACGCAGGCGCGGCCTCCAGCGACTACCTGCATCTGTTCGGTCTGACGGCCCTGGCCTACATGTGGGCGCGGATCGCGAAGGTCTCCCAGGCGAAGGTCGCCGCCGGAGACAGCGATCCCTTCTATGCCCGCAAGCTCGTCGTCGCCCGTCACTTCGTGGAGCGCGTTCTGCCCCAGGCCGGCGCCCATCTGCGTAAACTGAAGGCCGGTTCACAAACCCTGATGAGCCTGCCGGCCGACGCCTTCTGATGGCGACCTATACCGCGCAGGTCGCCTGGGCGCTGGGCGAAGGCGAGGACTTCGCGCGCGGGCGCTACAGCCGCGCCCACATCCTGAGCTTCGATGGCGGCGCGCAGATCGCCGCGTCGTCGTCGCCGCACGTGACGCCGGCGCCCTGGTCGGTGGAGTCGGCGGTCGACCCGGAGGAGATGTTCGTCGCCGCCGTGGCCAATTGCCACATGCTCACCTTCCTGCATAAGGCGCGCGAGGCCGGCCTTCGCGTGCTGGGCTATCGCGACCACGCGGTCGGGGTGATGGAGCCCAACGCCGTCGGACGCCTGGCGATCACCCGCATTACCCTGCGCCCCGAGGTGATCTACGACGGCGCGGCTCCATCCACTGAGGCCAGCGAGGCGCTGCACCACGCGGCGCATCGCGATTGCTTCATCGCCAATTCGATCACGACCGACGTCCAGGTCGAGGGCAGCGCCGCCGTCGGCTGAACGGGCCGCTTTACCAATCCTTTCACCCTTTCACGTACCGCTGTTCTCGTGAGGCGCCGGCGACGGCCGCGCCTCCGGGGAGGCCAACGCAGTGGTCAAGCTGCTCGACAGGATTCACGAAGACGGCATGGTCGAGACCATGGCCGCGCGACGCCAGGGTCAGCGCAGCCGCATGTTCCGCGCCGGCTGCCTCGCGGTTTGCCTGACGCCGGTGATCGGCTGGACGCTGGCGATCCTCTGGCTGGCGCTCTACAGCGCCGTACAGGCGCTCGATTTCGCGCTTTTCGGTTCAAAGACCGCACGCCGCCGGCCGTTCAGTAAAGGTCTCGCGCTCACCTGGTTCGCCGTGAACAGCCTCGCGTTCGGCTCACCGGTGCTGTTCACCTCGTCGAAGGGGAGCTGGGGGCTGGTCTGCGGCCTGATGTTGCTGGTTGTCGGTATGCTGACGCCGCTGATGACCAATCAGGGCTCGCGCGCTGCGATCATCGCCGCCCTGGCGCCGTTCGCCGGCTACCTGCTGTTCGTGGCCTATACGGCGGGGAAGCTCAGCGGATCGCCGATCATCGCCATATCCGCCGTCGCCCTGTGCGTGGTGATCGTCAACACCGCCCGGGAGCTCTGGCGCTCGGGCGCGGACTCGCGCGACGCCCGCAAGCGGGCCCACGCGGAGGCCGATCGTCGTCGCCTCGAAGCCGAGGCCGCGACCGCCGCCAAGTCCAGCTTCATCGCCATGGTCAGTCACGAGCTGCGCACGCCGATCAGCGCCATCCTGGCGGGGGCCGAGGCGATCGAGCGCAGCGCCGGCCCTGACGCGGCGACACGGTCCAACGCTGCACTGATCGCCGAATCCGGCCGGATGATGCGCACCCTGCTCAACGACCTCCTCGACCTCTCCAAGATGGAGGCTGGGCGAATGGACATCGAGGTCATCACCTACGACCTGCCGGCGCTGATCTCCGACAGCGTCGCCTTCTGGTCGGCGGAGGCCGCGAAGAAGGGCTTGTACCTGAAGCTCGAGGGCGTGGATGTCCTGCCGCCGCATGTGGCGGGCGACCCGACCCGGCTGCGTCAGATCCTCAACAACCTGTTCTCCAATGCGATCAAGTTCACCGACCACGGCGGCGTCACCCTCAGCGTGCTGGCCACTCGGCTGGAGGAGGATGTCCGCCTGGCCAACGAGGACGCAGCCTGGATGGCGCGCTTCACGGTCTCCGACAGCGGCGACGGGATGAGCAGCGACCAGATCGCACGCCTGTTCACGCCTTTCGAGCAGACTCAGACGTCGATCGCCCGCACCCATGGCGGCACGGGCTTGGGCCTCGCCATCAGCCGTGAACTCGCCCGTTTGATGGGCGGCGATCTCTATGCCCGCAGCCGCCCGGGCGAAGGCGCCAGTTTCACCCTGGAGATCGCCCTCGCCGACGCCCGCCCAATGGAGGATGCCGCTGCGGAGACCCTCGCAACCTCCGTCGAGGACGTGCGCGTGTTGGTGGTGGACGACCACGAGATCAACCGCCGCGCCGTCGCCCTGATGCTGGAGCCGTTCGGGGTTCAGCTCAGCGCCGCCTCGTCGGCCCGCGCCGCGCTCGAGCAACTCTCGGCGCACGTGTTCGACGTGGTGCTGATGGATGTCCACATGCCGGTCATGGACGGCCGAGAGGCTTGCCGGGTGCTGCGCCGCACGCCAGGGCCCAATCAACATACGCCGGTGATCGCCTGCACCGCCTCAAGCGAGGCCACGGAGTGGGAGGCCTGCCGCCAAGCCGGCATGACCGGCCACGTGGCCAAGCCAATCGACGCCGCGGCGCTCCACGCCGCCATCGCCCGTGCGCTGATCCCGGCGAGCATCCAGGCCACGGCCGCCGCCTAACGGCGGCCGATGACGCCTGCGAGGCGCGCGCGGAGCGCCGCCTCATCCTTCATCTCGCATTCCCAAATCGTCTCGACCCGCCAGCCGTCGTCGGTCAGCGCCTGGGCGGCGGTGGCGTCACGCGCCCGGTTTCGGGCGACCTTGGCCGTCCAGTACGCCGTGTTTGACTTCGGCGTCCGCGCGCCGCGCGTGCAGTCATGACCGTGCCAGAAGCAGCCGTGGACGAAGATCGCCAGCCGGCGGCCGGCGATCACCACGTCTGGCGATCCCGGCAGGTCCTTGCGATGCAGGCGGTAGCGGGCGCCCAGCGCCCACAGCAGGCGACGCACCTTCATCTCCGGGCCGGTGTCGCGCCCCTTGACGCGGCGCATCACCGCCGAGCGGACGGCCGGCTCGAAGACGTCGGTGCGCGCGCTCACAGCCCTTCGAAGAGCGCCGTCGACAGGTAGCGCTCGGCGAAGCTCGGGATGATCGCCACGATCATCTTGCCGGCCATCTCCTCGCGGGCCGCGACGTCAAAGGCTGCGATGAGGGCGGCGCCCGAGGAGATCCCGACGGGGATGCCCTCTTCGCGGGCGACGCGGCGGGCCATGGCGAAGCTGTCCTCGTTGGAGACCTGGATCACTTCGTCGATGACGCCGCGATCGAGGATCGAGGGCACGAAGCCCGCGCCGATCCCCTGGATCTTGTGCGGTCCGGGCGGTCCGCCCGAAAGCACCGGCGAAGCCTCGGGTTCCACCGCGACCATCCGCACCGAGGGCTTGCGGGCCTTCAGCGCCTGGCCGACGCCGGTGATGGTGCCGCCCGTGCCGACGCCGGAGATCACCACGTCGACGCCGCCTGCGGTGTCGTTCCAGATCTCCTCAGCGGTGGTCACCCGGTGGATCAGCGGGTTGGCGGTGTTGTCGAACTGCTGCGGCATCACTGCGCCGGGTGTCGCCTCGACCAGTTCCTTGGCGCGGGCGACGGCGCCGGCCATGCCGCGTTCGGCCGGCGTCAGTTCCAGCTTGGCGCCGAGGATCAGCAGCATCTTGCGCCGCTCCATCGACATGCTTTCCGGCATCACCAGGGTCAGCTTGTAGCCCTTGGCGGCGGCGACGAACGCCAGTGCGATGCCGGTGTTTCCGCTGGTCGGCTCGACGATGGTCGAGCCCGCCTTCAGCACGCCCTTGGCCTCCAGATATTCGATCATCGCCACGCCGATGCGGTCCTTGACCGAAGCCATCGGGTTGAAGAATTCGAGCTTGGCCAGCACTTCGCCTCGCGGTTTCAGCGCGGCGTTGAGGCGGGGCAGGCGCACCAGCGGCGTGTCGCCCATGGTGTCGATGATACTGTCGAAGATCTTGCCGCGGCCGGCTCGCTTGTGGCGCGCGGCGTTGTAGGTTTGGTCGGTGTTGGCGTCCATAAGCGGAGCTTCCGGTTCGAGAGTTGGTGTCGGGCGAACCTAAGCGTTCCATGTTTTTTTGGAAGCCGGCTTTATTCCGCGGCGAGCCGTTCTGCGCCGTTCAAAAGCGGTTCCAGCAGGCCCTGGGCGAGCAGGCGCACCACCGGGGCGGCCACGCCGTCGCCGGCCACGTGCAGGGCGGCGGTGGCGGGGCGTGGCAGCACATAGCTGTCAGGCAGGCCCATCAGCCTGGCCGCCTCACGCGGCGACAGCAGGCGCGAGCGCACCCCGCCGTCTTCGATCACGATGATCGTCTGCCGAGACGACCCTCCCCGGGGCGTGCGCAGGCATCCGGCCAACCCATCGAAACGCGCCTCGACGCGTTGCACCCTAACGCCGGCCTCAATGCGCATCCGCCGGTAGGCCGCCCCCACGCTCCGGGCAGGCTGTGCGCAGTGCTGTTGGAGCCGCTGGCGGTGGGCGGGGGCCATCAGGTCCAGCAGGCGCTGGGTTCGCGCAGGCGCATGCCAGGCTACGGCGTCGTCCGGCTCCAGCAAGCTGGCCAGCTCGGTGTTGCGGGCGGGCGGCGCGGCGAGCCGCCACCAGATCCAGTTCGCCTGCAGCGGCGGGGTCAGCCGTGCGTGGGCGGCGCGCAGGGCGCGCGTGTGGAACGGGCTGTCGCCGATGAGGTGGGGTGAGGGCGGCTCGCGCGTGGCGATCACGAACACCCGCGGACGGGACTGCGGAAGGCAATGGGCGGCGTCTATCTCCAGCGCCCCCATCCCATATCCACGGGCGCTCAGGGCTTCGCACAGCGCCTGGAAGTCACGGCCGCCATGCGAGGTGAGGAGCCCGGAGACATTCTCGATCACCACCAGACGCGGCGCGCGGCCTTGGTCGTCGAG